>NZ_CALAGI010000097.1 GCF_937891315.1 uncultured Amaricoccus sp. | reverse complement strand
TCCGTTTCCAGACGAGCGTGGGCGAAGGTGTCATGACTTATGGCGGCTGGTATAATTTCGCAATTGGTTTCGAAGTGAGCGTGGACGGATGGTGCGGGCGGAGATCCTCGGACGAGAGCGGCGCCGGACCTGGAGCGACGAGGACAAGCTTCGGATCCTCGCCGAAGCCGATGCGCCCGAGATCAGCCTGGCGTCGGTGGCGCGGCGGCATGATCTCTGTCCGCAGCAGCTCTATGCCTGGCGGCGGCTGTTCAGGGACGCCGCAGCAACGGCGGTTGCGGAGACACCGCTGGTCTTTCTGCCGGTGGAGATGAGCGAGGCGTCGATCCGGCCGGCGGCGCCGAGGGCGAGGCGCCGGGCGAAGGCGGTCGAGGTGACGCTGGTCGGCGGCCGTCGGCCGCGGGTCGATCCCGACATCGACCCGGACAGCTTGTGCCGGCTGGCGCGGGCGCTGGAGCGGGCATGATCGGGCCGGGGACCGGCGTCCGAGCCTACCTCGCCTGCGGCGCCACCGACATGCGCAAGGGGATCGACGGCTTGGCGGCGAAGGCGCGGGAGGTCTTGCGGCGGGATCCGTGCTCGGGGGCGGTCTTCGCCTTCCGCGGCCGCCGGGGCGACCGGCTGAAGTTGCTGACCTGGGACGGCCAGGGGTTCCGCCTCTACTACAAGGTGCTCGAGAAGGGCCGCTTTCCCTGGTCCTCACCGGCGGACGGGGTGGCGCGGCTGACGGCGGCGCAGCTCGCGATGCTCTGGGAGGGGATCGACTGGCGGCGGCCGTCCTGGAGCGCGCCGCCGGGCCGCGTTGCCTGACTATCCCGCTGATTCCGTGAGATAATGCTGTCTCGGGAGGTCATGCGCGGGTAGACTCCGGTCATGGACATCCGGCTCGACGCGCTGCCTTCCGATCCCGCCGCCCCGCAGGCGATCGTCCGGGCGCAGGCGGCCGCGCTGCTCTCGCGCGACACGCTGATCGACCGGCTGAAGGCACAGCTCGCCGCGCTGAAGCGGGCCCGGTTCGGCGCCTCCTCGGAGAAGCTCGACCGGGCGATCGCCCAACTGGAACTCGCGCTCGAGGACGGCGAGGCGACCTTGGCCGAGACCGCCTCGGTGGCTTCGTCGACGACGCCGACGGTCCGCTCAGCGCCCGATCGGCCCGCCCGCCAGGTCCCGCCGCCGCATCTGCCGCGGGTGGAGGTGCGCCACGAGCCCGATCCGGTCTGCCCGGACCGCGGCGGCCGATCGCTGCGCAAGCGCGGCGAGGACGTCACCGAGGTGCTGGAATACGTGCCCGCCTCGTTCCGCGTCATCCGCCACGTCCGGCCCCGCTACGCCTGCGGCGACTGCGACGCCCCGGCGCAGGCGCCGACGCCGAGCCTGCCGATCGAGCGCGGGCCAAGCCCGGGCCCGGCCTCGTCGCCCATGTCCTCCGCGCCAAATACTGCGACCACCTGCCGCCCTACCGCCAGTCCGACATCTACGCCCGCGAGGACGTGGAGATCGCCCGTTCGACCATGGCCGACTGGGTGGGCCGCACCTCCGCGCTGATGGCGCCGCTGATCGACGCGCTCCGCGCCCATGTCTTCGCCGCCGACCGGCTGCGCGGCGACGACACGCCCATGCCGGTGCTCGACCCCGGCCGCGGCCGCGCCCGCGAGGGCCGCCTCTGGGTCTATGTCCGCGACGGCCGGCCCACCGGCGACACGGAGACACCGCCCGCCGCCTGCTACCTCTACAGCCCTGAC
The DNA here is from genome assembly GCF_937891315.1 of uncultured Amaricoccus sp. Classification (GTDB taxonomy): domain Bacteria; phylum Pseudomonadota; class Alphaproteobacteria; order Rhodobacterales; family Rhodobacteraceae; genus Amaricoccus. The sequence continues at coordinate 12,318 of NZ_CALAGI010000097.1, read as the reverse complement.
CGCAAGGGAGCGCATCCAAGGGCGCATCCGCAGGACTTCGCCGGGGTGCTGCATGCCGACGGCTTCGCCGGCTTCAACGACATCTACCGCGCCCGCGGTCCTGACGGCACTCCCCGGGTGCTCGAGGCCGCCTGCTGGGCCCACGTCCGCCGCGAGTTCTTCGACCTCGCCGCCGCCGGCCCGGCGCCGATCGCCGAGAACGCCCTCGCCCGCATCGCCGAGCTCTACGCCGTGGAGGCCCGCGTCCGCGGCATGCCACCAGATGACCGCCGCCGTGCCCGCGACGACGGGGCCGCACCGAAGGTCGAGGCGTTGAAGGCTCGGCTCGAGGCGGACCTCGCCCGCGTCCCCGCCAAGGGCGCAGTCGCCCAGGCCATCCGCTATGCGCTCACCCGCTGGCCTGCACTCTGCCGATACCTCGGCGATGGCCGCATCGAGATCGACAACAACGCCGCCGAGCGCGCCATCCGCCCGGTCGCCCTCGGACGCAAGAATTGGCTCTTCGCCGGCTCCGACGCGGGCGGCCACCGCGCCGCCGGCATCCTCTCCCTCATCGAGACCGCCAAGCTCAGCGGTCTCGACCCGGAACGCTACCTCCGCGACGTCCTAACCCGCATTGCCGATCACCCGATCAACCGCATCGGCGAACTGCTGCCTTGGAACATCGCGGCAACAGCCTAAGCGCCTAAGCCGACCTCACCGGACGTGTGTGGACGCCCCCTGGGATGCAAGCGGTTTCTTGGCAACGGTCGAGCATGTGGTCAGGTGCGGTCGTGTGTCCGGCCTCAAAGATGCGGCCTTGGTCGCCGCGGGCCTGTATGGAGATATGCAGATCGGGACCATTTCGCTTACCCGCGCTCGGAGGCGCTTCGTCCGGGAGCTGGTTCGCCCGATCCGGTCTCGTGACCGTTTGCCCTTGCGTTCCCTTCGCCCCGCTCACATCCGCGACGTCAACCCGGGTGCGGCTTACGCCGCCGCCGGATCCCGATAGACTTCTTCGCTGCGCATCAGCGCCCAGGCGATCCGCGCCATGCGGTTGGCCAGCGCCACCGCGACCAGCATCCGCGGCTTGCGCGCCATCATCCGCGCCAGCCACGACCCCTCGGGAGCGCCGTTGCGGGCAGCCCACCTCACGACAGCGACGGCGCCGGTGATCAGCAGACGGCGGATGTCGCGCTGGCCCATCTTCGAGGTCTTCCCGAGCCGCTCCTTGCCGCCGCTCGAGTGCTGGCGCGGCGTGAGGCCGACCCAGGCGGCGAAGTCGCGCCCTTTGGAGAAGGTCTCGGACGGCGGCGCGAAGGTGGTGAGCGCCGTGGCGGTGATCGCCCCGATGCCGGGGATCGTCATCAGCCGCCTGGTCGCATCGTCGCTGCCGGCACGCTGGCGCAGCTCCTTGTCCAGCTTCTCGATCTGCCCGCTCAGCGCCACGATCTGCGCGACGAGCATGCGTCCCAGAGCCGTCACTGCCTCCGGCAGCTCGCTGTCGCTCCCTTCGAGAACAGCGGCGAGGCGGCCGACATGCGCGACGCCGGTGGGCGCCACCACACCATATTCGGCGAGATGAGCGCGGAGCGCATTGATCGTCTGGGTGCGCTGACGCACCAGCAGGTCGCGGGTCCGGTACGCCATCGCCGCAGCCTGCTGCTCTTCGGACTTCGGCTCGACGAACCGCATCGTCGGCCGCGCCGCCGCCTCGGCGATCGCCTCGGCATCCGCCGCGTCGGTCTTCTGCCGCTTCACGAAGGGCTTCACATAGGCCGGCGGGATCAGCCTGACGGTGTGCCCCAGAGCCCCGATCGTCCGCGCCCAATGGTGCGCGCTGGCGCAGGCCTCCATCGCAACCAGACATGGCGGCTGCGCAGAGAAGAACTTCACCAGCTGGGAGCACGACAGCCTGCGCCGGAAAACCACCGACCCGTCCGCCGCGGCGCCATGCGCCTGGAACACGTTCTTGGCCAGATCCAGGCCGATGATGCTAACCTCTTTCATGGACGCTCCCCTCGTAGCGGTGCTTCAACACCCGCTACCTTGGCACACCGATGCCGTCGGGGGGCGTCCACCCCATCGCTTACGTTCGGCCTTGCAAAACGTCGACCACCAGAGTACGTCCCGCCGCGACGGATTGGTAGCTCAGTTGGATAGAGCACTTGACTACGAATCAAGGGGTCGGGGGTTCGAATCCTCCCCAGTCCGCCAGATCTCCTTAAAGTGTTGATTTATACAAGATTTGTCTGGCGCGGCGCTTGATCGGCGGCCTGATCACGCCGGAGTCGGCGCGAAGGGGGATCGCGCCCCTCGATATGGCGGATGGCGCGGTCGCGCGGACTTCTCGCCCCGGCGGGGGCGGCGGGGGGCGAGGATGTGTCCTCCGGCGGCGCGGATCGCGGCGGTTCAGGGGCCACGAGGCGCGCCGCTGTTCGGCGGATTTCCGCTGGTTCCACGTGGTCCGTGCGATCTTCGCAAAACGTGGCGTCGGAACAACAGTTGCGATCTGCCGGTGAACCGGTTGATTTCGCGAGAAAATGCCAAGAGCCGGGCGCGCGCGGGCCGTTGGCTCGAAGCCAGCCGGGCCGAACCCCGGCCGGATTTATGATATTGCGAAACCGCGCCACGTCGGCGTTAATGGCCCCATGATCCCTTAAGCAGAGATCACGGGGCCGCGGCGACCACCCTACCCCTCACACACAGGTCGTCCTGGCAGCCGACAAGGCGGGTGTTCGATCAATCGGACATCCGCCACCCGGCACCGCGAACCTCACGGTCCGCGGAGGTTGGTCCTCTCCTCCGGCGAGCAAACTTGGAACTCGTCAATCGATACTCAAAAAAACCGCGCGAAGGCTTTCGCATTTGACGCAACCAAGGTTATTCCCGAGTCATTCGTACAAAATCAACCAGAATTCGCAGGCGGACCCCTGTGCGTGAGCGTTTTCCGGGCAGTGATGCAGTCTTGCCGCGCGCCGCGCCCGTCCGTTGAACGGGTCCGTATTCGAAGCGTCCCGTAGGCCCCTGAACTGAACCGGAAAACCTCGATGCCCATCTGGGAGGCCGCCGGGAGGCCGCGAGACCGTCGCCGCGAATGCTCGGCGACCGTCGCGAATCACCCCCAGGCGATATCGGCGGGACGCGAGCCTGCGAGGACCAGGTGGGCGTTGGCGATATCGTTTTCCTCGGCCCGGGTCAGCGCGGCGCTGGCGTCGAGGCCGTGGGTCAGCCAGCGCTCGACCAGCCGCCGCCGCAGCTCGGCCTCCGGCACGCGCAGCATCAGCGTCAGGTCGAACAGTGGCGCCAGCGCGTTCCAGGGCGGCGCGTCGAGCAGCAGGTAGTTGCCCTCGACCAGCACCAGCCGGTGGGCCGGGCGCACGAAGCGGGCATTGCCGCGCGCGAGATCGAGGGCGCGGTCGAAGACCGGAACCGCGACCTCGCCACCGCCCGCGCGGATACGCCCGAGGTCGCAGGCGAGGCCGGAGACGTTGAAGGTCTCCGGCGCGCCCTTGCGCGCGAGAAGGCCGCGTTCGCCGAGCACAATATTGTCGAAATGGTAGCCGTCCATCGGCACCACCACGGCGGCGCCTGGCTCGCGCCGGTCCAGCGCGGCGAAGAGCGCGTCGGAAAACGTGGATTTGCCGGCCCCGGGGGGGCCGGCGATGGCGATGATGAAACGATCCTGTCCATGCGCCCGCTCCCGGAGATCGGAAGCGAGCGTCTCTATCCCGCGTGTCACGCGGCGAGCGCCTCGGCGGGTGGCTCCTTCGCGCCGGTCATGAAGGCCACCGCGTCCGACATGGTGTAGTCCTGCGGCCGGATCACGCAGAGCCGCTTGCCGAGGCGGTGGATGTGGATGCGGTCCGCCACCTCGAACACATGCGGCATGTTGTGGCTGATGAGGATCACCGGCATGCCGCGGCTGCGCACGGTCTGGATCAGCTCCAGCACCTTGCGGCTCTCCTTGACGCCGAGCGCGGCCGTCGGCTCGTCGAGGATGACCACGCGCGAGCCGAAGGCGGCGGCGCGCGCCACCGCGACGCCCTGGCGCTGGCCGCCCGACAGGGTCTCCACCGCCTGGTTGATGTTCTGGATCGTCATCAGCCCCAGCTCGGTCAGCTTGTCGCGGGCGAACTTCTCCATCGCGCCGCGGTCGAGCATGCGCAGCCAGTCGCCGAGGAAGCCCGGCTTGCGGATCTCGCGGCCCATGAACATGTTGTCGGCGATCGACAGCGCCGGCGACATCGCGAGGGTCTGGTAGACCGTCTCGATCCCGGCGGCCCGCGCCTCGATGGGGGAGGCGAAGCTGACCTGCTTGCCGTCGAGCCAGATCTCGCCCGAGTCCGGCACCACCGCGCCGGAGACCGCCTTGATCAGCGAGCTCTTGCCCGCGCCGTTGTCGCCGATGACGGCGAGGATCTCGCCGGGCAGGAGATCGAAGTCGCAGTGGTCGAGCGCGGTGACCTTGCCGTAGCGCTTGACGAGGTTGCGTCCCTTGAGAACCGGTTCGGTCATGTCATCAGGCCTTTCTGATCCACTGGTCGATCGCCACCGCGCCGATGATGAGCGCGCCAATCAGGAGGTAGGTCCATTGCGGGTCGGTGCCGAGCATCCTGAGGCCGAGTTCGAACACGCCGACGATCAGCGCGCCGAAGAACATGCCGAGGATCGAGCCGCGCCCGCCGAAGAGGGAGATGCCGCCAATCACCACCGCGGTGATCGACTGGATGTTGCCGAGCACGCCGGTCGAGGCCGAGGGCGACACCGAGCCGAAGCGGCCGATCATCACCCAGCCGGCGATGGCGCAGAAGAAACCCGCCAGCGCATAGACCTGGATCAGCGTCCTCTTGACTTCCACGCCGGAGAGCTTGGCCGCCTCGGCGTCGTCGCCGATGGCGTAGACATGCCGGCCCCAGGCGGTGTGCTTCAGGACATAGGCCATGATCAGCACCATGATCACGAGCAGCACCACGCCGAGCGATATGGTCGTCACGCCGATCTTGAAGGTCCAGCCCCAGAGCTGCAGCAGCGGGGCGTTCGCTGCGATGTCCTGGCTGCGGATGGTCTCGTTGGCCGAGTAGAGATAGTTCGCGGCGAGGATGATCTGCCAGGTGCCGAGCGTCACGATGAACGGCGGCAGCTTCATCCGCGCGACGAGAAAGCCGTTGGCGGCGCCCATCGCCGTGCCGGCGGCGAGGCCGACCAGGATCGAGATCGGTGTCGGGATGCCCCAGCGGAAGGTGAGGGTGCCCATGATGACGGAGGTGAACACCGCCATGGCGCCGACCGAGAGGTCGATGCCCGCGGTCAGGACCACGATCGACTGGGCGCAGCCGAGGATGCCGACGACGGCGATCTGCTGCAGGATCAGGCTGAGCGTGCCGGTGCGAAAGAAGTTTCCGGCGGCGAGGCCGAAGATGGCGACCGACAGCAGCAGCACGATCATCGGCACGGCCGACGGCGTCTGATGCAGCCAGTTCTGGATCTTGTGCAGCAGCGAGGTGCGTTCGTCCTCGAACTGCGCCACGGCCTGCGGACTTCCTGCGGCTGCCGCCTCGAACGAGGTCGACGAATCTCCCACGGCCATTTCAGACCTCCCCATTGGCTATGTTTTGACGCGGAGCATACACTGAAACGGGCGCGGCGCCACGCGCCGCCGCGCCCGGGGACGGCGCCCGGCGCCGTCCGTCAACCGCCCGGGGCCGGCATCAGCCCCAGCAGAGATCCAGGCCCTTGGCCGTATCGATCGAATCCACCCCTTCGGCCGGCTTGTCGGTTATCAGCGTGACGCCGGTGTCGAAGAACTCCTTGCCCTCGGTCGGGGCCGGCTTCTCGCCGGTCTCGGCGAAGGTCTTGATCGCCTCGATCCCGAGCGCCGCCATCTGCATCGGATACTGCTGCGAGGTGGCGCCGATCACGCCTTCCTTGACGTTCGTGACGCCCGGGCAGCCGCCGTCGACCGAGACGATCAGCACGTCGCCCTCGCGCCCGACCGCCTTCAGCGCTTCGAAGGCGCCCGCCGCGGTCGGCTCGTTGATGGTGTAGACCAGGTTGATGTCAGGCTCGGTGATGAGCAGGTTCTCCATCGCCTTGCGGCCGCCCTCCTCGTTGCCGCCGCTCACGTCGTGGCCGACGACGCGGGGATCATCCTCGTCGCCCCATTTGTTCGGATCCTTGAGGTCGACGCCGAAGCCCTGCAGGAAGCCCTGGTCGCGCAGCACGTCGACCGAGGGCTGGCTGATGGCGAGGTCGAGCAAGGCGATCTTCGCGTCGGCCGCCTTGTCGCCGAGCGTCGCCTTGGCCCATTCGCCGATCAGCAGGCCGGCCTGGAAGTTGTCGGTCGCGAAGGTGGCGTCCGCCGCGCTGGCCGGCTCGAGCGGGGTGTCGAGCGCGATCACCAGCACGCCGGCGTCGCGCGCGGTCTGCAGCACGGGGGTGATCGCCGCGGTGTCGGAGGCGGTGATCAGGATGCCCTTTGCGCCGTTGGCGACGCAGGTCTCGACCGCGGCGACCTGGGATTCGTTGTCGCCGTCGACCTTGCCCGCGTAGCTCGACAGGGTGACGCCGAGTTCGGCGGCCTTGGCCGTCGCGCCCTCGCGCATCTTGACGAAGAACGGATTGGTGTCGGTCTTGGTGATCAGGCAGGCCGATACGTCCGCCGCGAACGCCGGCGCCGCGGCCAGAGCGCCCAGCGCAACGGCGGCCAGAAGCCCCCCCTTCAGGGTTCCTGATTTCATGCTGGTTTCCTTCCCATCGGTTCCACCGGATCACAATCCGCCCGGCTTGGCGCAACAAGACCTGATTCCCGTCCTTCTGTCAATAAATAAATCACTCTGATTTATTATTCTACCCTAAAGTCGGTCCGGCGCCGGCGCGATGATCGGCCAGGCAAGGGATGGATGCGCCGGCCATGGCATCGGGTATGGAAGAGGGCGTTAGCGACGACGGCGTCCTGCCGATCCAGCGCGGAACCAATCAGGCGGGAATGCGCGCCTATAATGAGCGGCTGGTGCTGACGCTGGTCCGGCAGCATGGAAGCCTCGCCAAGACCGACATCGCCCGCATGACCGGCCTGTCCGCGCAGACCGTCTCGGTCATCATGCGACATCTCGAAGCCGACCGGCTGCTGCGTCGGGGCCAGCCGCTGCGCGGCCGCGTCGGCCAGCCGTCCGTGCCGTTGTCGATCAACCCGGACGGCGCCTTCTTCATCGGCGTCAAGATCGGGCGCCGCGGCCTCGACATCGTGCTGGTCGATTTCGTCGGCGCCATTCGCCGCCGGGTCGGTTTCACCTATGCCTATCCGGTGCCGGCCGAAGCCATCGCCCATATCATCGAAGAGACGCGGACCTGCGCCGAGCTGCTGGGACCGCGGGCCGATCGCATCGCCGGCATCGGCGTCGCCCAGCCCTTCGCGCTCTGGGAATGGGCCGAGGCGGTGGGCGCGCCGGTCGCCGATCTCGCGCCCTGGCGGCATGTCGATATCCGGGCGGAGCTGGCCGCCGTCCTGCCCTATCCCGTCTATCTGCAGAACGACGCCACGGCGGCCTGTGGCGCCGAGCTCGCCTTCGGCGACAATTCGGGTCTGCGCGATTTCCTCTATTTCTACATCGGCACGTTCATCGGCGGCGGCCTCGTGCTGAACGGCGGACTGTTCACTGGCCGCACCGGCAACGCGGCCGCGCTCGGCTCGATGCCGGTGCCGGACGGAAAGGGCGGGATGGAGCAGCTGATCAACCAGGGCTCGCTGGTCCTGCTTGAGCGCCGCCTCGTCGCCGCCGGCCTGCCGATCGCCGCGCTCTACGACCCGACGGCCGACTGGAACGTGTTCGGCGAACATCTCGACGCGTGGCTCGCCACCGCGGCGCGTGGCATCGCCCACGCCATCGTCGCCGCCAGCGCCACGATCGATGTCGAGGCGGCGGTGATCGACGGCGCCTTCACCGTGGAGATCCAGCAGCGGTTGCTGCGCGCGGTCGGCGAGGAACTCGGCCGGCTCGATCTCTCGGGCATCGACGCGCCGCTCCTGCTGCCCGGCTCGATCGGCCCCGTCGCCCGCGCGCTCGGCGGGGCGAGCCTGCCGCTCTTCGATCACTATCTGGTCGAGCGGCATGCCTCCTCGGCGCTTCGCGGTTTCGCCGATCCGCTTTCGCCCGACCGCGGCACGCGCGAACAACAGCGCGCCCGGGCGCGAACGATCAGATGAGGCCGAGCGAGCGGAAGGAGGCGTCCCGTTCCTTGCCGATGATGATGTGATCGAACACCTCGACGCCGATCGCGTGGCAGGCCGCGTCGATCGCCTCGGTCATGTCGATGTCCGGCTGGCTCGGCGTCGGATCGCCCGACGGATGGTTGTGCACCAGGATGATCGCCGTCGCGCCCAGCTCCAGCGCCCGCTTCGCGACTTCGCGCGGATAGACCGGCACATGGTTGACGGTGCCCTTGGCCTGTTCCTCGTCGGCGATCAGCGTGTTCTTGGTGTCCAGAAACAGGATGCGGAACTGTTCGGTGTCGCGATAGGCCATCACCGTCTTGCAATAGGACATCAGCGCGTCCCAGGACCCGATCACCTCGCGCCGCATCACCTTGGCCTTCGCCATCCGATGTGACACCGCCTCGATCAGCCGCAATTGCAGATAGACCTTCGGCGTCACGCCCTCGACGCGCATCAGCCGCGCCTCGGACGCCGCGATCACGCCATTGAGGTCGCCGAAGGTACTGAGCAGGGTTTTCGCGAGCGGCTTCACGTCGACCCGGCCGATGGCATTGAAGAGCAGGAGCTCCAGCAGTTCATATTCCGGCATCGCCGCGTGTCCGCCGGCCAGGAAGCGCTGGCGCAGCCGCTCGCGGTGGCCCCAGTAGTGCGGCCGCGCGTAGCCTTCGGGCCGCGGCGACGGGCCGTGCGCCGCCGGCTCCGGCGCGACGCGCTCGGGACCGGGGTCGCGAGCATAGGCCTCGGCCGGTGGCAGCCTGCGGTCGAAGTCGGCGAGACCGCGCAGCGCCTCCTCCGAAAAGCCCGAGCCCCGCCCGAAGTCCCGTCCGTAGTTACGTCCGGAGCCGGGCCCCGACTCCCGGTCCGAATCCCGTCGCGAATCCCGTGCCATGCGCGCCTCCTGATTGGCGCGAAGGCTGCCCAATCTTGGTTAATAAAACCTCGCGTTCAACGAGTCGGCGTCGGGGTGGCCGGTCGCGTTTCCGACGGGCCGGCCTGTCGACCCGCGGGGCGGGCGCCGTTGCTCGTCGGGCACAATCCCGCCGGTTGCGCCCGGGGGCCGTCCGCCTGGCCTTGAACCCCTCCGCGCGCTTGCCCTATGTCGCGGTCTAGCGTCGCGCGACCCGAGGGTTGGCGGCGCCCGCGCCGGGGGTGGTCTGGGGCGCGGCATGCGAAGGGGCGAGGATTTTCCGCCCGCGACATCGACGTCATGGCGCCCGCCGCGCCCGTCGATGAAGTTTGAGGGGGTGTAGTCAGTGAGCCTTTCCGTTTCGTCGGCGTCCCGGGATCCGTTGGCATCCGGCGCGCCGACCAAGGTGATCACCTTCACCGAATCGTCCGATCCGCGCATCGACGGCCTGCTCACCTACTACAAATGGTATGGCAACCGGATCACCTATGGCGACCCCGACGGCGCGTCGGACTATCAGTCCGACTATCCCTGGCCGCTCCCGGATCTCGGCCATGTGTCGGAGGACCAACTCCGCGTGGCGCGGACCGCGCTCGACGCGGATCCCTTTGACCAGCCGCCGGGCGCCGCCGGCCTTTCGGTCGAAGGCTTCACCAACCTCGGCATCGGCTACGCCGCCGCGGCGCCCGGCGGCGCGACGATTCGCTTCGCCAATTCCAGCGATCCCGAGACCGCCTATGCCTTTCCGCCCGATTATGACGAACTGGCCGGCGATGCGTTCTTCGGCGGCTCCGGCCGTTTCCCGGTCGCCGGAAACTACGACTACCAGACCACCCTGCACGAGCTCGGCCATACGCTCGGGCTGAAGCACGGCCACGAGAAGGTCGATCACGGCGCCTTGCCGGCGAATGTCGATTCCCTCGAATATTCGGTCATGACCTACCGGTCCTATATCGGCGGCCCGACCGACGGCTACACCAACGAGCGCATCGGCTATCCGCAGACCTACATGATGCTCGACATCGCCGCGCTTCAGTACCTCTACGGCGCGGATTTCACGACGAACGCCGATGCCACGATCTATCACTGGAGCCCGCGCAGCGGCGAGATGACCGTGAACGGCGAGGTGGCGCTGACGCCGGGCGACAATCGGATCTTCTCGACCATCTGGGATGGCGGCGGCGTCGATACCTACGACCTCTCGGCTTATGGCACCGACATGGTGATCAATCTGGCGCCCGGCAAGCACTCGACCTTTTCCGAGTGGCAACTGGCCTATCTCGGTGGCGGCCGGAATGATGGCTATGCCCGGGCGAACGTGTTCAACGCCCTGCGATACAAGGACGATCCGCGCTCCCTGATCGAGAATGCGATCGGTGGCGCCGGCGCGGACGCGATCACCGGCAATGTCGCGCGCAACCGCCTCGAAGGCGGGCCGGGCGATGACCGGCTGAACGGCGCGGAGGGCCGTGACACGCTGTTCGGCGGCGACGATGTCGATCGGCTGCGCGGTGGCGCTGGCGACGACTGGCTCGACGGCGGGCACGACGCCGACCGGCTGATCGGCGGGGCCGGGGCCGACCGGTTCGAATTCACCTCCGCCGCCTGGTCAAGGCCGGGGCGGAGCGACATCCTCTCCGCCGGTGATGGCGGCGCGGCCTTCGACGCTCCCGGCGCGGCGCCGGGCGACCGGATCGACCTGCGCGACATCGATGCGAACTCCACGCGGAACGGCGATCAGGCCTTCGTCTTCGGCGACGGCAAGGGGACGGGCCGGCTCTGGTTGGCGAACGAAGGTTCGGTCACCCATGTCTACGGCAATATCGACCGCGACGCGGCGCCGGACCTCGACATCCGCATCGCCGACGGCGCCGTCCGGGCCTCGGCCTATACGGCGGAAGACTTCTATCTCTGACGCGGGACCGGCTGTCCGGCGTCGGCGCTCCGCCGGATCAGGTAGCTCCGCGCCGAGCCTTCGAACGCGAGGTCGGCGAGGAACTCATGTCCGGCTTCGGCGCAGAAATGCGGCATGTCGATCCGCGCCGCGGGATCGTCGGCCAGCACCCGCAGTACCGCGCCCGGTGCCATCGCCGCCAGCCGCTTGCGCGCGCGCAGGACCGGCAGGGGACAGAGCAGCCCCCGCGCGTCGAGTTCGGCGTCCGGGTTCTGGGCATCCTGATCGCGGTCCATGCCGATCCGGCTAGCGGTCCGCGACGCCGCTGTCCACGCCAATGTGACGCCGCGGCGTGGTGACGCGCTCGGCGAAACCCGCTAGGGTGCCGGTTCGCGACGGGTGAAACGCATGTTCGGCATCGACCTCTGGGACGCCTCGCTGGCGCCGGCGCTCCTGGTGGCCGGCATCGCGGGCGTGCTCAGTTTTCTCTCACCTTGCGTGCTGCCGATCGTGCCGCCCTATCTCGCCTTCATGGCCGGCGCCACGATGGAGGATCTGCGCGAGGGTACCTCGGCCGACCGCGAGGTGACCAAGGCCGCCCTGTTCTTCGTGCTCGGCCTCTCCACGGTCTTCCTGCTGCTCGGCCTCGCCGCCTCCGCCTTCGGGCGGCTGTTCCTCGCCTACCAGCGCGAGATGGCGGTCGCCGGGGGTCTGGTGATCGTGCTCTTCGGGCTGCATTTTCTCGGCGTCCTGCGCATTCCGCTGCTCTATCGCTCGGTCCGGATCGACGCGCCGGTCTCGGGCCGCACGCCGCTCGGCGCCTATGTGCTGGGGCTCGCCTTCGCCTTCGGCTGGACGCCCTGCATCGGACCGGTGCTCGGCTCGATCCTGTCGCTGGCGGCGCAGGAGGGGTCGGTGGAGCGCGGCCTGCTGCTGATGGCCTTCTACGCCGCCGGGCTCGGCGTGCCCTTCCTGCTGACGGCGCTCTTCATGCGGCATGCGCTGTCGCTGATGGCCGGCATGAAGCGCCACATGGCGCTGATCGAGCGGGCGATGGGCGCGCTCCTGCTCGCCGTCGGCCTGCTCATGCTGACTGGCGGCTTTACCAGAATGTCCTTCTGGCTGCTCGACACCTTTCCGGCGCTGGCCGCGATCGGTTAGAGCAATATCCAGCCAGACGGAATCGTCTGGTGGCTAATACCAACGGCCCATCTCGTTGACTTTCCGACCAAGCGCGCCGAAGGTACGCGAGGCGCAGGCCCGACAATGCCGAGGCACTGCCTCGGCCGGGCCGATCGCTGGAGGGCCGGAGGCCCGGAGGCG
>NZ_CALAGI010000096.1 GCF_937891315.1 uncultured Amaricoccus sp. | reverse complement strand
CCTCCGCAAGCTTGCTCCGGGCGCGCGGACCGCGGGCGCGCCACTGGCGCCCCCTTAAGAGCGGTCCGCGAAGACATCGCGTTCCGAACCAATCAAGCGGATCCGGTATGACGCGCGAGACAGGGAGGCGCCCTTGCCACCCGGCGGCGGCTCGGCCATGTCTTGGCGCGCAACGCAGGCGAGGAACGACCGATGGCCCTGAAAGTCGCCGTCCAGATGGACCCGATCGACAAGATCAATATCGACGCCGACAGCACCTTCCGCATCATGGAGGAAGCGCAGGCGCGCGGGCATCGGCTGTTCTACTACACGCCCGACAAGCTCGCCTTCGACGAGGGCCGGGTGACCGCGCGCGGCTGGCCGGTCGAGGTGCGGCGCGTGAAGGGCGATCATTTCACCCTGGGGGCGGAGGAGGTGATCGACCTCGCCGACTGGGACGTGGTCTGGCTGCGCCAGGATCCGCCGTTCGACATGGGATATCTCACCACGACCTATGTCCTCGAGCGGTTGCGGCCGGGGACGCAGGTGGTGAACGATCCCTTCTGGGTGCGGAACTATCCCGAGAAGCTCCTGGTGCTGAACTTCCCCGCGCTGACGCCGCCGACGATGGTCGCCCGCGACCTCGGCGCCCTGCGCGCCTTCAAGGCCAAGCATGGCGACATCATCCTCAAGCCGCTCTATGGCAATGGCGGGGCGGGGGTGTTCCGGCTCGATCCGAACGACCGCAATTTCACCGCGCTCTACGAACTCTTCGCCGGCATCAACCGCGAGCCTCTGATCGCGCAGAAATTCCTGCCGGCGGTCAGCGCGGGGGACAAGCGGGTGATCCTCGTCGATGGCGAGCCGGTGGGCGCGATCAACCGCGTGCCGCTCGACGGCGAGACGCGCTCGAACATGCACGCGGGCGGCACGCCGATGAAGGTCGCGCTGACCGAGCGGGACCGCGAGATCTGCGCCGCGATCGGGCCGCTCCTGCGCGAGAAGGGGCAGATCTTCGTCGGCATCGACGTGATCGGCGACTGGCTGACCGAGATCAACGTGACCTCGCCGACCGGACTGCAGGAACTGGAGCGGTTCGACGGCGGCAATGTCACCGCGAAGATCTGGGAAGCGATAGAGCGGCGGGCTCGCTGATGGCGCCATGTCCTGGCAGTTGACCGCCCTCGACTATTGGCTGCGCACCGTCGAGAAACCGCGGATCACGCGGGAGAATGACGTTCGCCATGCCAGGGCGCGGCTGGAGCGGGTCTCCTGGCTCCTGTCGCCCTATCCGGCGACGCGGGCGGAGGATCGGCCGCTCGGCCACCTGCCGGCCCTGCGCGTCGCCGGCCCCTCCGGCACGGAGGGGCGGACCCTGCTCTGGTTTCACGGCGGCGGCTACTGCCTCGGTTCGCCGCGCAGCCATCTCGAACTCGCCGCGGCCGTCGCCCGGCGCGCTGGCGGGGGCGTGGCGGTTCCTGCCTACCGGCTGGCACCGGAGCATCCGTTTCCCGCGGCGGCGGACGACGCGCGCGCCGCCTATCACGCGCTGCTCGCCGAAGGGTGCGATCCGGCGCGGCTGGTGGTGGGCGGCGACAGCGCCGGCGGCGGCCTCGCGCTGGCGCTCCTGCACATGCTGCTGGCCGAGGGGGCGCCGCCGCCGGTCGGCGTGGTGGCTTTCAGCCCCTGGACCGACCTCACCCTGTCGGGCGAGAGCATGACAACGCTCGCCGGGCGCGACGCGCTGCTGCCAGCCGGCCGGGTGGCGGAGATGCGCGCGCTCTATCTCGCCGGCGCCGATCCGACCGATCCGCGCGCCTCGCCGATCCTCGGCGCGTTCACCGGCGCCCCGCCTGTCCTGATCCAGGCGAGCGACGCCGAGATCCTGCGGGACGACGCGACGGCCATGGCGGCGCGGCTGCGGGCGGATGGGGTCGCGGTGACGCTGGAACTGTGGCCGGGCACGCCGCATGTCTGGCAGGCCTTCGGCCGCCGCCTGCCCGAGGCCGCCGCCGCCCTCGAGCGGGCCGGCGCCTTCGTCGGCGGGTTGTGGTAGAGCGGTCGCGCGAGCCCCGGCGCGCGGACGAATTTCAGAAGGCGAGGCGGTAGCCGGCGGCCTCGGCGACATGGGGGCGTGATACCGGGCCGCCGCCACCGAGGTCGGCGATGGTGCGGGCGACGCGCAGCACGCGGTGGTAGCTCCGCGCGCTGAGGCGAAAGCGTTCGGCGATGTCGCGCAGGAGCGCGGTGGCGCCGTCGTCCGCCGCGCAGATCGTTTCCAGGAGGTCGCCCTCGGCGTCGGCGTTGACGCTCATCCCCTCGTGGTCGGCGAAGCGCCGGCGCTGCAGGGCGCGGGCGGCGGCGACGCGGCCGGCGATCGCGGCGCTGGGCTCGCCGGTCGCGGGCAGCGCCAGATCGTCCACCGACACCGGCGGCACCTCGACCCGCAGGTCGAACCGGTCGAGCAGCGGCCCCGACACCCGCCCCATATAGTCCGCGCCGCAGTCCGGCACCCGGGCGCAGGCGCGCGCCGGATCGGCGAGATAGCCGCAGCGGCAGGGATTGGCGGCGGCGACCAGCATGAAGCGACAGGGATAGCGGACATGCGCGTTCGCCCGCGCGACGATCACGTCGCCGGTCTCGATCGGCTGGCGCAGGGTTTCAAGCACCGCGCGCGGGAATTCGGGGAACTCGTCGAGAAACAGGATGCCATGATGCGCGAGGCTGATCTCGCCCGGTTTCGCCCCGCGACCGCCGCCGACCACCGCCGCCATCGAGGCGGTATGGTGCGGCGCGCGAAACGGCCGGTCGCGCGAGATGCCGCCTTCGTCGAGCAGCCCGGCGAGCGAATGGATCATCGAGGTCTCGAGCGCCTCGGTCGGTTCCAGCGGCGGCAGGATGCCGGGCAGGCGCGCGGCCAGCATCGACTTGCCGCTGCCGGGCGGGCCGACCATCAGGATATGGTGACGCCCGGCGGCGGCGATCTCCAGCGCGCGCTTGGCCTTCTCCTGGCCCTTGACGTCGCGGAGGTCGCGCGCGGTTCCCGCCGGGGCGACGGTGCCCGGCCGCGCCGGCGCGATCACGGCGCGCCCCGTGAAGTGATTGACGAGGGCGAGCAGCGATTTCGGCGCGATCACCTGCACCGCGCCGACCCATGCCGCCTCGGCGCCGCAGGCGGCCGGGCAGATCAGGCCGCAATCGGCCTCGGCGGCCGCGACGGCGGCGGGCAGCGCGCCGATCACGGCGACCAGCGTGCCATCGAGCGACAGCTCGCCGAGCGCCACCTGCCCTGCGACCACGTCGCGCGGCAGCACCTCCATCGCGGCCAGCAGGGCGAGCGCGATCGGCAGATCGAAATGCGAGCCCTCCTTCGGCAGGTCGGCGGGCGAAAGGTTCACGGTGATGCGCTTGGCCGGCAGCGCGAGGCCCATCGCGGTCATCGCCGCGCGCACCCGCTCCTTGGCCTCGGAGACGGCCTTGTCAGGCAGGCCGACGAGATTGAAGGCGGGCAGGCCGGCGGTGACGGCGCATTGCACCTCGACCAGTCGCGCCTCGACCCCCTGAAAGGCCACGGTATAGGCGCAGGCGACCATATCTCTCCCGTCCGCTGAGAGATTGTTTGAAAACCCGCGCGGGTCGGTCTGGCAGGTCTTTTCGCGCCCCGGTGCGTCGAACACGAAATCCCTTGCCAGCCCTCCGCCGCCGAATTCTCGAACAGTCTCCGATGCCCGAAGGCTTGGCGGGAAAGGGTTGAGAGCGGGTTAACCGGTCGCGCGCGCCGGGAGCAATGCCATCGCGGCGGGCCAGGCCTCCGGGTCGGCGACCACCTTGTCGCGGCAGCCGGTATTGCAGAAGCCGACCACCGCGCCCTCGATCTCGGCAAGCGCCTCCGGCACCACCGGCTGGCCGGAGAAGGGGCAGAGGATGTTGAGCGGTGGCGCTCCTTCGACGGCGCGCGCCGCGAGCGGCGCCGGGCCGGGCCAGGCGCGCTCGGGCAGGTCGAGGTCGCAATCGACATGGCACGACGGCTCGACAAGGCCGATGGCGCGCCAGCGGCGGAAGGCGGGATCGGCGAGCTGCCGCGCGACATAGGCCGCCGCCGCCGGGCCGACCGGCAAGTCGTAGCTCGCGATGCGCGTTGCGATCGGGGCGAAATAGGCGTCGGCGATCGAATAGGCGCCGAAGAGCCAGCCTTCGCCCCCGAAACCCGCGTAGTCCCACAGGGTTTCGATCCGCGCGAGGTCGCGACCCACCGCCTCGGACGGAGCGAAGCCGACATAGCTTCGTCGCAGGTTCATCGGGCAGGCGTCGCGCAGCGCGCCGAAGCCGGCGTGCATCTCGGCGACGATGCTGCGCGCCCGGGCGCGGGCGGCGGGCTCGGCCGGCCAGAGCGCGAGGTCGGAATAGCGTTCGGCCAGCGTCTCGGCGATGGCGAGCGTGTCATAGACCAGCGCGCCGCCCGGCAAACGCAGCAGCGGCACGGTGCGCGCGGGCGCGAAGGGCGCGAGTTCGGCGACGAATTCGGGCGAATCGAGATGGACGCGCCGGATCTCATGGTCGATGCCGAAATGCTCGAAAACGAGCCAGGCGCGGAGCGACCAGCTGGAATAGTTGCGATCGCCGATGAGGAGCAGGTTGCGCACGGGGTTTCTCCGGCAGGCTGGGGCCGGCGTCATCATCACGTTCTCGTGCGGCGATGCAACAGCGCAGAGACGCGCCGGTTTCGTGGTCGGGCCGACAAAGCTGCCCGATATTCTGGACTTAGCAGTCCGGAACGCGCCCGAATCCCTGGGTGGCGGAGTTCCGCCGCCTGAAATTTGATCAATTTTTGAATGGAAACAAAACCTTTGCCGCGCGTTGGCTGGTGATCCGAACCGCGCGCGGGCGCGTAAGTCGATAATGGCGAGGGTTAAGATCGTGTTCACGCGAACACGGACCCCCGGTTTGGTGTGGAGGTTGGCGGATGGCATTCGACGACGCGGGCACACGGACCGTCACTAGGCGCGCGATGGGCGCCGAGATGCTCGATGCCGAGACCGAGCTGGCGCTGGCTCGGGCCTGGCGTGACCATGGCGACGAACGCGCGCTGCATCGGCTGGTCAACGCCTATATGCGGCTGGCGATCTCCATGGCGTCGAAGTATCGCCGTTATGGCGCGCCCATGCCCGACCTGATCCAGGAGGCGGGGGTCGGGCTGATGAAGGCGGCCGAGAAGTTCGATCCCGACCGCGGCGTACGCTTCTCCACCTATGCCGTCTGGTGGATCAAGGCCTCGATCCAGGACTATGTGATGCGCAACTGGTCGATGGTGCGCACCGGCTCGACCTCGTCGCAGAAGGCGCTGTTCTTCAACCTGCGCCGGGTGCGGGCGAAGATCGAGCGCGAGGCGGGAGCGAATGGCGAGGTGCTCGACAGCCAGCGGTTGCGCGAGATGATCGCCGAGGAGATCCGGGTGCCGCTGCGCGATGTCGAGATGATGGACGCGCGCCTGTCGGGCGCGGACTTCTCGCTCAACGCCCAGCAGGCCGGTGAGGAGGGGCGCGAATGGATGGAAACGCTGCCCGACGACGCGCCCCAGGCGGCCGAGACGGTGGTGCGGAACGCCGATCTCGCGCGCGCTCGGGGCTGGCTGGCCGAGGCGCTGTCCTCGCTGAACGCGCGTGAGCGGATGATCGTCGTCGAGCGCAAGCTGCGCGACGAGCCCCGGACGCTGGAAAGCCTTGGCCAGGAGCTCGGTCTCAGCAAGGAGCGCATCCGTCAGCTCGAAGCCCAGGCCCTGACGAAATTGCGCAAACGCCTTGAAACCGTTAGTGGTTCCGCCGCCGAGACGCTGGCCAACGCCTGAAATCACGTGACCCTGATCGGGCGTCATGCCATATTGATCCCGCCGCTCCGGCGGCGGACCATGATCGAGGAGGGAGCCATGCGAGTGCTGATTGGCGCCGCGAGCGCGCTCCTCTGTCTGTTTCTGGCGGTCGCGGTCGATGCTTCGGAGCTGCCGCGTTTCCTTGAAAAGGCACGGGACGCCGACGTGGTCATCCTGGGCGAGATTCACGACAATCCCACCCATCATGCCACGCAGGCGGAGATCGTCGCCGCGCTGCGTCCCGCCGCGCTGGTTTTCGAGATGTTTCCGCAGTTGGCCGAGGGCGAGATCAACGATCTGCGTGCCAATGGCGCGCCGGCCGGCGACATTGCCCGAGTGATGCATTGGGACGTCACCGGTCGGCCGGACTTCGGCTACTACGCCGCGATCCTGGCGGCGGCGCCGGGCGCCACGGTGTTCGGCGCCAGCCAGCCGGCGGTCGATGTCCGCCGCGCCGGGGTCGAGGGCGCGGCCGCCGCCTTCGGGCCGGACGCGACGATCTACGGCCTCGATCGGCCGCTGGCCCGCGCCGAACTGGCGGTGCGCTCGCGGCTGTTCACCGCGGCGCATTGTGGCAAGGTCGCGGCCGACCGGTTGCCCGGAATGATCGAGGTCCAGCGGTTTCGCGACGCGGGCCTCGCCGACGCGGCGATCTGGGCGCGCACCATGACCGGCGGCGGGCAGGTGGTGGTGATCGCGGGCAGCGGTCATGCCGACAAGCTGCGCGGCGCCCCGGCGGCGATCGCCGTCGCCGAGCCGGATCTGCGGGTGGTGACGCTCGGCCAGTTCGAGGCGCCGCCGGACGCCGAGGAGCGGTTCGACGGGGTGCTTCTCGCTCCGGCGCCGGCGCGGGCCGACCCCTGCGCGACTCTGCCCTGAGCTTCTGGCTAACATTCTGAAATTATTGGGCTGTCTCAAGTGTCCCTTGAACGGGCCGCCCAAGGCGACTAGGGATCCGGGAACGAGAGGCGCGCGAGGGGCGGGACATGCTGGCCGGGCGAAGGATCCTGTTGGTCGTCGGCGGCGGCATCGCCGCCTACAAGAGCCTCGAGCTCGTCCGCCTGCTGCGCAAGGCGGACGCCGAGGTGGTCCCGGTACTGACCGCGGCGGGCGCGGAATTCGTGACGCCGCTGTCGCTCGCCGCCCTCGCCGGCCATAAGGTCTTTTCCGAGCTCTTCGACCTGACGGACGAGGCGGAGATGGGCCATATCGAGCTCTCGCGCGCCGCCGACCTGGTGGTCGTGGCGCCCGCCACCGCCGACCTGATGGCGAAGTTCGCGCATGGCCATGCCAACGATCTCGCGAGCACGCTGCTTCTGGCCACCGACAAGCGCGTCCTCGTCGCGCCGGCGATGAATGTCCGCATGTGGCTGCACCCCGCGACCCGCCGCAATCTCGCGACACTGGTGGCGGACGGCACGCTCGTCGTCGGGCCGGACGAGGGGCCGATGGCCTGCGGCGAGTTCGGGCCGGGCCGCATGGCC
The DNA here is from genome assembly GCF_937891315.1 of uncultured Amaricoccus sp. Lineage (GTDB taxonomy): Bacteria > Pseudomonadota > Alphaproteobacteria > Rhodobacterales > Rhodobacteraceae > Amaricoccus. The sequence continues at coordinate 20,942 of NZ_CALAGI010000096.1, read as the reverse complement.
GAGCCGCCGGCGATCCTTGGCGCGATAGACGCGGCACTCGGCGGTGGTTCGCTCACCGGCCGGCACGTGCTGGTGACTTCCGGTCCGACGCATGAGGCGATCGACCCCGTGCGCTACATTGCCAACCGCTCCTCGGGCCGGCAGGGCGGGGCGATCGCCGCCGCGCTCGCCCGGCGCGGGGCGCGGGTCAGCTTCGTCACCGGTCCGGCCGATGCGCCGCGGCCCATGGGCTGCGAGATCCACGAGGTCGAGACCGCGCGCGAGATGCTGGCGGCGGTCGAGGCCGCGCTGCCGGCCGACTGCGCCATCTTCGCCGCCGCCGTGGCCGACTGGCACGTGGCGACGCGGCGCGACTCGAAACTGAAGAAGGACGCGTCCGGGCGCCCGCCGGTGTTCGATCTTGTCGAGAACCCGGACATCCTGAAGTCCGTCGCCCGACGAAGCGAAGGACGGCCGCGCCTTGTCATCGGCTTCGCAGCCGAGACCGACGACATGCTCGCCAACGCGGCGGCGAAGCGGGCGCGCAAGGGCTGCGACTGGCTGGTCGCGAACGACGTCAGTCCCGCGACCGGCATCATGGGCGGGACGGAGAACGCGGTGACGCTGATCACCGAGGCCGGGGTCGAACCGTGGCCGCGCATGTCCAAGGAAGCGACGGCCGAGGCACTGGCCGACCGGATCGCCGCGGCCCTCGCATGAGCGGGCTGGTCCTCGGGCTTCTATGCTTGCCGGGGCGCGACCCGGCGCTGCCGCTGCCATCCTATGCGACGGCCGGGGCGGCGGGGCTCGATATCTCGGCCAATCTCGCGCCGGAGGAGCGGGTCGCCGGGCTGACGCTCGCGCCGGGGCGGCGGGCGCTGGTGCCGACCGGCCTCGCGCTGGAAATCCCCGAAGGCTACGAGGCGCAGATGCGGCCGCGCTCCGGCCTCGCGCTGCGGCACGGGCTGGCGCTGGTCAACAGTCCGGGGACCATCGATTGCGACTATCGCGGCGAGCTCGGGGTCATCGTCATCAATCTCGGATCGGAACCGGTGGTGATCGCCCATGGCGCGCGGATCGCACAGATGGTGCTGGCGCCGGTGACGCGGGTCACGCCGCGGCTGGTCGGGTCGCTCAGCGAGACCGAGCGCGGCGCGGGCGGTTTCGGCTCGACCGGAACCGGGGCGGGATGAGCCTCGCACCGGACGAACTGACCCGCTATGCGCGCCATATCGCGCTGCGCGAAATCGGCGGGCCGGGGCAGCGGCGGCTGCGCGCGGCGCGGGTGCTGATGGTCGGCGCCGGCGGGATCGGGGCTCCCGCGCTGCTCTACCTCGCGGCGGCGGGCGTCGGCACGCTCGGCATCATCGACGACGACGCGGTCAGTCTTTCGAACCTGCAGCGGCAGATCCTGTTCACCACCTCCGACGTCGGCGCGCCCAAGGTGGCGACGGCGGCGCGCGTGCTCGGGGCGCTCAATCCCGGCGTCGTGGTGGAGGGGTACGCGACGCGGCTCGAGGCGGGCAACGTGGATGGCCTGGTGGCGGGCTATGACCTCGTGCTCGATGGCGGCGACAACTTTCCGACGCGTTATTTCGTCAACGCCGCCTGCGTCGCGGCGAAGAAGCCGCTGCTCTCGGCGGCGATGAGCCAGTGGGAGGGACAGGTCACGCTGTTCGATCCGGCGCGCGGCGGTCCCTGCTATGCCTGCCTCTTCCCCGAGCCGCCCGCGGCCGGGCTGGCGCCGAGCTGCGCCGAGGCGGGTGTCGTCGGCGCGCTGCCCGGCGTGATCGGGTCGATGCTGGCGCTCGAGGCGATCAAGCTGATCTCCGGCGCCGGCGAGGTCGCGCGCGGCCGGCTGCTTCTCTTCGACGGTCTCCACGGCGAGACGCGACGGATCGGCGTCCACGCCCGCGCCGACTGCGCGGTTTGCGGCGGGATCGGCGGCGCGACGCGGGCCCCCTAGACCGCGGCTCGATCCATCGGCCGGCGTGTCCGCCCGGGATGCCGCGGCGATTTTCAGGAGCGGGCTTCAAATCGCGACGCATCGGCGCTACATTCGGCGGTGGCGGGTTCTAGCCTTCCCGTGAGGGGCCCAAATCCTAGTGGCCGTAAACATTCTTGAGGGAGCTGGCTCTGTGACTGGTCCTGGCCTATCGCATCTGGCGCCCACCTGGGACACCAGGCTCTCAAGGATTAGTTGCTCCAACGGTCGCGCCGGGCCCGCCGCCCTTGCCGCGATGGCGCTGACGTATTGGTGAGCGATTCGGCGGAGGCGAAGAAGGTCGCGCGGACCGCCGCCTTCGAAGCCCGCGCCCAGGCCCACGCCGAGGGTGTCGGCGCGGCGCGCCGGGCCGCGGGGCATGTACTGACGGTAGTCGCCGCCCTGCGCGAGGCGCGGGTGGTCTCGGGCTATCTGCCGATCCGGACCGAGCTCGACCCGATGCCGGCGATGCTGGCGCTGCACGGGCTTGGCTACCGGCTCTGTGTGCCGGTGATCGAGGCGCCGCGCCAGCCGCTTCGCTTCCGCGCCTGGACCCCGGACGCGACGCTGGTGCCCGGGCCGTTCGGCGTATCGGTTCCGGCGGAGGGCGAGGAGCTGGAACCCGACATCCTGCTGGTGCCGCTGCTCGCCTTCGACAGCTATGGCAATCGGCTGGGCTATGGTGGCGGCTTCTACGACCGCACCTTGCATGCCCTGCGGGCGCGACGCATGGCCTGGGGCTATGGTTTCGCCTACGAGCGCCAGCTGGTGCCGGAGGTGCCGCGCGCGTTGACCGACGCGGTGCTCGACGGGGTGGTGACCGAGACCGGGGCGCGCCTGCCGGTCTGATCCGCGCCCTCGCCGCCGGTTTTCGCGATTCGATCGGCGGTGCGACGGCTGGACGCGGGCGTCCCGAGCGACTAAGGCGCGCTCATGAGACTTCTGTTCCTCGGCGATGTGATGGGGCGGACCGGGCGGGCGGCGGTCGCGGCGCACCTGCCGCGGCTCCGCGCCGAATGGGCGCTGGATTTCGTGGTGGTCAATGGCGAGAACGCGTCCGGCGGCATGGGGCTGACCGGGGCGCACGCCGCCGACCTGCTGGCCGCCGGCGCCGATTGCCTGACGCTCGGCGACCATGCCTTCGACCAGAAGGACATGCTGGCCTATGTCGAGACCGAGCCGCGGGTGCTGCGCCCGCTCAATTTCGCCAAGGGCGCGCCGGGGCGGGGGGCGCGGATGTTCGACGCGCCGGGCGGACGCAAGGTGCTGGTGGCGCAAGTGCTCGGCCAGGTCTTCATGCGCCGGCCATTCGACGATCCATTCTCCGCGATCGACGCGGCGCTGAAGTCCGCGCCGCTCGGCGGGCTGGCGAGCGCGGTGATCGTCGATGTGCATGCCGAGGCGACCAGCGAGAAAATGGCGCTCGGCCATTGGTGCGATGGCCGCGCGAGCCTCGTCGTCGGCACCCATACCCATGTGCCGACGGCCGATACCCAGATCCTTGCCAAGGGCGCCGCCTATCAGACCGACGCCGGCATGTGCGGCGACTATGACAGCGTGATCGGCATGGACAAGCTCGAGCCGATCAGCCGTTTCGTCACCGGCATGTCGAAGAACCGCTTCACGCCGGCCGAGGGCGAGGCGACCCTGTGCGGAGTCTTTGTCGAGACCGACGACGCCACGGGGCGCGCACGGCGCGTGGCGCCGGTGCGGGTGGGCGGACGGTTGGCGTCGGCGACCCCGGGCTGAGATGGGCGACGACCAAGGTTCACGCCCCGTTTCGCGTCTCGTGGCGGTGGCGGCGCTGGTCGCCCTCGGCGCCATCTGGGGCCTGACGGTGCCGCTGATGCTGGTCGCGGTCTCGACGGGATACAAGCCGCTCGGGATCCTCGTCTGGCAGAATGCGATCATGGCGGGTCTTCTGCTGCTGCTCATGCGCGGGCTGCGTCTGCCGGTGGCGCTGGATCGCCGGCATTTCGGGCTCATGGTCGTGGTTGCCTTCTTCGGGGCGGCGCTGCCCGGGTATTTCAGCTTCCTGACCGCCGCCTGGCTGCCGGGCGGGGTGCGCGCGATCATTGTCGCCGCGGTGCCGATGTTCGTATTGCCGATCGCGCTCGCCGTCGGTTTCGAGCGGCCTGACGCGCGCCGCGCGCTCGGCGTGCTGCTCGGGGCCGGCGCGATCGTGGTGATCGCGCTGCCCGGCGCGCACGGCGGGACGGTCGCGACCGGAGCGGTGCTGCTCGCGCTGATCGCGCCAGTGAGCTACGCGGTCGAGGCGAGCTATCTCGCCTGGCGCGGATCGCACGGATTGCACCCGTTCCAGCTGCTGTTCGGGACCGCGCTGCTGCTGCTCGCGGTCTGCTGGCCGCTGGCCGAGATCACCGGCCAGCGGCCGCCGCGAGGTTGGCCCTGGGGCGCGGCGGAATGGGCGGTGGTGATCTCGGGCGTGCTGAACGCCCTCGCCTATTCGGGCTATGTCTGGCTGATCGGGCAGGCGGGGTCGGTATTTGCGAGCCAGATCGCCTATCTGGTGACCGGCTTCGGCGTGGTCTGGTCGATGGTCCTGCTCGGCGAGCGCTATGGAGTCGCGGTCTGGCTGGCCCTCGGGCTGATGCTGGTCGGGGTGGCGCTGGTCCAGCCGCGACCCCGACCAAGCCCGCTTGAACCCGAGCCGGGGCGTGACGTATAGGACGCGCCACGGCGAGGACGGAAGACGGAGGTCGCGATGGCCGGACATTCGAAATGGGCAAATATCCAGCACCGCAAGGGCCGGCAGGACGCGGTGCGCGCCAAGCTTTTCTCCAAGCTGTCAAAGGAGATCACGGTGGCCGCGAAGATGGGCGACCCGGATCCGGACAAGAACCCGCGCCTGCGCCTCGCGGTGAAGGAGGCCAAGGCGGTCTCCATGCCCAAGGACAATATCGACCGGGCGATCCGGAAGTCGATCGCCGGTGATTCGGAAAACTACGAGGAAATCCGCTATGAAGGCTACGGCCCGAGTGGCGTCGCGATCATCGTCGAGGCGATGACCGACAACCGCAACCGCACCGCCTCGAACGTGCGCTCCACCTTCACCAAGCGCGGCGGCAATCTCGGCGAGACGGGGTCCGTCAGCTTCATGTTCGACCGTGTGGGCCAGATCGTCTACGGGCCGTCCGCGGGCGACGCCGACAAGGTGATGGAAGCCGCGATCGAATCCGGCGCCGAGGATGTCGAGAGCTCCGAGGAGGAGCATGTCATCTGGTGCGCGGTCGAGGATCTGAACGACGTCTCGACGGCGCTCGAAACCTCGCTCGGCGAGGCGGAGTCGACCAAGCTCGTCTGGAAGCCCCGCACGGTCACCGAACTCGATCTGGAGGCCGCGCAATCGCTGATGAAGCTGATCGAGGCGCTGGAGGACGATGACGACGTGCAGTCCGTCACCGGCAATTTCGAGATCTCCGACGCGGTGATGGCCCAGCTCTGACCCCGCCGGTCGGTGCGCGAAATGCTTGATATTCCGGGGTGCTTTCGCCGAGGGTAGCCGAGGCCGCGCGACGCGGGAGGGTTGGGCGTGAGACTGCCGCGGATCGACGACGACATCCTGCTGTCGCTGGCGGTGGTGATCGCGCTTATCGCGATCGCGTCCTTCATCTCGGTCTATGTCTATGGTCGGTTCGCCAAGCGGGCGCGGGGGACACCGTCGCATTGCCTGCCGATCGGCGGGGCGGTCACTCAGGCCGACGCGGCTGTGGCACCGCTGACCGAGGCGCGGCCGGGCGAGACCGGGATCATCGTGCTCGGCGGCAATTGCGACGCCTTCGCCGCCCGTGCGCTGTCGGCCGCGGCCGCCGGGCGCAGCCTGGACATGATGTACTACCTCTGGCGCGGTGACCTGACCGGCGGCCTTCTCGTCGGCCAGGTTCTGGCGGCGGCGGATCGCGGTGTGCGCGTGCGGCTGCTGCTCGACGACATCAATACCCGCGGGCTCGACCCGGAATATCTGGCGCTGAGCGGCCATCCCCGGATCGAGGTCCGGTTGTTCAATCCGGCGAAGAACCGCGTCACCTCGCTGCGGCGCGGCGTGGAGATGCTCCTGCGCCTGTTGAGTGTGACGCGGCGGATGCACAACAAGGCCTGGATCGTCGATGGGCGTGTTGCGATCATCGGCGGGCGCAATATCGGCGACACCTATTTCGACGCGGCGCGCGATGCCAATTCCTCGGACATGGACGCCGCGCTGGTCGGCCCATCGGTCGCGGCGGTGGAGGAGATCTTCGATACCTACTGGAACAGTCCGCTGACCTTGCCGATCCGCTCGCTATGGAAGAACCGGGCCTCCAATCTCGTCGATTTCCGCGCCGGCCTCGCCAGGCGGGCGCGGAGCGCGCCGGTCCGCGACTACCTCGCCCGGGCGCGCGGCGACGAGACGCTGGCACAATTCCTCGACGGGCGGCTGCCGATCGTCTGGAGCGGCGCGGCGCGGATCCTTTCCGACCCGCCGGCCAAGACCCAGCGCGGCGAGCGAGACCGCTGGCTGATCAATGTCCTGATGCCGACCATCGCGGCCGCCGAGCGCCATGTGAAAGTCACCACCGCCTATTTCGTGCCCGGAAGCGAAGGGGTGGAGGGGCTCTGCCGGCTGACCGGGCGAGGGGTTTCGGTTTCGATTCTGACCAATTCGCTCGCCTCGACCAATCAGGTCACCGTGCATGGCGGCTATTCCGAGGCGCGGCCGAAGCTGCTGAAATGCGGGACGCGACTCTACGAACTGCGACCGACCGACGCCGACCGGGCGAAGAGTTCGCTCTTCGGGTCGGACGCCGCGACGCTGCACGCGAAGAATTTCAGCATCGACGGACGGATCGGCTTCATCGGCTCGTTCAACTTCGACCTGCGGTCGGCCTATCTCAATACCGAGATGGGCCTTCTGATCGAGGATGCCGAGATCGCGGCGGCGATCGACGCGGTGTTCGTGGACGAGACCTCGGAGCGCAAGAGCTACGAGGTGTTCCTGGAGGGGGCGGCGCTGCGCTGGCGGGACGGGGGCCGGATCGTCGATCGGGAGCCGGATGCGACGCGGATGCGACTCGCGATCGCGGCCGTCGTCCGGCACCTGCCGATCAAGCGGCAATTGTGAAGCTTTCGTGAGAGCGGTCGGAGGGGTTGGGGGATTGGCGCGCGCCGCGATTCCGGTCAGATTGTGCGCGACCGTGCTCCGGGAGAGGTGAATGGGATTCCGCTTGCTCGCCAAGTGTCTGGCCGTTGGTGTCGCCATGCTGGCGGCGCCCGTCGGCGTATTGGCTCAGGCAAAGGTGACGGGCACGGCGCATTATCCGGAATGGGTGATCCTGCCGCCCGAGGCGGTGTTCGAGGCCGTGCTGGCCGACGTGAGTCGGGCGGACGCGCCGGCCGACGAGATCGGTCGGGCGGAGCTGCCGGCGCCGGGCACGACGCCGATCGCCTTCGAGATTCCCTATGACCCGGCGGTGATCGACGGGGCGCGCCGCTATGCCGTGCGTGCCCGCGTTCTCGTCGGCGACGCGCCGCTCTTCACCTCGGACACCAACTTGCCGGTGCTGACCGCGGGCGCGCCGGACCAGATCGATGTGCCGCTTCGAATGGTGGACGCCGCCGCCGGCCAGACCCCCGCGGCGGTCGATCCGATCGCCCCGCTCGGCCTCGCGCTGCCGGCGAGCTTCACCGGCGAACTGCCCTGCGCCGATTGCGCCGGGGTGCGCTACCGGCTGAATCTCTGGCCGGACCAGGTCTTCGCCTTGCGCCGCGCCTGGCGCGGGACGGACGAGACGCGGGACGTGATCGGCCGCTGGTCGGTCGATGGCGAGCGCGGGGTGCTGGTGCTCTGGGACGGCGAGGACCGGATCGAATTCGCCGTCGAGGCGCCGGACATGCTGCGACTGGTGGCGCGCGAGCCGGTGCCGGGCGCGGATCCGGCGCGCTATGTCCTGACCGGGGTGGCCGGCGTATCACCCCTTGACCTGCGGTTGCCGGTGCGCGGCATGGTCAGGATCCTCGCCGAGAAGGCGCATATCACCGAATGCCTGACCGGGCGCGACTATCCGATGGCCGAGGACGACGATTTCACCACGCTCGAGGCCGCCTATCTCGCCGCCGGCGTGGCGCAGGGCGCGCCGCTGATGGCAAGCTTCGAGGGCGAGATCGCCCAGCGGCCGCGACCCCGGGGCGCCGGGACGGAGACCGTGGTGGTGGTCACGCGCTTCACCGGCGTCTGGCCCGAGGAAACCTGCGAGCGTGCGATGCGCGGAACCAGCCTGATGAGTACCCCCTGGCGGATCGTCCGCCTCGGCAAGACCGATATCAAGGCGGGCGCCGGCGCCACCGCGCCGCAGCTCCTGCTCGAAGAGGGGGAGGGGCGGTTCTCGGCCACGGTCGGCTGCAACCGGCTGATGGGCAAGTTCACCCGCGATGGCGACAAGCTGACCTTTGGTCCGGCCGCCTCGACGATGATGGCCTGCCCGCCGCCGCTCGACGACTGGGAGCGCCAATTGGCCGAGGCGCTAAAGGCGACCACCTCCTGGCGGGTGAACGGCGAGGCGCTGGAGCTGCTCGACGCGACGGGCATGCAGATCGCACTGTTCCAGACGCGCGGCGAAGGCTAGCGCAACATCCAACCAGACGATTCCGTCCGGCTGGATATCGCTCAGAAGTCCATGCAGGGATCGAGGGCGGCGCGGATCGCCTTGGAGGAGCCGCGCAAGGTGAGCGTCCCCGCGGATGCGCCGTTGATCGTGAGCTCGACCAGCCCGTCGCGGCCGGCGAGCAGGCCGGCGACGGGCTGGTCCCGGAGCGCCAGAACATGCGCGCCGCCCGCGCCGGGCTCGCGGCGGGCTTCGCCGTCGTAGCCGGCGTGGGCGAAGGCGAAGCCGAGGCGCAGCGTCTCGGGCGCCGGCGCGGCGCGGAAGGCGAGCGCGAGGAAGGGCTCGCCCGAGAGGCAGAAGAGGGCGAGATGCTTGATGTTGCCCGGTCCGTCGAGCATCGCGACCGGCGTTCCGTCCCGCGCGGCGCGCAGGGTCCAGCCCGGCGCCTCATCCGCGGGATCGCGCAAGACGGGCCGGCTGGTCTGCGCCAGCGCCGGCGCGGCGGCGAGCAGCGCGGCCAGCGCGAGAACGAGCGGCCGCGCCACGTCAGCGATGGGAAATCTGCAACGCGGCGATGGTGAGCGCGGCGAGCAGCATCGCGAGGACGAGGAGCGCGATCTTGACCTTGGAATAGGGCCGCTCGCCCTCCACCGAGCCGGTGCGGCCATTGACCACGAAACGGAAAACGCGGCCGCGGTAGCGGTAGGCGGCCAGCCAGACCGGCAGCAGCACATGTTTGAAGGTGAGCGCGCCGACCTCGGTGCGAAGCTCGCCGATCCGCTGATGGTCGCCGCCGATGTCGCGCGCGACGTCGCTCCGGATCACCTGATCCATGATCTGGCGGGCCTGGCCATAGGCTTCCTCGACCGGCACGCCATAGCCTTCGGCGCGGAAACCGGCGAGAAAACGCGGTTCGTAGGCGGAGAGCGCGGACAGATCCCACGGGGCGAGCGCGTCGGTGAACCGCTTCGGCAGGCTCTTCGAGCCGAGCACCAGCACATCGTCGAAGGTTCGCGCCACCCGGCCGCGGGCGGGTGCCCAGGAGATCCGCGCCACCTGCTGCGTCTCGGTCCGGGCGCGGCCGTTGACCATCACCCGCACCGACCGGCTCTCGTAGTAGGTGGTGCCGCGCTGGCCGGTGTAGGAACTGCGCGTCTCGGCGTCGTAGGTCCAGTAGGGGACATAGATTCCGTCCATCGCCCGCCCCGCCCGCGCATAGGCGGTGAGGTTCGAGGGCGCGAACCAGAGCCGACCCAGCCAGCGGTTCATCGCGGCGCGCGCCTCGTCCTCGGTCAGCAGGAACGGCAGCTGGGCCTGCGGCTTGATGTACCGGCGCGGACCGGTGTCGGTGACGATCGGCGCGGCGCAGAACGGGCAGATCTTGGCATGGATGTCGGCGTCGAACTCGATCTGCGCGCCGCAGCTCCCGCATTGCACGACGCGCAGTTCCTCCATCGCGCCCGCGGGAACGGTCTTTTCGGTCGCGGCGCGGAGGTCGAGTTCGGGGATCGCACCGCGTGCGTCCGGGATCCGCTCCTCATGGCCGCAATGCGGGCAGCGGAGCGCGCTGGTGCCCGGCTGGAAGCGCAGCGGTGCGCCGCAGGACGGGCAGGGAAAGCGGTGGTCCTCCGCGGTGGGGGCCCCGATGGCGCCCCCCGTGACATCGGCCTGCATCTGGCGTGCCTCAGCCGGCGGGGGGCGGCGGCGGCGCGCTGAAGATGTCGGCGAGCTCGGTGATGTCGCGGCCGCGCCGCCAGTCGGGGCCGCCCGGCGTCCAGAGATAGGTCTCCGCCCCGATCGCGCCGGAAGCCGCCATCAGCGCGAGATCCGCCTGGGTATAGGGGCCCTTGGTCGCGCCATTGTCGGCCACATGCCAGAGCTTCGCCCCGGGGGTGGGCGGCGGCGGGGGCGGCGTGGTCGCGGCCGGTGATATCGGCGCGGGCGGCGTGGGAGCGGGCGCGCTGCCCCAGGGGCCGGTCTGCGCCATGCGCGCGCCCATCGCCATGCCGAGCCCAGCGCCCATGCCCGCGCCCATGCCGCTGTCGCCGCCCGGGTTGGAAGCGGCGCGGGTCATCGCCTCGGCCGCGCTGAATTCGGTGTATTTGCCGAGATCGCCCGCGACGCCGATCGAGGTGCGCTTGTCCATCGCCGCCTCGACCTCGGCCGGCAGCGAAATGTTCTCGATATAGAAGGCGGGCAGCTCCAGCCCGTATTCCGCGACCATCGGCGCGATGCGCTCGGCGACGATCTTGCCGAGATCGAGCGTGTTCGCCGCCATGTCGAGCACCGGGATGCCGGAGGAGGCGATGATCTGGCTGAAATGGGTAACGATGATGTTGCGGATCTGGAACTCGATCTCGTCGGTTGTGAACTCGCCATCGGTGCCGACGATCTCGGTCAGGAACTTGCCCGGATCGGTCACCCGCATGGTGTAGGTGCCGAAGGCGCGCAGCCGGACCATGCCGAATTCCGGATCCCGGCACATGATCGGGTTCTTGGTGCCCCATTTCAGGTCGGTGAAGCGGCGGGTATTGACGAAATAGATCTCGGAGAGGAACGGGCTGCGGAATCCGTGATCCCAGTGCTGCAGCGTGGTCAGGATCGGCATGTTGTTGGTTTCGAGCATGTAGAGCCCGGGGGCGAACACGTCGGCCAGCTGTCCCTCGTGCACGAAGACCGCCGCCTGGCCCTCGCGCACGGTCAGCTTCGCTCCGTACTTGATCGCATGGCCCTCGCGCTCGAAGCGCCAGACGATGGTGTCGCGGGTATCGTCGGTCCAGTGGATGACGTCGATGAATTCGCCGCGCAGGAAGTCGAAGATGGACATGGCTTGGTTCCCGTTCAGTTCTCGGCCAGTGCGACCTGCGCCCCGTCCGCCCGTTCCGCCGCCACGGCGTCGCGCGCGATGGCCGGCAGCAGGGGCCGGACCTCGGCCGCGGTCATGCCGGGCCGCAGCCGCGGATCGTAGAGCATGCGCAGGAGGATTTCATCATGTTCGGTCAGGAGCGCGAATTCGACGCTGTTGTTGAAGAGCGAGGGGCGCGCGTCGGGGCTGTCGTTCGGCAGCCCCATGGCCTGGGCCATTTCCTCATGCACGCAGGAGAGGCGGGTCAGTGGTGGATGCTCGGCGCGGATCAGGATCATCACGGCGGAATATTTCGACGCGTCCCCCGGCGTGCCGAAGGCGTAGGTGGTGCAGAAGATGTCGAGCGGCGTGTCGCGGAGCGCGTTCATCACGGCGGGCGCGAAGGAGGGATAGCGGGCGGAAACCTGATCGGCGAAGGCCTCGCGCTCGGCGCTGCTCATGAAGAGGACGAGGAAATTCACCCCCGGCCCGTCGCTCATCGCCATGTCGGCCTTGGTCAGCCGCGCGAGACGCTGGGTGAAGGCCGCGACATTGCCGCGATCCTGCGCCGCCTCGCCGGCCGGCATCGCGCCGCTCGACATGACGCCGACCCGGACCGGCTGGTCCCAGCGGCGCAGGAGCGCCGGGGTCTCGGCCCGCACGAAGCGACCGCCGACATCGACATATTCGTCATAGAGCGCGACGCGCTCGAAATCCCGGATGAGGTCGTCGATGGAATAAGGCGCGTCCGCCGGCGCGGTCTCGAGCCGCATGCGCCCGCTGGCAGTCAGGTCGCTTTCCACGTTCGCATAGAATTGCAGCAGCGATGGCTCGTCCGCGCCGGCCGGCGGGGTGAGATCGCGCGCCTCGGGCGGCGCGGTCGCGTCGGCCCGCGGCGCCTCGGGCGCGGTCGGCGCGCTGCCCGGCACGCCGAAGCTGGCGCAGCCGGCGAGGACGAGCGCGGCCAGCGCGCTCAGCGCCCGTATGGGGACGGGGGGCAGTGCTCCGCCGCCCTCCCGCCGCGTCATGGGGTCGGTCAATCCGGTTCGATCCCCTGTTCGATGTCAGACCGACGGAGCGGCGGGCGCCGGTGGCGCCTTCGCCGCCGAGAGCGCGGTCCGAAGCTCGCCCTCCATGCGCAGGAGGCTGGCCTCGGCGGCGGCGCGCTTGGACTTGCCCTCGTCGGCGATGCGCAGCGAATCCTCGATGGTCGCGATCAGGTCGTCGTTCGCCTTCTCGATCGCCTCGATGTCGAAGACGCCGCGCTCCATCTCGGTGCGGATCTCGGCATTGGCCTGCCGCAGGTTCTCGGCGTTCTTGGTCAGGAGATCGTTCGTCAGGTCGTTCGCCTCCTTCACCACCTTCGCGGCCTCGCGGCCGCGGTGGATCGTCACCGCCTGGGCGAGCTGGGTCTCCCACAGCGGCACGGTGTTGACGAGCGTCGAGTTGATCTTGGTGACGAGGCTCTTGTCGTTCTCCTGCACCAGCCGGATCGAGGGCAGGCTCTGCATCGTGACCTGTCGGGTCAGCTTCAGGTCATGCACCCGGCGCTCCAGATCGTCGCGGGCGGCGCGCAGGTCGCGCAGCTCCTGCGCGAGGATCACCTTCTGGTTCTCCGCCGCCGCCTCGACCACCGCTGCCTTGGCCGGAATGTCGGCCGCGTCGAGATCGGCGACCTTCGATTCGCCGGCGGCGATGTAGAGCGCCAGCTCATCATAGAAGTCGAGGGTCTTCTCGTAGAGCTTGTCGAGCGATTTCACGTCCTTCAGCAACGCGTGCTCGTGCTGGAGCAGTTCGCCGGTGATCTTGTCGATCTGGCCCTGCACCGATTCGAATTTTGCCATGAACTCGGCCATCGGCTCGGCCGAGCCCATCAGCCGCTCCCACCAGCTGCGCTTGCGGTTGGGGTCAAGCTCGTCGACCGAGAAGCCGCGCAGCGAGGTCACCATCTCGCGAAGGCTGTCACCGGCCGGGCCCGCGTCCTTGTTCTTCACGCCGGCGAGCATGTCCTGGCTGATCACCTGCAACTCGGCCTGGGCGCCGGAGCCGAAGCGAATGATCGACTGGCTGCTCGAAAGGTCGATCTCGGCCTTGCGTCGCTCGATTTCCGCCCGGATCGCCGGGTCGGTCACGTCGGCTTCCACGATCTCGCCCTTCGGCTCGGGCAGCAGCGTCGCGGTGACGGTTTCCACTTCCTTGAGCGCGGCCTCGGCCCGCGCGCGAATTTCCTCGGCCATGTCTTGCCTCCTTCATGTCGTTAGCGCGGGGTCAGCCCGTCCTGCTGCAGCCGTTCGCGCAGCACCTCGATCTCTACTTCGAGGTCGCCGCGATTGTCTTCCAGGAGATGCGTGCGCTGCTTGGTGAAGCTCGATTCGAGGTCACCCAGCAGGCTCTCGTACTGGCCGAGCACCACGGGGTCGCGGGTGCGCCCGTAGATATCGGCGAACTTGACGGTCGCATCGCGCAGCCCGAGCAGATAGACGCTCAGGAAGGCGCGGGCGCGGGCGAGGTCGCGCGGGTCGCGCTCGACCACGCGGAACATCTCGCGCGCCTGATCGCAGATCCGCTCCACCCGCCCGGCGACGCGCTGGTCGCCGATGCGCGCCGCGGCGGCCGTCGTGTCGCGCACCAGCCCCTCGGCCTGATCGATGGCGCGGGCGATGCGCTCGGTCGCCATCTGGTCCACGCCTTCGAGGCCCTTCTTGCGCATCGGATCGAGGCCGAAGGCGACGATCTGGGCGAGACCCGCCACGGCGCCGAAAATCACCGCCCCGAGCGGAGCCTGGCCAAGGCTGATCGCGCCGATCATCGCGACGCTGAGCCCGGTCAGCGCCGCGCCGAACAGCTTGCGCGGGATCGCCGGGGGGCGGGCCACGGCGCGGGCGTCGTAGGCCTCCTCGGCGCGGAGCCCCTCGTTCAGCAGCCAGGCCGAGCCCATCAGCCCGACGAATCCGCCGAGTTCGGCCAGCATTTCAAGCGCGTTGCCGCGGCTGATCGCACCGAGGCCGGCGAAAAGCAGCGGCAGCGGCAGCGCGAACATGGCCCGGGCGCGCAGGCTGACGCGGCGGGCGCGACGGTTCCGGAACGGCGCCGGCGCCGCGGCCTCGGGGCCGCCGCCGGCCGGCTTGTTCGGCGAATGTTTGCCGCCGAAGCGCTCGGCGGCCATCACAGGCCCCCGAGGAGCAGTCCCGGAGCGCCGATCGCGCCGAAACCGCTGGCCAGGATGATGGTGGCCAGAACGATGAACCCGATCAATCGCACGCTCGATCCGCCCATGGCGCCACCAAAATCCACAAGTCCCACTGGTCCGCGACCATAGTGCCACACGCCGCCGGTGACCAGTCCCGAGAACCGCCCGCCGGCGGCTGCGCGGTCTTTTCCGCGCGGCCGCCGGCCTTGGCGGACATCACGCTTTTTTTGCGAGGCGAATCGCGCTAGACTAGCTCAAGTTCCGTGCTCTGATGCTGCCTAATAAATGCGCGGTCACGAGGGCGTGACGACGCATGGGTTCGGGCATCCCGCCTGAGCTTAAGTACCAAAAGGGCGTTCGGAATGGCCAAAGGGACTGTCAAGTGGTTCAACACCGAGAAAGGCTATGGATTCATCCAGCCTTCGGACGGCGGTAAGGACATTTTCGTCCATATCACGGCGGTTCAGGCCGCGGGTCTGCAGACATTGCAGGACAACCAGCCGATCGAATACGAATTGATCGACGGTCGCGACGGCCGCAAGAGCGCGGGCGCGCTGAAGATCTGAGGCGCCGGACGCCACCGCCGCCCTGTCCGGTCAAGGCCGAGGGGGACGGCGCGGTTTTCCGTGCGCCGCGGCGCCCTCCGGTCGAGCGTCGCCGCGCCGTGTCGGCTTCGCCGCGCGCGTTGGCTTGGCCGGGGCTTGGCCTGGCTTGGGGGCGGGGGTCTTGCCGATCGGCGCCCCTCCCGATGTCTTGCCGGCGGGGGGCCGGCCTTTGCTGGCGTTCCCGGGCGCGGCCTTGTCGCCGGCCGCCTCGGCGCCTCGGATGCCGAGTTGCTCGCGCAGGATCTTCGGGCGCACTTCCTCGACCGCGCCGGGTTCGAGCTCGCCGAGCTGGAACGGGCCGTAGGAGACGCGGATCAGCCGGTTCACCGCGAGGCCGACGGTTTCCAGCGCGCGGCGGATCTCGCGGTTCTTGCCTTCGCGGATGCCGATCGTCAGCCAGACGTTGGACCCCTGCTGGCGATCGATGGCGACGGCCATCGGCTGGAACGCCTCGCCGTCGACCGTTACGCCACGGCGCAGGGGTTCGAGCGTCGCGTCGGTCGGCGCGCCCTTCGCCCGGACCCGGTACTTGCGGACCCAGCCGGTCGACGGCAACTCCAGCCGCCGCTTCAGCCCGCCGTCGTTGGTCAGGAGCAGCAGACCCTCGGAATTGAGATCAAGTCGGCCGACCGAGACCACGCGCGGCAGGTCGTCGGGCAGATGCTCGAAGACGGTGTCGCGGCCCTTCTCGTCGCGGTCCGAGGTGACGAGGCCGATCGGCTTGTAGTAGCGCCAGAGCCGAACCGGCTCCGGCGCCGCCAGTGGCTTGCCATCGACCGCGATCCGGTCGGACGCGGCGACGTTGAGCGCCGGGCTGTCGATCACCACGCCATTCACCGAGACGCGCCCGGCGGCGATCATCGTCTCGGCGACACGGCGCGAGGCGACGCCTGCGCGAGCCAGCCGTTTGGCGATGCGTTCTGGTTCGTCCGGGGCGCTCATGCCCCGCTCCTACACGCGCGCGCCGGGGGCGCCAAGCGAATCCGCCGGGGCCAAGCGCATGAACGCCTTGCGCTGGCCCCGCGGACCGGGCGAAATCGCCGGATGACCGGTTTCGCGCCCCTGATGCGGATCGCGCTCGAGGAAGCGCGAGCGGCCGCCGAACGGGGCGAGATCCCGGTCGGCGCGGTGATCGCCGACCCGTCTTCGGGCCGGGTGCTCGCGCGCGCCGGCAACCGGACGCGCGAGCTCGCCGATCCGAGCGCCCATGCCGAGATGCTGGCGATCCGCGCCGCCTGCGCCGCGCTCGGGTCCGAGCGGCTGACCGGGCTCGATCTCTATGTGACGCTGGAGCCTTGCGCGATGTGCGCGGGGGCGATCGCGGCGGCGCGGCTCGCGCGGCTCTGCTACGGCGCCGCCGATCCGAAGTCGGGCGGCGTCGAGCAGGGCGCGCGCGTCTTCAGCCATCCGCAGGCCCACCATGCCCCGCTGGTCTTCGGCGGCATCGCCGAGGCCGAATCCGCCATGCTGCTCCGCGCCTTCTTCGCGGGGCTGCGCTGAAGTCTCCCTCCACCGGCATTGAAAGCCCGGCGCGCTTGTGATTTCTCGGATCCGACGGCATGCCTGCGGAGCGGGACTATGAAGATCGGAATTCTCGAGACGGGAGAGGTCCATCCCGATCTCCGCGCGCGCCACGGCGACTATCCGGCGATGTTCCGTCGGCTGCTCGGCGACGCCGATCCCGCGCTCGAATTCGCGACGGTGAGCGTGGTGTCCGGCGAGCGGCCGGCGACGCCGGGGCAGGCCGACGCCTGGCTCGTCACCGGTTCGCGCCACGGCGTCTATGACGATCTGCCGTGGATCGCGCCGCTGAAGGCTTTCCTGCGCGACTGCGTCGCCGCGCGGATCCCGGTGGTCGGTATCTGTTTCGGTCATCAGATCCTCGCCGAGGCGCTGGGCGGCGAGGTGGTGAAGTCGGACCGCGGCTGGGGGCTCGGGGTGCAGGACTACGATCTCGTGGCGCGGCCGCGCTGGATGGCGGACGCGCCGGATCATTTCTCGGTCAGCGCGCTGCATCAGGATCAGGTGACAACCCTGCCCGAAGGCGCGACGGTGCTCGCCCGCTCCGCCCATTGCGACTACGCCGCGCTGGCCTATGGCGATCCGGAGGCGCCCTATGCCATCTCGCTGCAGCCGCACCCGGAGTTCGACGCGGCCTTCATGGACGACTTGCTGGAACTGCGCGGCGGCACCGCCTTTCCGGTCGCGGCGGCCGACGCCGCGCGCGCCTCGCTGACCCGCCCGACGCAACGGCTCGACTGGGCGCGCTGGATCGCCGGCTATCTGCGCCAGGCCGCCGCCGATCGCGCCGCCGCGTGAGCGGTCCCGGCGCGAGACGAGCCGCCGAATGAGCCGCGTGACCGCGAGCCTCGTCGGCTTCGGGGCCGTCCTGCTCTGGTCGGTGCTCGCCGTGCTGACGGTCGGCGTCGGCGCGGTGCCGCCGTTCCAGCTGACCGCGGTCTGTTTCGCCATCGCCGCGGCGCTCGGCTTTCTCTGGATGGCGGTGGGCGGGCAGGGGCTCGCCGTGCTGCGCGGCCTGCCGCCGGCGCTCTGGCTGATCGGCATCGGCGGGCTCTTTGGCTATCACTTCTTCTACTTCACCGCGCTGCGGCTCGCTCCACCGGCGCAGGCGAGCCTGATCGCCTATCTCTGGCCGCTGCTGATCGTGCTGCTGTCCGGCCTGCTGCCGGGTGAGCGGCTGCGTCCCGCCCATGTCGTCGGGGCGCTCCTCGCCTTCGCCGGCGCCGCGCTGGTGATCCTCGGCCCCGGCGCGTCCTTCTCCGCCGCCTATCTGCCGGGCTACGGCGCGGCGTTGGTCTGCGCCTTCACCTGGGCGGGCTATTCGGTGCTCAGCCGCCGCATGGGCGCGGCGCCGACCGAATCCGTCGCCGTCTTCTGCCTCGTCACCGCGATCCTCGCATCGCTCGCGCATCTGGCGCTGGAGCCCACCGTCTGGCCGGCGGGCGCGGGCGCCTGGGCCGCGATGCTGGCGCTCGGCGCCGGACCGGTCGGCCTCGCCTTCTACCTCTGGGACGTCGGGGTGAAGCGCGGCGACATCCAGTTTCTCGGCATCCTCTCCTACGCGGCGCCGCTCATCTCGACCTTCGTGCTGATCGTCGCCGGCTATGCCGAGCCGCGCGCCGGCCTCGTCCTCTCGGCGCTGCTGGTCGCGGGGGGCGCGCTGGTCGCCGCCCGCGCCGGGCGCTGATCAGAGTACGAGGCCGATGACGATCATCCCGAGCCCGATGGCGGCGAGGCCGACCGAGCCGAGATTGACCGCCAGCAGCCGGTTCAACCGTGCGCGCACCACCTCGGGCGCCGGTTTCTCGCGCTTGATCGCATAGCCGACACGCACGCAATGGGCGAGGCCGACCAGCCCCGCGACGACCGCGATCGCGCCGAGGATGACGAGGATTTTCATGCGATTTTCATGCCGCTCCGTCCATTCGCGCCGCGATAGACGACGCGGCCCCGGGGCGCAAGGCCGGCGGCCGATCGCCCTTGCCCCGCGCCGGGGCCGCGGATAGGGTCCGCGCCCATCGGGCGAGGCGGAGATGGGACGGGCAAGGCCGCCCTGCCTGAACCCACGGCTCACAATAGTTTGCGAGAGACACATGTCGGAATCCACCCTCGTCGCCGAGGACCAGCTCCGGGCCTTCATCGAACGCCTGGAGCGGCTTGACGAAGAAAAGAAAGAGCTCAGCGAGCAGATCAAGGAGGTCATGGCGGAGGCGAAGGGCAATGGCTTCGATACCGCCGCCATTCGCTCCATCCTCCGCATAAGAAAGCAGAAGCCCGAGGAAGTCGCCGAACGGGAGGCGATCCTCGACCTCTACAAACAGGCGCTCGGGATGGCGTGAGCCCGGCGTCCCGCGTGCTCGTCGCGATGAAGGGCGAGCAGGCGGCGCGGAGATCGGCAGGCGGGAATTCGGGCCGATGGGCCGAGCGGAGGGACAATGGGACTGTTGTTCAAGGACGATCTGCACGACGAGTTCGGAACCTGGCCGCTCGGCTACATTCCCGCTGGCGGCGCCGATTTCGGCGAGGTCCGCGCGGTCGGGGCGGCGGTCGGTGACGGCGACGACGAGGCATTCTGCGACGCCTGGTGCGCCGCGGCCGACCGCCTCGCCGCCGAGGCGACGGACAACGAGGCCGCCGGACGACGCGCCAGCGCCCGCGAGGGCTGGCTCCGGGCGGCGTCCTTCTACGGCGCCGCCTATCACCCGATCTTCGGCGCCCCGGTAAACCCGCGGCTCGTCGCGGCCTTCCGCAAGCAGATCGCGGCCTTCGACAGGGGCCTGGCACTCGGCGAGCCCGCGGTGACGCCTCTGGGGATCGTGCTCGGCGACCTCACGATGCCCGCCTATCTGCTGCGGGCCGAGGGTCGGGCGAACGAGACAAGGCCGCTCCTGATCCTGACCAACGGTTATGACGGCACCGTCACGGACATGTATTTCGCCTCGGCCGTGGCGGCGGCCCGGCGCGGCTATCATGTGCTGTTCTTTGATGGCCCGGGACAAGGCGGCCCGCTCATCGAGCAGGGCGTCCCGCTGCGGCCGGACTGGGAGACGGTGATCAAGGCCGTGGTCGACGCGGCGCTGGAGCTGCCCGGGATCGATCCGAAGCGCATCGCGCTGAGCGGCTGGAGCCTCGGGGGGCATCTCGCGGCGCGGGCCGCGACGGGCGAGCATCGGCTGGCGGCGCTCATCCTCGACCCGGCGCTCTGGAGCATGCTGGCGGGCTTCACCGGCCTCGCGGCCAAGTTCGGCATGACGCTGGACGCTTCGACCAACATCGCCGAGATCGACGACGCGGTCCTCGCCAAGCTGAACCAGGTGATCGAGGGCAATCGCCAGATGCGCTGGAGCTTCGTTCAGCGCGGCTACTGGGTGCATGGGGTCAAGGATCTGCGCGGCTATCTCGCGTCCACATCGCTGTTCACGCTCGATGGCCGGGCCGGGGAGATCCGCTGTCCGACGCTGCTGACCGCGGCCGGGGATGATACGCGGTCGGGATCCGCGCAGATGGTGATGGACGGACTGCGCTGCCCGAAGACCCTGATCAATTTCACCGACGCCGAAGGGGCGGGCGACCATTGCGAGATGATGAACCGCTCCTTGCTGAACCGGCGCGCTCTCGACTGGCTCGACACCGCGCTCGGGGTCGTCTGAGCAGGAGGTCGGCACAGGCCGGAACCCCGATGCCGGCGGTGCGTGCGTCCGTTCCTTGGCAGGGGCCTTTCCCGGGAGGACGACCATGAACGTCCGCCTGCCCCCCCCGCGATCCGCGGCCGCCGGTCCATGCGCTCTGCGCCGCCGCATTCTTTCCGCGGAGCGGGCAGAAACTCGTCTTCCTGCTCGATCTGATCGGCATCGCCGCCGCGGTCGGCACCGGCCTCCTGCTCAAGAACACCGTGATGAAGAGCGAAGCCTCACCCTTCATCATGGAACTACCGCCCTGCCACCTGCCGACCGCGCGCACCAGACCGACTCGGCGCTCTCGGCGACCGGGCGGGCGATCACGCCGGTCTTCGCGCCGATGGGCATGACCGGGGAGAACCGGCCGGCCGCGCCGGCGCGGCCGCGACGTCGAGCACGGCATGGGCGGGCCGGGACGCTTGGGCCGAGGCGCTCGCTCGACGGATTGAACGCCTCGGGTTCGTCTGCTCGCTCTCATACCAGCCGCCCGAACTCCTGACTCGCGCGGGATTCCCATGGGTTGCCGGATGTGATTCCCTGTC
>NZ_CALAGI010000095.1 GCF_937891315.1 uncultured Amaricoccus sp. | reverse complement strand
CGATCTGAAAGACCTCAAGGTTGCGTAAAGCGTAAATCGAACACCGTCGGGCATTTCCTCCTCCCTATGCCCGCCGGCGCCGACCGGCCAAAAGTCGGTCAGAAACGGAAAAGGCCCGGACATCCTCCCCCGGGCCTTTTTCATTTTGTATTATGCTGCACATTGAGGCCGAAACAGCCTTGCAATATGTGCCGAAAATCCGTAAGTGACGCGTCGTCCGACTACGGTATGCAGTTGTAGCTCAGCTGGTTAGAGCGCTGGTTTGTGGCACCAGAGGTCGGTGGTTCGAACCCACCCAACTGTACCATTCACCGTGGGCGTATCCGCAGTCTCGGAAGACAGAATGAATTTGGCGCGGTTCCGCGCCGGGGTCTTCCGTGTCGTTTCCTCTTATCCCGCCAAGCCCAGCGACGACGCAGCTCTTGCCGCAAACGTCTCCGGCCCACGACATTCGAGTCTCACAACTCGGCCTTCCGAGGCTCGCTGCTCGACCGGACTGAGCGCTCAAGCATTGAGTCAGGCTCAAACGATGTAGTTTATTTTAGGTTCGCGAGCTCTTCGAACTGTTGGCGGAAGCTAACAGGAACCGCCCCCGGCACCGCTGGCCTCGCCGCGTCCGGGCCTGTATGCCCGTCGCATGGAACCCACCCCATCCCGCCGCGCGCCCTCGCTCGCGGATGTCGAGCGGCTGGCGGACCGCGCCTTCGCCGCCCTGCCGGACCCGGTGCGCGCCGCCTGCGCCGACCTCGTCATCCGCGTGGTGGATTTCGCCCCGGACGAGATGCTGGCCGAGATGGAGATCGGGGATCCGTTCGAACTGACCGGCCTCTATGACGGGATCGCCCTGACCGAGCGATCGGTGCTGGACCAGCCGACGCGCCCGGACATCGTCTGGCTGTTCCGCCGGCCAATTCTCGATGAATGGATCGAGCGGGGCGATGTCGCGCTGGACGCGCTGGTCTCGCATGTGCTGGTGCATGAGATCGCGCATCACCTCGGCTGGTCCGACGACGACATCCGCGCCATCGACGACTGGACCCTGTGAGGGGAAAGGCGCTTCCGCCCGCCCCGATCGTGGCAGCCGAGGTCGTGGAGCGTCACGCGCCGACCGCGCAGCCGACCTCGCACCCGACCACGGGCGCGATCGCCCTGCATCTTGTCGCGAAGGGCATTGTCGCCGCGCCGGGCTCTCCGTAAACTCCCCGCCCGGTGACAGCGTCCGCGGCGCGGGCAGCCAGGAAGCCGCGGGAAATCGGCCGATCGCACCCGAGGAGAGCGCCTTGATCAGAACCGCGGCAGTCCGCAGGGCCTCCATCCCGGGCCTCGTCCTTCTCGGCCTCCTGACCGTGGCCCCGGCGCCCGCCCGGGCGCAGGCGACGCAACAGACCAAGGAATACGACAATGGCGGCGTCTATCAGGGCGCCTTTGTCGACGGGCGGCAACATGGGCGCGGCACCTACAAGCTGCCGAACGGCTACGAATATACCGGCGACTGGGTCGATGGCCGCATCGAGGGCCAGGGCACCGCGAAATTCCCCAACGGCTCGGTCTACGCGGGCGCCTTCGTCGATGGCCATCCGCAGGGCAAGGGCCGGATCACCTATGCCGACGGCGGCGCCTACGAAGGCGACTGGGTCGCCGGCCGGATCGAGGGCATGGGCGTCGCGACCTATGCCAACGGCACCCGCTACGAGGGCGCCTTCGTCAACGGCCAGCCCTCCGGCACCGGCGAATTGACCGGCCCCGACGGCTATTCCTACAAGGGCGGCTGGGTCGCGGGGGTGAAGGCCGGGCGGGGCCGCCTCGCCTCGCCGGACGGTTCGGTCTACGAGGGCGAGATGGCGAATGGCGTGCCGGAGGGCACGGGCAAGCTCGCGACCGCCGACGGCGCCCGCTACGAAGGCGCCTGGAAGGCCGGCCAGATCGAGGGCGAGGGCGTGCTCACCCAGGCCGACGGCGAGCGCTACGAGGGTGCCTTCGTCGCCGGCCGGCGCGAGGGGCTCGGCCGGTCGACGGCCGCGAACGGCGACACCTACGATGGCGGCTTCGTCGCGGACCAGCGGCAGGGCGCGGGCACGCTCACCACGACCGGGGGCTTCGCCTACGTCGGCGACTGGATCGACGGCCGGATCGAGGGCAAGGGCAAGGTGACCTATGCCGACGGCTCGGTCTACGAGGGCGCCCTCAAGGACGGCCAGCCCGACGGCGAAGGCAGGATCACCTACGCCGACGGCTCCGGCTTCGAGGGCGAGTGGCGCGCCGGCGCCATCTCCGGCCAGGGCACGGCGGACTATGGCAACGGCCTCGTCTACCAGGGCGGCTTTCTCGCCGGTCGCAACGAGGGTCAGGGCAAGCTGACCTCGGCCGACGGCTATGTCTACCAGGGCGCCTGGGCCGCCGGATTGCGCCAGGGCCAGGGTGTCGCGACCTATGCCGACGGCACCCGCTACGAGGGCGCCTTCGCGCAGGGCGCGCGCTCGGGGCCGGGCAGGATGACGATGCCCGGCGGCTATGTCTTCGAGGGCGAATGGAAGGCCGGCCTGCTGAACGGCGCCGGCAAGGCGACCTATCCGAACGGCGACGTCTACGAGGGGGCGTTCGTCGATGGCCAGCGCCAGGGCCAGGGCCGGATGACCTTCGCCGGCGGCCAGGTCTATGACGGCATGTGGCGGGCCGGCGAGCCGGCCGACGCCGCCGCCCCGACGCCCGCGAGCCCGAACGCGGCTCCCAGCCCCGCCGAACCCGCGCCGACCCCCACCCCGCCGCCGGCGAACTGACGCTCGCGCGATCGGCGGCGCCCTGCCTCGCCGATCGCCACGCGGGCAGGCACCATCACCGGAATCCCGAGGCCGCCCGCCACCGGCGCGGCGCCACCACGCGAGCGGCGCGGCGCTTCGGCCTATCGCTCCGCGCCCGCCGGCGTCACGCCGTCGCGGAGCGAGCGGGCGCGGACGGCGGGCAGCGCGACGCGTTCGAGGGCGGTGAAGACATGCAGCGTCCCGAGATCCCGATCGATCACCGCGTGATCCGAGACCCAGCCGCCCAACCCGAGATAGACGCGCAGGAGCGGCGGCATCGCCAGCGGCCCCGCCCGCGGATCGGCCGGGGCCGCGCCATCGGCGAAACGGACCACCTCCGGCGCCTTCACCCCGGGACGCCAGCGCCCGGGCGCGACATGGCGCGCGGCGAGCAGCGCGAAGGCCGCCGCGTGGCGCCGCGCGTCGGTTCCGGCGAAGCTCGAACAGCCGAAGATCAGCGCGACCTCGCGCGGGGCGGCGAGCGCCGCGAGCGCGCCCCAGGCGAGCCGCGGCACGTCGGGATCGCGCAGGTCACTCGCGAGGCAGAAGCGCCCGAGTTCCAGCATCGGCGCGGGATAGGCCGCGAGTCGGGTGAGATCATAGAATTGCGCCGCGTAGGAGGTGGCGATCTCCCCCCCGCTCGCCAGAAGCATGAAGCGACAGCAGGCGACCAGCCGCCCGTCCCGCCTGCCCTCGACCAGCAGATGCGACGCGGCGGCGTCGAAGGCGTCGGCGTCGTCCGCTGTTCCGCCGCGAAACGCCACCCGGCGCAGCGCCAGCGCCCGCGCCAGATCCCCGGGCCCGGCCGCGAGCCGCGCCCGATAGTCGCCGCGCAGGAATTCCGCGCGCGGCTCCGTCCGCGACGCCACTCAGGCGCCGGACGGGAGCCGGAAACCGGCCCGGAAGCCCGTCCGGGGGCGAAGCCGCGTCACCGGTCCTGGAACTGGCTGGCGTCGAGGTTCAGCAGGTTGCCGAACAGCTGTTCGAGCACGCCCATCTCGCGGCCGCCGGTCTGGGTGGTGTCGATCGACAGATTGACGATCCGCCCGTCCTTGATGCCGTAGCGCTGGATGTCGCGTACCACCCCGTTCCCGTCGTACCGCACCGCGAGGATGCGGCGGTCGATCACCTTCGGCGCGTGATAGGTCAGGTTCTCGAACCGGCTCTCGACATAGTACCAGGCCTGATCCCGCAGGACGCCGTTGCCGGAAGGCAGGCCCAACGCCTCCTCGACGGTGACCGTGGTATCGACCCCGGGCCTGATCTTCGCAATGTCGGCCTCGGACGGGATGTAGCCATGCACCTGCGTCGTCGGCGCGCAGGCCGAGACCAGGAGGCCGCCGAGCAGGAGGGCGGTGGCGGGGCCGCGCATCGGTCTGTGGCGCATCTCGTCCTTGTTCGCTTTCCGAATTTCACTTGCTCCCCTATCCCGCGCATGGTCTAAATTCAAGGAACTTGGGCTGGGCGCCGGGGCACGAGCCGCCCCGATCCGGCCGCGAAGGACCGAGCATGCCCGATCTCATCGCCAACGCGGCCGACAATCCCGAGTTCGCCAGGGTGATCGAGTTGGGCCGGCTGCGCGACCTCACCGAATTCGCTTTCGATATCGCCCCGACGCCGGAGGAGGCCGAGCGCATCGCCCGGCTGATGGACGCGCGGAGCGTGCGCAAGCTGCGCTTCGCCGGGCACCTCGCCGCGCTGGCCGCCGGCGGATGGGAACTGACCGGCGCGCTCGGCGCCACGGTGATCCAGACCTGCGTCGTCACGCTCGATCCGGTGACCACCCGGGTCGACCAGCCGGTCCGCCGGCTGTTCCTGCCGATGGCGGCGACCCGCGGCGTCGATTTCGCCATCGACGAGGACGAGGACGAGGATGTCGAGCCGCTCGGCGACCGGATCGACCTCGGGCTGGTGGCGATCGAGGCGCTGGCGCTGGCGCTGCCACCCTATCCGAGGAAGGAGGGGGCGGAACTCGACCATTCCTTTCCCGCCGTCGCCGAGGAGGCGGGCGGGGTCAAGCCCTTCGCCGCGCTGGCGGCGCTGCGCGACAAACTGGACGGGGGAACCTGAAATTCGGCCGATTGGGGCTTGCGCCGCGGCGCGCAATCGGTATGTTCCGCGCTCGTTTTCCCGGTCGGTTGGGGTGGCCATGGGCGCGGCGTCGCGCGCCGTTTCCGCGCCGCCGCGAAGCCGGGGAGCGAACCCGGGCGGGCACGGGAATGTCCGCTGGAATGACTCGGGCCGGGGCCCGATCGAGATCGAGGTCGAACGATGGCTGTTCCGAAGAGCAAGGTCACACGCATGAAGCGTGGCATGCGCCGCTCGCATGACGGGTTGGTGGCCGGCAATCCGAACGAATGCTCCAACTGCGGCGAACTGCGCCGGCCGCATCATGTCTGCCCGTCCTGTGGACATTACGACGGTCGCGAGGTGGTCGCCGTCGGCGAGCAGGTCGAGCTCGACGACGACGCGGCCTGACGGGCACGTCGTCCCCGCGTCGAAACCGCAATCCAGATCCGAATCGAGGTTGGTCCACGATGACCGCCGACCCTGGACCAGACAGCGGCGGCGCCTCGAGTGACCGCGTTCCACCGGCGCCCGCCGGAACGGGCGACGTTCATTCCGCGCCCGCCGGAACGGGCGACGTTCATTCCGCGCCCGCCGGAACGGGCGACGTCGTGCTCTCGATCGACGCCATGGGCGGCGATCGCGGTGTCGATGACGTCATTCGCGGCATGGGCAAGTCGCTCGAGAAGAATACGCGGCTGCGCTATATCCTGCATGGCGACGGCGAATTGCTCACCCGATCGATCCGCAAGCGCAGCCCGCTCGCCGCGCGCACCGAGATCCGTCACGCCGAGCGGGCGATCGCCATGGACGAGAAACCGTCCCGGGCGTTGCGGAGCGCCCAGGGTTCGAGCATGTGGAACGCGCTCGAAACGGTGAAGAGCGGCGAGTCCGAGGTCGTCGTCTCCTGCGGCAATACCGGCGCGCTGATGGCGCTTTCCATGCTCGCCTTGCGCAAGGCGCCCGGCGTCGACCGGCCGGCGATCGCCGTGCTCTGGCCCTCCCTGAACCCCTCGGGCTACAATGTGCTGCTCGACGCCGGGGCGGATATCCGGGCGGATGGCGAGGATCTCTTCAAATTCGCGATCATGGGCGCCTCCTATGCCCGCAACGCCCTCGGCGTCGCGCGGCCGCGCGTCGGCCTGCTCAATGTCGGCACCGAGGAGCACAAGGGCCGGTCCGAGCTGCACGAGGCGGCGGAGCGGCTGGCCGGCTTGGCCGCGCGCGGCGACTATGACTATATCGGCTATGTCGAGGGCAGCGACATGCCCTCGGACCGGGTGGATGTGATCGTCACCGACGGCTTCACCGGCAATATCGCACTGAAGACCGGCGAGGGCACCGCGATCCTGATCCGCAACCAGCTGCGCGAAGCCTTTACCTACAGCCTCCTGTCGCGGATCGGCGCGCTCTTCGCACTCGGTGCGATGAAGCGCCTGCGCAAGCGGATCGACCCGCGCAACGTCAATGGCGGCGTGTTCCTCGGGCTGAACGGCACGGTGATCAAGAGCCACGGAAGCGCCGACGCGACCGGCGTCTCGGCGGCGATCCGGCTGGCTTTCACCCTCGCCGACCGCGGCTTCTCCGCGAAGCTGGCGCACCGCATGGCCCAGGGCCTGACCGAAGGCGCGCGCGCGGCCCCCGGCGCCGCGGCGCTGGCCGAGACCGCGGCCGGCGGGAGCGTCGCACCATGACCGTCATCCGCGCGGTGGCCCGCGGCTGCGGCCATTATCTTCCGGCACGGGTGGTCGAGAACAGCGCGTTCGAGGCCTCGCTCGACACGACGGACGAATGGATCCGCGCCCGCACCGGCATCGAGCGCCGGCATTTCGCCGCCGAGGGCGAGGCGACCTCCGATCTCGCGATCGCCGCCGCCCGCGCCGCCCTCGCCGACGCCGGCATGACCGGCGCCGAACTCGACGCGATCCTGCTCGCCACCGCGACGCCGGACCAGACCTTTCCCTCGACGGCGGTCAAGGTGCAGACGGCCATCGGCATGACCGGCGGCTTCGCCTTCGACATCCAGGCGGTCTGCGCGGGCTTTGTCTTCGCGCTGGCCCAGGCCGACGCGCTGATCCGCAGCGGGGCCGCGCGGCGCGTCATGGTGATCGGCGCCGAGACCTTCAGCCGCATCCTCGATTTCACCGACCGAACGACCTGCGTGCTGTTCGGCGACGGCGCCGGCGCGCTGATCCTCGAGGCCGAGGAGGGCACCGGCGCCGCCTCCGATCGCGGATTGCTCGCCACGGATCTCCATTCCGACGGCCGCTACACGGACCTGCTCTATGTCGATGGCGGTCCGTCCACCACCGGCACCACCGGCGTCGTGCGCATGTCGGGCCAGGAGATCTTCAAGCACGCGGTGATCAAGCTGGCCCAGACCGGCGCGGCCGCGCTGGCCCGCGCCGGTCTCACCAGGGGCGACATCGACTGGCTGGTGCCGCACCAGGCGAACCTGCGGATCATGACCATGACCGCCCAGAAGCTCGGCGTGCCGATCGAGCGGGTGGTGATCACGGTGCGCGACCATGGCAATACCTCGGCCGCCTCGATTCCGCTGGCGCTGTCGGTCGCGCATGCCGAGGGGCGCCTGCGGCGGAACGACATCATCCTGATGGAGGCGATCGGCGGCGGCCTCGCCTGGGGGGCGGCGGCGCTCCGCTGGTGACGGCGCCTGCGCAGACGCGGCCAAGCCATTGTTATTGACTCGCTTTCCGAATTGCCCCTAGGCTTGACAAAAGAGTGACCGGCAAGGGGGGACTGCGATGAGTGAGAAGACCCTGACACGCATGGAACTGAGCGAGGCGGTGTTCCGCGCCGTGGGCCTGTCGCGCAACGAATCCGCGGAGTTGGTCGAGTCGGTTCTCGAACATATGTCCGGCGCCCTGGTGAAGGGCGAGACGGTCAAGATTTCCTCCTTCGGCACCTTCAGCGTGCGCAAGAAGTCGGCGCGGGTCGGGCGAAATCCCAAGACCGGCGAGGAAGTGCCGATCGAGCCGCGCCAGGTCCTGACCTTTCGACCATCCCACATCATGAAAGAGCGCGTGGACGTCGGCAACAAGCGCTAGGGCGAGGCTGTGATGGACAAGTCTCCCGAAGCCTTCCGCACCATCAGCGAGGTCGCCGACACGCTCGACGTGCCACCGCATGTCCTGCGCTTCTGGGAAACCCGCTTCACCCAGGTGAAGCCGGTGAAGCGCGGCGGCGGCCGCCGCTACTACCGCCCCGAGGATGTGCGCCTGCTGCGCGGCATCCGCGGCCTGCTCTACGACGACGGCATGACGATCAAGGGCGTGCAGAAGATCCTGCGCGAGCGCGGCATCCGCCATGTGATCGGCCTCGGCACGCTGGAGAATGGCGAGGCCGCGGCTGAACTCGTTCCCGCTGGCGACATGTCGGCGACGGTGTCCGCCGAGACGCTCGCGGCCGCGTTCGTCGAGCCGGCGGTCCTGTCGGATCTCGCGCTTTCTTCCGCCAGACCGATCGCGCAGGCCGATCTCTTCGAGACCGCCGCCTTGCTCGTCGAGGAGGCCCCGGCGCGGGCCGATCCGCCGCCGCCGCCGCCGAAGCCGCTCGACAAGGTGGCCCTCGCCAGCCTTCTCGCCGAGCTGCAGACGCTCCGCGACATCATGACCTCCGACCGCGCTCCCTGAGCAATATCCAACCAGACGGAATCGTCTGGTTGCCAAGATATTGCGTTAAATCAAGACTCTGGAGCGGACGAGCCGGCTCTGCGGGATCGAACTTCGCTCTAGCCCTCCGGGCGGGAGGGCTCCCGCGGGCTTCGCCCTTGGGCCCGGCGGCCGCTGCGCGGCCGCCGTCGGAGCGGCCTGTTGGCCGCGAGTCAGTTTTCTCCCCGCCCTTTGGCGGGGCCCCTCGTCCTGCCCGATAGGAATTCTGCCA
>NZ_CALAGI010000094.1 GCF_937891315.1 uncultured Amaricoccus sp. | reverse complement strand
AGACACTCTTTCCCTACACGACGCTCTTCCGATCTATCTGCCAGTGCCCAATATCCACCTGACCGCGCAGATGCAGCGCGTAGGGCGGACCTCGGTCCGCCTTTGAGGCGGTCGGTCGGGAGGTGGGGGCGGGAGCAATGGCTCGCCTACCACGCGCGGTTGATCGCCGCCTTCGAGCGCATCGTGGCAGAGTCCGGCATCGGCCGCCGCCGCGACGCCTTCCGTTCGGGGCCGCGGTCGGGGTCGTGCGGGGCGCATGTGGTATACTATCTGGCGCTGGACGGCGGGGTGATCGGTTCGTCCGGGTGCTGCACGCGCGGCAGCCAGCATGCGGCGACGTCGCGGCGGAGCGAGGGTGGGTGCTAGCATCCACCCTACTTGCTTGCTGGTTTGGGCCGGCCGTGATCACGCGGAACGTCGGTTGCTCCGTCTGTTCCAGGCTGGGCGCAATGTTCGGATCAGTCCTTCCTCTAGCCCCGCGATCAGGTCGACGGGCAACCCGTTCCAAGTATGGGTAGGCGGAACGAGCGTATAAACCTCAACTGTCTTCCCGAGCGCAATACAGGTCAGGATTTCTTCCCGAATGCGCGCGGCTGTACGCATGGTCTTCGTGGTCGCGTACTGACGAAAACGATTGTGGAGGCCTCGCTGTGCTGACCCTATATAGTGTACGGTGTTGTCAATCACGTAGGCGTACACACCGGGCTCGCGCGCGCTCGTGAAGTCCAGCTCGATCCCTTGGTAGAGGGAACTGGGTTGCCAGCAGCCCAACCTACGGAAACCTGAACCCACCAATTCAGATACTGTCACTGCTCGGCTTTCTGAATCGTTCACCCATCCATCTTCAGCGCCGAGATGAACGCCTCCTGCGGGATGTCCACCTTCCCGAACTGGCGCATCTTCTTCTTGCCGGCTTTCTGCTTGTCGAGGAGCTTGCGCTTGCGGGTCGCGTCGCCGCCGTAGCACTTCGCCGTCACGTCCTTGCGCAGCGCGCTTAGCGTCTCGCGGGCGATGATGCGGCCGCCGATCGCGGCCTGGATCGGGATCTTGAACATGTGCTGGGGGATCAACTCCTTCAGCTTCTCCACCATCGAGCGGCCGCGGGCGTCGGCCCTTGCGCGGTGGACCATGGTCGAGAGGGCGTCGACCGGCTCGTCATTGACGAGGATCTGCATCTTCACCAGATCGTCTTCCTGGTAGCCGGTGACGGCGTAGTCGAAGCTGGCATAGCCCTTGGTTACCGATTTCAACCGGTCGTAGAAGTCGAAGACTACCTCGTTCAGCGGCAGGTCATAGACCACCATGGCGCGGGAGCCGGCATAGGTCAGGTCGAGCTGCACGCCGCGGCGGTCCTGGCAGAGCTTCAGCACGTCGCCGAGATATTCGTCCGGCACGAGGATGGTCGCCTTGATCCGGGGTTCCTCGATATGGTCGATGCGCACCGGGTCGGGCATGTCGGCGGGGTTGTGCAGCTCGATCATCGTGCCGTCGGTCCGATAGACGCGGTAGACGACCGAGGGCGCGGTGGTGATCAGGTCGAGGTCGTATTCGCGCTCCAGCCGGTCGCGGATCACTTCGAGATGCAGCAGGCCGAGAAAGCCGCAGCGAAAGCCGAAGCCAAGGGCGGCGGAGGTTTCCATCTCGGAGGAGAAGCTGGCGTCGTTGAGCTGCAGCTTCTCGATCGCGTCGCGCAAAGCCTCGAAGTCGGAGGCATCGACCGGGAACAGGCCGCAGAACACCACCGGGATCGAGGGCTTGAAGCCGGGCAGGGGCTCGGTCGTGCCCTTGCGCTCGTGGGTGATGGTGTCGCCGACGCGGGTGTCGCGCACCTGCTTGATCGAGGCGGTGAGAAAGCCGATCTCGCCGGGGCCGAGTTCGTCCACCGGCTGCATTCCCGGACGGAAGACGCCGATCCGGTCGACGGGATAGAGCGCGTTGGTCGACATCATGCGCACCCGGTCGCCCTTGGCGAGGCGGCCGTCGATGATGCGCACCAGCACGACGACGCCGAGATAGGCGTCGTACCAGCTGTCGACCAGCATCGCCTTCAGCGGCGCCTCGGCGTCGCCGCGCGGCGCGGGCAGGCGGGTGACGATGGCCTCCAGCACTTGCGGGATGCCAAGGCCGGTCTTGGCCGAGATCTGGATGGCGTCCGATGCGTCGATGCCGATCACGTCCTCGATCTGTTCCTTGACGCGGTCGGGCTCGGCGGCGGGCAGGTCGATCTTGTTGAGGACGGGGACGATCTCGTGGCCGGCGTCGATCGCCTGGTAGACATTGGCGAGGGTCTGGGCCTCGACGCCCTGGGAGGCATCGACGACCAGCAGCGAGCCTTCGACGGCGCGCATCGAGCGGCTGACCTCATAGGCGAAATCGACATGGCCGGGGGTGTCGATGAGGTTCAGCACATAGGCCGCGCCGTCCTTCGCGACATAGTCGATCCGAACGGTTTGCGCCTTGATGGTGATGCCGCGCTCGCGCTCGATATCCATCGAATCGAGCAGCTGCTCCTTCATCTCGCGGTCGCTGACCGTGCCGGTGGACTGGATCAGCCGATCGGCCAGCGTGGATTTGCCATGGTCGATATGGGCGACGATCGAGAAGTTGCGGATGCGGGAAATGTCGGTCATGGCCGGCGATATGCGGTGCTTTGCGCAAGGCCGTCAAGGTCCGGGGATGGCCCCGGATCAAGGCGGCGGCGCGGAAACGGCGCCGTCAGTCCGGGGCGCGGGTCTGCAGGATCTTGAGGATCGCCTCCGGCGTGTCCACGGCGCGGCGCGTCGGGGCGGTGCCGGCGAGCCAGACCTCCAGCGTGCCGCCGCGCGGCGAGGGGCGGAAGGAGGTGAAGTCGCGGGCGATCGCCCCGTCGCCGAGCGTCGTGGCGATGCGATGCGCCGCCGCCGCGTCCTCGGCGTGGAAGTAGCGGACGTTCGTCCCGGCGACGGAGTCGCGGGCACCGGCCCGTCGCACCTCGGGGAAGCCGGCGGCGGCGAGTGTCGCGACCACGCTCTCGGCTCCGGCGCGGCCGACGCTGGGCGGGGCGTGGACGAAGACCCGGACACCGGCGAGCGCGGGGTCGGTCTCGGGCTCGTCGACCGGTTCCGATATCTGTTCCGGCGCCTCCGCGGCGATCTCCACGTCGGCGAAGTCGGCATTCTCGCCCTCGGATATCGCACCGTTGGCGAAGGTCACCTCCTCCACCGCGAGGCCGGCCTCGCCCGGCGCGGTCACCGGCTTCGGGCGCGGATAGGGCCGACCGCTCAATGTGGTGGAAATCGGCTCCGGCGCCACCGCCTCGACGACGACGGCCTCCGGCGCGGCCGGGGGAACGAGCGCGGCGGCGACTGGCGGCGTGGCGGCCTCCGGCGCATCCGCGACCTCGGCCGGCGCTTCCGGCTCCGGGATGGCCGCGGCGGGGACGAAGGCGGGCGCCGTCTCGGCCACGGTCTGGGGGGCGCTCGTCGCCACGGCTTCCGGCGCGCTGGCGACTTCGGGTGCCTCGCCCCAGGGGCCGAAGGTGGCGACGGCGGCGCCGATCAGCAGGCCGGCGACGAAGAAGCCGCCGACAAGCGGCGCGGCCCGCGGTCCGACGCGCTTGATGAGCGCCATCGTTCCGGTGCCCAGGGCCGGCCAGGACGGCGCGGGTCGGTGCGTGGTGCCGAGGCGGGGCGCCGGAATGTCGGTGCGCGGCCGCATCGTCGCGGATTCGGTGCGCAGCGGCGGCCGGGGCGTGTCCCGGGGCGCGTCGGACAGCGCGGGATCGTATGCCGGCGGCTCGGAGCGCGACGTGACCGCGTTCACCGCGAGACCGGCTCGGGCGGCCTCGGCCGCTCGCTGGTTGGCGAGGGCGACGGCGCGCCGGGCGCGCGCGTCCTTCAATCGCTCTTCGAAAGCCGCGAGGTCGACGCCCTCTGGCCGACCGGCCCGGTTCTCCGGCCGTTCACCCGTTTGTCCATGGACTCGATGCACCTGCCCATCCTTCGCCACTGCCCGCCCCCTCTCGCCACGCCGGGTATGTCCTTCAGACGAAGGACCCCGATCTCTTCCGCGTGGAATGCCTGTGCCGCGCGGCCGGTCAAGCGACCCTGCCCGAAGGCCGGCCGAAATGGGAACCGCGGTCACCGACGCCTTTCGCGGCGTTTTTCGGCTTTCGCGTCGTCCTCGAGAAAAAGGCTAGGCGAAGCGGTATAACACGTCAAGCGAAGGTATTGATTCAAGGCGCGATCGGCCGATCGGCGCTGGTCAGCGCGGTACCGGTTGTCGCTGGCCGATTCCCGCCGCGGTTGAAGCCGATCGCAACGAGGGATCCCTAGCGTGAACGGCGTCCGCCATTTCCATCGCCGCCACCGCGTCCGTCGCCGCGGGAGTTGGAGCCGCGGTTTTTTCCCTTGTCGGCCCGAGACTTGTCGTTTGGGCGACCCGAGGCGTTTCGCGACGCGCGGTCTTCGCGTTGCCAGGACGTGACCCCCGAGGAGCCGTGTCCGGACTTGCCGGCAGCGGCCCGGCCGTGGCCGGCGGCCGTTCTCCTGGTCGTGGCGGTGGCGCCTTTTGCCTGGCTCCGTCCGATCGTGTTCGCACTGGTGTTTTTCGTCGGCCCCTTCGCCGCGGCCTTTTCCGTCGCGACCGTTTTTCGTGTGGTCGCGACCTTCTTCGCGGCGCTCGTCTTCTTCGCGCCCGCCTTGGTGCCCGCCTTGGGGGCATCGACGGTGCCGGCGCGATGATGATCCCCCGCGCCGGAGACGGCGTCGCGCAACAGGCGCGCAAGCGCCGCGAAGGGCGAGATGATGGCCGGCTGGTCGCGCGGACCGGCCACGGGCGCCCGCGTCTGACGCGCGGTCCGCGTCGCCTTGGGCCGGGCCGGGATGACGGCGGGCAGAGACGCCGGTCGCGGCGCGGGCCGAGTGGCGCCCACGGCCGGAATGAAGGCCGGAGGTACGAGCGCGGCGGCGGCGGCCGCGGGCGTCCCGGGCTCGGCCCCGGGCAGGGCGATCACCACGGCGGCGAAGGCCAGCGGCGCCAGCGACGGCGGAACCATGGCCTCGGCCGGCGCGGGCCCGGGCGAGCCGACAAGACCGGCCAGCCGTTCGCCAAGCGCCTTGCCCCAGATCAGGCCGGCGAGGAGCAGGGCGACGACGAGGAGGGTGACGACGAGGAGGGCTGTCGACATGCGCGGCCGGTCGGACGAGGCGCGCCGCGCCGCGAGGCTGCCCGCCGGCTCCGCGCCTTGCCCCGGCTGGGCGACGAGCGGCGGCGGCGCCGCGCGGGCGATCCGCGCCGTCTCAGCCGCCTCGCGCGCGGCGCGACGTTCGGCGAGCGCCTTGGCACGCCGGACCCGCGCGACGGCGAGCCGCCGTTCAAGTGCTACGGGATCGAGCAGGTCGGCGAGATCCGGGACGCCGGTCGCGTCCCCGCGGGTCGGCGCGTGGTCGGTCGCCTGGATGGCGCGAAATGGGATCAGGCGCGGGCGCATGCCCGGAACCTAGCCAACCGCCACCGCCGACGCCAGATCAGGTATTAACCATGGTTGAAGGTCGCCAGCCCGTAACCATGATTGAAGGTCGCCAGCCCGCGCCGCGGGCGTGAGCAATGGGGCTCGGCAATGGAGAGCGGCGCGGCGCGTCGGATCGCCACGCCGATCAATCCGCGATCGGACCCCCGCGATCAGACCAGCGTCGCCTCGGTGCTGGCGCGGACCTCGGTCTCGCTTACGCCGTCGGCGAGTTCCACGAGCTTCAGGCCGCCCGGTACCACGTCGAACACGCCGAGATTGGTGATGATCCGATCGACCACCGCCTTGCCGGTCAACGGCAGCGTGCATTCCTTCAGCAGCTTGCTCTCGCCGTGCTTGCTGGTGTGGTCCATGATGACCACCACGCGGCGCACCCCGGCGACGAGATCCATCGCACCGCCCATGCCCTTCACCAGCTTGCCCGGGATCATCCAGTTGGCGAGATCGCCCTTCTCGGACACCTCCATCGCGCCGAGGATCGCCATGGCGATCTTGCCGCCGCGGATCATCGCGAAACTGTCGGCCGAGGAGAAGAAGGCGGTGCGGTCGAGCGCGGTCACCGTCTGCTTGCCGGCGTTGATGAGATCGGCGTCGACCTCGGCCTCGGTCGGGAACGGGCCGATGCCGAGCATGCCGTTTTCGGACTGCAGCGTCACATCGACGCCGTCGGGGATGTAATTGGCGACGAGCGTCGGGATACCGATGCCGAGATTGACATACATTCCGTCTTCGAGCTCGGCCGCCGCGCGGGCGGCCATCTGGTCACGGTTCCAGGGCATGGCGAACCTCCTCAGGCGGCGCGGATGGTGCGCTGTTCGATGCGCTTTTCGTGGGAGCACTGGATCAGGCGGTGCACATAGATCCCGGGGGTGTGGATCAGGTCGGGGTCGAGGCTGCCGCGCGGCACGATCTCCTCGACCTCGGCGACGCAGACTCGGCCGCAGGTGGCGGCGTTGGGATTGAAGTTGCGCGCGGTCTTGCGGTAGACGAGATTGCCGGTGTCGTCGGCCTTCCAGGCCTTGACGATGGCGAGATCCATGACGAGGCCGGTCTCGAGGATATAGGTCTCGCCGTTGAAATCCTTGTGCTCCTTGCCATCGGCGATCACCGTGCCGACGCCTGTCTTGGTATAGAAGCCCGGAATGCCGGCGCCGCCGGCGCGCATCCGCTCGGCCAGCGTACCCTGCGGATTGAATTCGAGTTCCAGTTCGCCCGAGAGATACTGGCGCATGAATTCGGCGTTCTCGCCGACATAGGACGAGATCATCTTCCGGATCTGCTTGGTCCGGAGCAGGATCCCGAGGCCGAAATCGTCGACGCCGCAGTTGTTGGAGGCGACGGTGATGTCCTTGGTCCCGCTGTCGCGGATCGCTTCGATCAGGTTTTCCGGGATGCCGCAGAGGCCGAAGCCGCCGGCCGCGATCGTCATGCCGTCGAACAGCAGACCCTCCAGGGCCGCCGCCGCGGAAGGATAGACCTTTTTCATCTTGTGCGCCTTGTTGGTCCGGGAAATTCCGGCCCTGCCTGAGCGAAGCGATGGCCTCTGTCAAGTCCCGGCGCCGGCGCGGCGGGACGCATGCGCGCTTGGCTCTTCCCCGCGCGGTCTGGCCGGGCATGACCGCCACGATGACAGGCGGCCGGACCGATCTTCACCCGCGCGCCCCCTCCGGAAGCTTCCTCCGGGAAGCGGCGCGTCAGAGGCGGTTGAGCAGGGCGGCCAGTTCGGCGCGCAGGCCATAGACCTCGGCGGCGGCGGTGGAGCGCGGTGATTGCTCCTGCGCCGCGCGGCCCGACAGCAGCGACTGGCTGAAGCCGATCCGGTTGCCGAGTTGGGTGGCGAGCAGCGACGCCCGCGCGTCGCCGAGCGCGCCCAGCACCTCCTCGAGCGAGCCGTGCCGGGGCGGCATGCGGTTCAGCAGGATGCGGAGCGGGGTCTTGGACTTGCGCGCGGTTTCGACCACCGGCCCGAGCGCCCAGACATCCATCACCGACGGCTGGCAGGGGGCGACGATCAGGTCGCTCTCGCGGATGATGGTCTCGAGCAGCGTCGAGGCGGCGCCGGGACAATCGACCAGCACGAAGTCGTGCGCGCGTTTCGCCGTCTTGGCGTCGGACGTGGCGCGATAATCCTTGGACTCGATCAGGACGAGATTCTCATCCTTGCGCATGCTTGCCCAGCGCGTAAGGGATTTCTGGGGATCAAGGTCGATCAGGGCGACGGTCCGGCCAGCCTCGACCCAGGCGGCCGCGAGATGGGCGAGAACCGTGGTCTTGCCCGAGCCGCCCTTCTGTTGGGCGAAAGTGATGACATGTCCCATATGCCGCGGCTCCCTGATCTTTTGACCCTTTATATAGACAATTGGGGGTCTGTGAAGCAGGAACTGCGCGCGATACGATCCGCGCGCTCGCGGCTAGCCTCGGGCCCGCGGTCAGGACGACGCGGACCGGGCCGCGGGGCTGGCCCCGAACGCCGCGCGGTAGTGCCGGGCGAAATGCGCCCGCGAGGCATAGCCGACGGCCAGCCCCGCGGCCTGCGATCCGTCGCCGGCGGCGATGCGCCGCGCCGCCGCCTGCATCCGCTCGCCACGCAGGATCAGCGCGAAGCGCGCGCCCTCCGCCGCCAGCCGCCGCCGCATCGTCGATTCCGACAGGCCGAGATCCCGCGCCACCTCGGCCGCCGACCAGCCCCGCGCCAGATCGCCCCGCACCAGCCGCGCCACCCGCTCCGCCACCGACCGGTCGAACAAGGCCCGCCCCGCCGGCACGCTGTGCAGCAACGCCAGCAATTCGGTCAGCCGCGCCGACCGCACCGCCGTCCGCGCCGGCCCGTGGGTCGGATCCGTCGCCAGATCCGCCGCCGCGCGCAGCACCGCGTCGACCAGTCCCTCGCTCAGCCGCACGCTCAGCGCCGCCGCCCCGGAACCGGTGGGCGCCTCCAAATCCGGCAGGTCTTCGGGCCGCACTTCCACGATCAGCGACTGATAGGAGCCCCGCCGCTCGCCCGGCAGGTTCAGCACATCCATCGGCACCCGCGCCGGCAGTACGAACAGCGTCCCGGCCTCGAAGGCCTCCACCGTGTCGCCGCGCCACACCTCCTTGCGGCCGGCCAGGACGACGCCGACCAGCGGCAGCGGCAAATCCACCGCCAGCAGCCGCTCGCGGCGCAGCGCGCAATAGGAAAACAGGCCGCGGCCCTGCGGCAGCACGCCGGACGCCTCCGCCGCGCGAAACCGCCCAAGGCCGGCGAGGAGACGCGCCGCCAGCAACGGCGCCTGTGCGGGATGCTCTGTCATGGCCGCGACGATAGCGCGACGCCCGGCGCCGCCCAAGCGCGCTTTGACCGGAACGGGTCCATGCCCGACCGGATCGGGCGCATCCGCGGCGCCGCCCCGCGCTACGCCGAGGGTTCCCAAGCAACGGAGCTCCGCAGTGAACCGCTTCCTTCCCCTCGCCCTTGGCCTCACCCTGCTGCCCGGCTTCGCCGCCGCCGCGCCGCGGGTCATCCCCGGCTTCGCCACGCCGGAAAGCGTGCTGATCGACGGGGATCGGCGCTATGTCTCGAACATCGGCACCACGCTGGACCCGCTCGCCAAGGACGGCGACGGCTTCATCAGCAGCCTCGGCGCCGACGGCACCCTGATCGACCGCCACGCCTTCCCCGCCGACGGCACGACACTCGACGCGCCGAAGGGCATGGCGATCACCGGCGGACGGCTCTATGTCGCCGACATCGACCGCGTCATAGGCTTCGACATCGCCACCGGAATCCGCGGCTTCGAGGCGTCGCTGCCCGCCGGCGGGCCCAGCCTCGCGAACGACCTCGCCGCCACCGGCGATGGCGCGCTCCTCCTGTCCGACACGCTGCGCGGCGCCGTCTACCGGCTCGACCCGGCGACGCGCGGCTGGACCCTGCTGACCGACGCCATCCCCGGCGCCAACGGCATCGTCTACGACGCCGCCACCCGCGCCGCGCTGGTCGCGGGCCTCGGCGCCGACTTCTCCGGCGGCGACCTCTACACCCTGCCCGAAGGCGGCCCGGCCCGCCGCGTCGAGGGCGGCCCGCACGGCATCCTCGACGGCCTTGCCCGCCTGCCCGACGGTCGGTTGCTGGTGTCGGACTGGATCGCCCTCAGCCCGCCCACCCCCGGCCGCCTGCTGCTGCTCCGCCCGGACGGGACCGACCCGACCCCGCTCGACCTCGGCATTCCGATCCTCGGCCCCGCCGACTTCGGCGCCGCCGCGGACGGCACCCTGTGGATCCCCGCCACCCTCGGCGACGCCGTCGTCGTCGCCCCGCCTTCGTGAAGGAAACCCGCCAAGCCCGCCGCGCGTTTCATCCGTACTTTACGGCGTCAGCCCAGCTTCGGCGAGCAGGGCGTCGGCCGCCTCGCGCAGGAGCCGGGCCTCGCCGCGGCCCTGGATCGGCACCTGCCCGACCTCGAGCAGCAGCGGCGCGGCGAGCGGGGTGACGCATCGCGCCGCGCTGACATCGATGCGCCCCGCGACGCGGGCCAGCATCTCCTCGATCCGGCTGAAGTCGACCAGCCCGCGGCCGGCCTCGGCGCGGGTGATCCGCAGCAGGAGATGCTCCGGGTCGTGGCGGCGCAGCGTGTCGTAGAGGATATCCGACGAAAAGGTCGCCTGCCGACCGGACTTGCGCAGGCCGGGCAGGTTCTTCTCGATCAATCCGGCGACGGTCGCGGCGTCGCGAAAGGTGCGCTTCATCACCGCGTTCGCCCCGAGCCAGCCCTCGAGCCCGTGCCGCAGCCCCTCGGGCGAAAGCAGCGCCGCGGGGTCCGCCACCGGGTCGAGGCCCCAGATCATCAGCGCGTAGTCGTTGGCGACGAAGCCGAGCGGATGCAGCCCCGCGGTCTCCATCCGTCGGGTGACGAGCAGGCCGAGCGTCTGGTGCGCGTTCCGCCCGGCGAAACCATAGAGGCAGAGATACCGGCGGTCGCCACGCGGGAAGCTCTCGATCAGCAGCCGGTCCGGCCGGGGCAGGGCGCCGAACCGCGCCTGGGTCTCGAGCCAGTCGCGCATATAGTCCGGCAGCGCCGCCCAGCCGGCGGGATCGGCAAGCAGCTCCATCACCCGATGCGACAGCCGGGTCGAGGTGGCGAGCTTGGTGCCCATGAAGGCGGCGATCTTCGGGCTCGCCGTTGCCTGGCGGCTTACCTCGACCACCATCTCGCGCAGCGACTCGAAGCGCACGGTCTGACCGCCGATCAGGAAGGTGTCGCCCGGGGCGAGGGTGGCGGCGAAATCCTCCTCGATCTCGCCGAGCGCCGAGAAGCTCGACTTCATCCGCACCTGGAGCTTCTCGGTATCGACGATGGTTCCGACATTCATGCGGATCGCGCGCGCCCGGCGCGGGTCGCGCAGCCGCCAGAGTCCGTCGCGGAGCATCAGCCGTCGCCAGCGGTCATAGGCGCGCAGCGCGTAACCGCCGGTGGCGCAGAAATCGAGGCAGGCGTCGAAATCCGCCCGGGTCAGCGCGGCGTAAGGCCGGGCTTCGCGCACCTCGTCGAAGAGGGCGTCGGCCGCGAACGGTCCGGCGCAGGCGATCAGCAGCAGGTGCTGGCAGAGCACATCGAGCGCGCCCGGCCCGCGTGGCTCACCATCGAGATCCCGCGCGCGCACCGCCGCCAGCGCCGCGTGGCATTCCAGCACCTCGAAGCGGTTGGCCGGCACCAGCACGGCGCGCGAGGGCGCGTCGTAGCGATGGTTCGCCCGG
Organism: uncultured Amaricoccus sp.; assembly: GCF_937891315.1. Taxonomy (GTDB): domain Bacteria; phylum Pseudomonadota; class Alphaproteobacteria; order Rhodobacterales; family Rhodobacteraceae; genus Amaricoccus. The sequence goes on along the minus strand of NZ_CALAGI010000094.1, from coordinate 57,071 downwards.
CCGATGCGCTGGACCAGCCGCTTGACGTTCTTCGGCGCGCCAACCTGAATCACGAGATCGACGTCGCCCCAGTCGATGCCGAGATCAAGGCTGCCGGTGGCGACGATTCCGCGAAGTTCGCCCGCTACCATGGCCGCCTCGACCTTTCCGCGCGCTTCGCGGCTGAGCGAGCCATGGTGCAGTCCGATCGGCAGCCCTTCGTCGTTCTCGGCCCAGAGCGCCTGGAAGAAGAGCTCGGCCTGGGCGCGGGTATTGATGAAGACGAGCGTGGTCCGCGCGGCCCGGATCAGATCCATCACCGCGGCGGCGGCGTAGCGGCCGCCCTGTCCCGCCCAGGGCGGCGGTTCCGGTGTCCGAAGGATCGAGATCGCCGGATCAGGCCCCGGATCCGCGAACAGCGGGCGCGCGTCGGCGCCGAGATAGGCGGCGAGCGCCGGTGGATCCTCGACCGTCGCCGACAGCCCGACCCGGCGCAGCCCGGGCGCCAGCCGCGCCAGCCGCGCGAGCCCGAGCATGAGCTGGTCGCCGCGCTTTGACTCGGCGAGCGCGTGGATCTCGTCGAGGATCACCCGGCGCAGACCGCCGAAGATGCGCGGCGCTTCCTCGTAGGACAGCATCAGCGCCAGGGATTCCGGCGTGGTCAGCAGGATATGCGGCGGATCGGCGCGCTGGCGGGCGCGCTGCGCCGCGCCGGTGTCGCCGCTGCGATCCTCGACCCGGATCGGCAGGCCGAGCTCGGTGACCGGGGTGAGAAGGTTGCGCCTTACATCCGCCGCCAGCGCCTTCAGCGGCGAGACATAGAGCGTGTGGAGCCCGGGTGCGGGATGATCGCCGAGTTCGGCCAGGCTCGGCAGGAAGCCGGCGAGCGTCTTGCCGCCGCCGGTCGGTGCGATCAGCAGCGTCGCGGGGTCACCCGCCCGCGCCAGCAGCTCGATCTGATGCGGATGGGGCGTCCAGCCGCGCCGCGCGAACCAGTCGGCGAAGGCGCCCGGCAGCGCGTCGGACCGGCTCATGACCCCGCCGACCCGCGCGCGCCCCGCGCCTTGTCACCCGCTAGAAGGGGATTTCGTCGTCGATCTGGCTGGCCGAGCCGCGTTCCACCTGTCCGCGGCTGTCCTGACCGCCCCGGCGATCGTCGCCATAGCCGCCGCTGGCACCGCCGCCCTCGCCGCGACCATCGAGCATGGTCAGTTCCGAGCGGAACGGGCGCAGCACGACCTCGGTCGTGTAGCGGTCCTGGCCGGACTGGTCCTGCCATTTGCGGGTTTCGAGCTGGCCCTCGATATAGACCTTGGCGCCCTTGCGCAGATATTGCTCGGCCACCCGCACCAGCGGCTCGGAGAAGATGGCGACGGAATGCCATTCCGTGCGCTCCTTGCGCTCGCCCGAATTCTTGTCGCGCCAGTTTTCCGACGTGGCGATGCGCAGGTTGCACACCTTGCCGCCGTTGCCGAAGGTGCGAACTTCGGGGTCCTGGCCGAGATTCCCGATCAGGATCACCTTGTTCACGCTGCCCGCCATGCCATCACCTCTTGTCGCCTAGCGCCGCTTCGCGCCCCCGATGCACGGCCCGCGCGAAAGTTGGCTTGTTGTAGGGTTAACGGCCGGTGAAGAACAGAAACAAAGCTGACAGGCCAGATTTTTTTTGCCATAGTCCGCCCCGCTCCGGGAACGGCCGGACGGCGGAGAGCAGGCCGCTGACAGGAAGACGAGGGACCATGCGAAGCTTTGTGATCGCGCTCGGCGTAACGTTCGGGCTGGGCGGGTCGGCCATGGCCGACGCTTCCCTGAGCGCCTTGCTGAGAAACCAGTCGAACCTTTCCCCGGAATACCGCACCCTGATCCGCCAGCCGGTTCCGGGCGCGCTGGCCGGACAGCCGCGGCGGCCGAAGATCATCGAGGTCGATGTCTACGCGGGCATTCCGGCCTATGGCGGATCGCCCGGGGTCTATCAGGACATGGCACGGCAGGCCGCGCGTCGGCATCGGGTGCCGGAGGATCTGTTCCTGCGGCTGGTCCATACGGAATCGCGATTCCGTCCCGCCGCCAAGTCGAACAAGGGCGCGATCGGCCTCGCGCAGCTGATGCCCGGCACCGCGCAGGTGCTGGGTGTCGATCCGCATGACCCGAAACAGAATCTCGAGGGCGGCGCCCGCTATCTCAGCCAGCAATATCGCCGCTTCGGCGACTGGCGTCTGGCGCTCGCCGCCTACAACGCCGGCCCCGAGGCCGTGCAGAAATACCGCGGCATCCCGCCCTACAGCGAGACGCAGCAATATGTGAAGAAAATCCTCGGCCGGTAGAGCGTCCAATCCGCGGCTCGCCGATCGGCGGGGCCCATCAGGGGCAATAGTCGGCTTCGGTCAGCGTGGTCGTCTGCGCCGTGTCGCTGGCCTGCGCCTTGCGGAAATACTGGCAGGCGCGCCGCTGGTCGGCGACCGGAGAATAGAGGATGGCGCAATCCGCCGCTGGATTGAACGCCCATGCGTCGCCGGCCTTCGCGGCTTCGACATAGCGGGTACATGCTTCGACCACGTCGCGCGGCACGCCCGCGCCGGTGTAGTAGGCGCGGGCGAGCTGGGTCATCGCAGGGACATAGCGCGCGCTCGCGAGTTGCCGGTAAAGTTGGGCGGCGCGGGTGTTCTGACCGTGAATCGCGAGCGTTCGCGCGAAGACGAAGGTCACACGCTTGTTGCCCGGCTGGTCGCGCTGCGCGGCCTCGCAGATCGGCAGCGCCGCTTGCAGGAGGTCGATCAAGACCCGACCCTCAAGCGCGGGAAAGTCGGCGACCGGGCGTAGGTCCACCCAGTCCTTGGTCATGTCCTCGCAGGGGGAGACCGGCGCGGCGGCGCGCTGGGCGCGCTTGCGGGCGCCGTTCGTCGAGGGGGCGGCGGGCGCGGCCACGGCGGGTCGACCCGCTTCGGGCAGGGGGGAAACAAACCCGTCGTCCTGGGCGAACACCGGCATGGCGGCGTATAGCGAGATCATTCCAACGGCGATCGCAGCCCGCATCCCGATAATCCGCGTCCACCCCCGACCACGGCGATCCATAGCACGTCGCGACCGACCCTGTCCCGCTGGAACTACTTATCCGGGTGAAACGAATCGGAAGGTATGCTCCTATCCGGGCGGCGCGCCGGGGGCGTTGCTGATTTTTTCAGGCGACGGGGCGCTCTCCGTCATATATTTTTCGCCGAGGGTGAGGGCGATGGGGTTGCGGATTTTCGGCGTGAGGGCGTCGGTCCGGGGCGCGCCGATCTGGCTCGTGACGGTGGCGCTGTTCGCGCTGGCGGGGGCGGCCGGGGCGGTCGATCCGCCGGCATCCGGGATGGAGGCGCCGCGGCGCGTGGCGCTGGTGATCGGCAACGGAGAATACGGCGATCTCGGGGCGCTGCCGAATCCGCCGAACGATGCCGCGGACGTCGCGAAGGCGCTGGAAGCGCTCCGTTTCGAGGTCATCTCGGTTGTCGACGGCGACATCGACCGGCTGCACGCGGCGCTTCGGAAATTCGGCCGGTCGGCGGTCAATGCCCAGATCGCGCTCTTCTACTACGCGGGGCACGGCATCGCGCTCAATGGCGAGAACTACCTGATCCCCGTCGGGGCGAATATCGAGATCGAGCCGGATCTGCCCTATGAGGCTCTGAGCCTCTCCGAAGTGCAGAGACAACTCGAATTCTCGCAGGCGCCACTCAAGATGGTGATCCTCGACGCCTGCCGGAACAATCCCCTGACGCGAAGCCTGCGGCGAAACGCGGCGGAACTGGGTCGGAGTCTCGAATCGTCCGAAGGCTTGGCGCGCATGGAAGTCGCTCCGGCGAGCGGGTTGCTCATCGCCTATGCGACGGCGCCGGGCAGCGTGGCCCTCGATGGCCGTGACCAGCGGAACAGCCCCTTCACGGCCGCGTTGTTGAACCAGATCGCGACGCCGAAGATCGATGCGCGCGTGATGTTCAGTCGGGTCCGCGCCGAGGTGGTGAAGCAAACCAGTGCTTTCCAGACACCATATGTCGAGGACGGGATGCTCGGGGAGTTCGAGTTCAATCCCGTGGCGACCGAGCCCGAGCCGGCACGGCCGCCGGAAGATATCGTGGCCTGGCAGGCGATCTCGGCGTCCGACGATCCGGCGTCCTTCGAAGAGTTCCTGGCGACCTATCCCGACAGCAGTGTCGTCAGCGCGGCGCAAGGCAGGCTGTCTCAACTGCGCGACCCCGGCGGCGAAGCGAAGGCTTGGGAAGCGCTCGCGGGGGAAAAGGACGCGGGCCCCTACGAGATCTTTCTGCGCCGCTATCCGTCTGGCGTCTATGCTCCCGTCGCCTCTTTCACGCTGCAGCGCCTGCTTTGGGATCAGGCGGAGGCGGCGCGGGACGCGGCTGGAATGGAGGCCTATCTCGCGCGGTTCCCGGACGGCGCCTATGCCGATCTCGCTCGCCGCAGCGCCGAGGCCTGGCGTGGTCAGGATGTCGCGACCGCGCCGGAGGCGGTGATGCGCTCGGCGGAACCAGAGGCGGCGCCGCCGCCGGTCGCTGTGACGACAGGCGCCACGCCAGTCACGCTCAATCTTTCTCCGGCCGCCGCCGACTCTCCGAAGGGTGGTCTGGCGGATCCATTGAAGACGCCGCCGCACCTCGTCCAATACGCACTTTCGGCGCTGGGCTACTATCGTGGCGCCGCGGACGGCAAGTTCGGTCCCGCCTCGCGCGAGGCGGCGCGGCGCTATCAGCGCGCGCTGGGCGGGCCGGCGGATGGCGTGCTCACGGGGGCGCAGGTGGTTTCTCTCCTCGCGGCGGGCGCCGAGGCGGGGGATGCGAATTCGCAGGTCGCATATGGCATGCTGCTTGCGCGCGGGGCCGGATTGCCCCGGGACGACGCGGCGGCGGCGGACTGGTTCCGCAAGGCGGCGGACGCGGGCAATGGGCCAGGGCAGTACAATCTCGGCCTTCTCTACCTCGGTGGGCGCGGTGTCGCGGCGGACGAATCCCTCGCGCGCGCGCTGCTGGGCCAGGCGGCTGAAAATGGCGTGCCGGCGGCCCGGACCAAACTCGCGGAAATAGCAGAATAGGGCGGCGCTCGACGCATTCCGAGCAATGCGACTATTTCTGAGCGGGTTCCCGCTGTCCGCGTATGGACCGGGTTGTCACGCCGCGAAAAGGTACTACCATAGATTTAATGATCAGATAGCGAAGTCGGGCTAGAACAGTTTGTCAAAATAGCGCAATATAACCTGTGGTATATGGTTGTCTTGTTTTTGGTAGTTCTGAGGGGTTGTCTTGCCTAGACTGCAAACTATAGACGGGTTTCGTGGATTCTTTCTACTCTTTATGGGAATAGTTCATTTCAACGGCGTCACGGATGTAATTCTCGGCAAGTTGAATCACCACCGGTTCGGTTGGGTGCAGGACGCGCAGGGCTTCGTTTTCATCTCCGGCCTCGTCGTCGGTCTGGTCTACGGCAAGAAACACCTCCGAAACTCAAGCATTTCAGCGATCTACGTCCAGATCCTGAAGCGGGTCGGGACGATCTACTCGCATCAGATCGCCCTGATCGTGATCATGCTGGCCGCCGCGCTCCTGCTTGGCTCGGCCGCCGCGACCAATCTCGGGGCCTACCAGCGCGAGCCTGTGGCCTTCACGCTGTCGAGCTCCCTGCTGCTCACCGCCAGCACGCACATGGGCATCCTGCCCATGTATATCTTCTATCTCCTCGCCGTGCCCTTCGCCCTGCACGCGCTCGGCCGCGGCTATGTCGCGCCCTTCGTTCTCGCGATCCTGCTCAGCTGGCTGTTCGGCCAGACCGGGATGGTCGAATTCGGCATGGAGAGCCTGGCCGGCTGGCTGCGTCCGCGGGGGCTCGATCTCAATTTCGGCATTGGCTTCGAAGCCTTTTCCTGGCAGCTGTTTTTCTTCGGCGGCCTCTTCTTCGGCTTCCGCATGGCGGAGGGACGCCTCGATCTCGATTGGCTGGGACAGGAGCAATATCGGGTCGTCTTCAAGATGTCGCTGGTCGCGATCTTCCTGCTCGGCCTGCTGTACCGGACGGTGAACTGGGAGATGCTGGGCGATGAGTTCAGCGCCGCGTTCAACGCGCGATCGGACCGCGGCCTCTTGACCTCGATCTACCCGATCGCCTTTCTCATCGATCTTTTCGTCGTGGTCTGGATGCTCAGGATCGGAGTATCCGACCGCGACCGCTGGATCAGGACGGCCTCGACGCTGCTGGCCTGGCTGTTCTCGCGCCGGTTCCTCGTGGTGCTCGGTCAGCATTCGCTTCATGTCTTCAGCTGGCATATCCTGGTCTTCTATCTGCTCGCCACGCTGGTCCCGAAATTCGATCTTTCGGAGTTCGGGCGCACGTTGGTGCTGATCGCCGCGGTGGCGTCGCTCTACCTCGCCGCATATGGCCATGCCTGGCTGCGATCGTGGGAGCGCGAGGCGCGGATGAAAACGTCCCCGGTCGCGGGGGAGTAGCTTCGCGCTTGCATTCGATCCCGTTTTGTTCTCAGACTCCGGACTCGTAAAATCGGTCCGGGGCGTTATATGGCGCCTGTCGTCTGGAGATCGGTAGAATGCCCGAACAGAAGTTCATCGAGATCCGCGGCGCGCGCGAGCACAACCTGAAATCGATAAACATCGACATCCCCCGCGATCAGCTGGTGGTGATCACCGGACTCAGCGGTTCCGGCAAGTCCAGCCTCGCCTTCGATACGATCTATGCCGAGGGCCAGCGCCGCTATGTGGAGAGCCTGTCGGCCTATGCCCGGCAGTTCCTCGACATGATGCAGAAGCCGGATGTGGACCATATTTCCGGCCTCAGCCCCGCGATCTCGATCGAGCAGAAGACCACCTCGAAGAACCCGCGCTCGACGGTCGGCACCGTGACCGAGATCTACGACTATCTGCGTCTCCTGTTCGCGCGGGTCGGCACGCCCTACAGCCCGACGACCGGCCTGCCGATCGAGGCGCAGCAGGTAAGCCAGATGGTCGATATCACCATGGCCCTGCCGGAGGGGACGCGGGCCTATCTGCTGGCGCCGATCGTGCGGGACCGCAAGGGCGAGTATCGCAAGGAATTTCAGGAGCTTCAGAAGAAGGGCTTCCAGCGCGTCAAGGTGAATGGCGAATTCCACGACCTGGACACGCCGCCCGAGCTCGACAAGAAATACCGGCACAATATCGACGTGGTGGTGGACCGCATCGTCGTGCGCGAAGGTCTGGAAACACGGCTCGCCGACAGCTTGCGCACCGCGCTCGACCTCGCCGACGGCATCGCCATCCTCGAGACCGCGCCGGTCGCGGCGGAGGGCGCCGAGGCGCCGGAGCCCGAGCGCATCACCTTTTCCGAGAATTTCGCCTGCCCGGTCTCCGGTTTCACCATCCCGGAGATCGAGCCGCGGCTGTTTTCGTTCAACGCGCCGTTCGGGGCCTGTCCGGTCTGCGACGGGCTGGGGGTGGAGCTGTTCTTCGATCCCCGGCTGATCGTGCCGGACGAGAGCCTGCCGCTGCTGCGGGGGGCGATCGCACCCTGGTCGAAGGGCCAGTCACCCTACTATCGCCAGACCATCGAGGCGCTGGCCAAGCATTTCGGTTTCGACAAGGCCGTGCGCTGGCGCGACCTGCCCGACCGCGCCAAGGAGGTGCTGCTCTACGGTTCGGGCGGCGAGGAAGTCCGCTTCCGCTATGACGAGGGCGGGCGGGTCTACGAGATCAGCCGCGCCTTCGAGGGCGTGATCCCCAATATGGAGCGGCGCTATCGCGAGACGGACTCGAGCTGGTCACGCGAGGATCTGGAGCGCTATCAGAACAACCGGCCCTGCGGCGCCTGCCATGGATTCCGCCTGAAACCCGAGGCGCTGGCGGTCAGGATCGGTCCCGCCAGCGGCGGGCCCGGGCAGCTTCTGCATGTCGGCGAGGTGGTGCGGATGTCGATCCGCGAGGCCTTTGCCTGGGTCGAGACGGTGCCGGCGGCGTTGACCGCGCAGCGCAATGAGATCGCCCGGGCGATCCTGAAGGAGATCCGCGAGCGGCTGGGGTTCCTGGTCAATGTCGGGCTCGACTATCTGACGCTGGCGCGTAACGCCGGGACGCTGTCGGGCGGCGAGAGTCAGCGGATCCGGCTGGCCAGCCAGATCGGCAGTGGGCTGTCCGGCGTGCTCTATGTGCTGGACGAACCATCGATCGGCCTGCACCAGCGTGACAATGGCCGGCTCCTGACCACGCTGAAGAACCTGCGCGACGCGGGCAACACGGTGATCGTCGTCGAGCATGACGAGGAGGCGATCCGCGAGGCCGATCATGTGATCGACATCGGGCCGGGCGCCGGTGTGCATGGCGGCCGGATCATCGCCGAAGGCACGCCGGCCGAGGTCGCGGCGAACCCGGATTCGGTGACCGGCCAGTATCTCACCGGCGTGCGCGAGATCGCGGTGCCATCTGTCCGGCGCAAGGGCAACGGCAGGAAGATCGTGGTGAAGAACGCCACCGGCAACAATCTGCGCGGGGTGACGGCGAGCTTTCCGCTCGGCACCTTCACCTGCGTCACCGGTGTGTCGGGCGGCGGCAAGTCGACGCTGACCATCGAGACCTTGTTCAAGACCGCCTCGGCCCGGCTGAACGGCGCGCGACAGACGCCGGCGCCGGCCGACGAGATTTCCGGCCTCGAAAATCTCGACAAGGTCATCGATATCGACCAGTCGCCGATCGGCCGCACGCCGCGCTCGAACCCCGCGACCTATACCGGCGCCTTCGGCCCGATCCGCGACTGGTTCGCCGGCCTGCCGGAGAGCAAGGCGCGGGGCTACAAGCCCGGGCGGTTCAGTTTCAACGTCAAGGGCGGGCGCTGCGAGGCGTGCCAGGGCGACGGGGTCATCAAGATCGAGATGCACTTCCTGCCGGATGTCTACGTGACCTGCGAGACCTGCCACGGCAAGCGGTACAACCGCGAGACGCTCGAGGTGCTGTTCAAGGGCAGGAGCATCGCCGATGTCCTCGACATGACGGTGGAGGACGCGGAGGAGTTCTTCGCCGCCGTCCCCTCGATCCGCGAGAAGATGACGACGCTGATGCGGGTCGGCCTCGGCTACATCAAGGTCGGGCAGCAGGCGACGACGCTGTCGGGGGGCGAGGCGCAGCGGGTGAAGCTGTCGAAGGAGCTGGCGCGGCGCTCGACCGGGCGGACGCTCTACATCCTCGACGAGCCGACGACGGGCCTGCATTTCGAGGATACGAAGAAACTGCTCGAGGTGCTGCACGAGCTGGTGGAGCAGGGCAATTCGGTGGTAGTGATCGAGCACAATCTCGATGTGATCAAGACGGCGGACTGGATCATCGACATCGGCCCGGAGGGCGGTGACGGTGGCGGCATGATCGTCGGCGCCGGCACGCCGGAGGCGATCGCGCGGGTGAAGGAGAGCCACACCGGCGCCTATCTGAAACCGATGCTCGCGCCCCGCCGCGTCGCCGCGGAGTAGCGCTTTCCGGCCGCGGAGCGTCGGCGATCACGCCTGCCGCGCTTGCTCTGCTCGCGCGTCGCGGGGTGCTTGTTTTTGTCCGGCATGACGGTCGCGTTCGTGACGGGAACGATCGGATCACGCGGAGCCGCCGGGTTCGCGGCGCGTCAGTCGCGGCCGCGCGATGCGATGCCGGGATAGACGGCGGAGAAGTCGCGGCCGCCGCCGCCGGCTTCGACCAGTGCCTCGTAGAAGCCGGTGGCGTGGGCGGCGAGCGGGGTACTGGCATCGACGGCGATGGCGGCGCGCTGGCTGAGCCGCATGTCCTTGAGCATCAGTTCGGCCGCGAAGCCGGGGCGATAGTCGTTGTCGGCCGGGCTGACCGGCCCGACCCCCGGCACGGGGCAATAGGTCGTCACCGCCCAGCAGGAGCCGGAGGAGGTCGAGACCACGTCATAGAGCTTGTTCGGGTCGAGCCCGAGCTTCTCCGCCAGCGAGAAGCCCTCGCAGACCGCGATCATCGTGGCGCCGACGATCATGTTGTTGCAGATCTTCGCCGTCTGCCCGGCGCCGGAGTCGCCGCAATGCACCGCGCGGCTGCCCATCACCTCGAAGAGCGGCAGGCCGCGGGCGAAAGCCGGTTCCGGTCCGCCCACCATGAAGGTGAGCGTACCCGCCGCCGCCCCGCCGCTGCCGCCCGAGACCGGCGCGTCGAGCGCCTCGAGTCCGTCGCTGGCGGCCAGCGCGGCGACGGCGCGGGCGCTCTCGACATCGACCGTCGAGCAGTCGATGAACAGCGCGCCGGGCCGGGCGATGGGTACGATCTCGGCATAGACCGCGCGCAGCACGACGCCGTCCGGCAGCATGGTGACCACCACGTCGCAGCCGGCGGTCGCGCCGGCGGCGGACGTCGCGCGGGCCACGCCCTCGATCGCGATCTCGGCGAGGTCGAAGCCGGTGACGGCGTGGCCCGCGGCGACCAGGTTGCGGGCCATCGGCGCGCCCATGTTGCCGAGCCCGATGAAGCCGATCTCCATTTCATGTGCCTCCTATGCCAGGACGAGTTCGTCCGGCCCGAGCGGTGCGAGCATCCGCGCCACGGATGCCGAATTGACTTCGTCGATCTCGTCACGCCATCGGGGCGCGCGGTCCTTGTCGATGATCGCCGCGCGCACGCCTTCCAGAAACTCGCCCTCGCTCGAGGCGCGGTAGGTGAAACGGTATTCGCGGGCGAGCGCGCGCTCGATCCCCGGCTCGGCCCGCGCCGCGCGCACGAGGGCGAGCGTGCAGGCCATTGACAGCGGGCATTGCCGCCGCAGGATCTTCAACACGCCATGGCCCCAGTCGCTCGCCTCCAGCCGGGCGGCGAGGGTGGCCAGATCAGGCGCGGAGAAGGCGTCGTCGATCGGATCGCGCAGCTCCGGCAGGGCGGACGACGGCGGCGCCACCGAATAGGCGCGGATCGCGGCGGGGTCGCCGTCGCGGAGGTCGGCGGTGAGGCGGGGCCAGTCGGACAGCGGCACGAAGCTGTCGGCGAAGCCGCAATGGATCGCCTCGCCAGCGTCCATCCGGTGGCCGGTCAGCCCGAGATATTCACCGAGCCGACCCGGCGCCTTCGCGAGCAGCTGGCTGCCTCCGACATCCGGGATCAGGCCGATAGCGCATTCCGGCATGGCGACCCGGCTGCTTTCGCCGACGATCCGGTAGCCGGCGTTTCCGGCGATACCAACGCCGCCGCCCATCACGAAACCCTGCGCCAGCGTGACGATCGGCTTCGGATAGCGCGCGACCCGCGCGTCCATCCGGTATTCGTCGGCCCAGAAACGCTGGGCGATGTCGAACGCGCCCCGACGTCCGTAGGCATAGACCTCGGCGATATCGCCGCCGGCGCAGAAGGCGCGGTCGCCGGCGGCGTCGAAAAGCACGAGCGCGACCGCCGGATCAGCGCGCCAGGCGTCGAGCGCCGCGCTGATCGGGGCGATCATCGCATGGCTGAGCGCGTTCAGCGCCTCCGGCCGGGTGAGGGTGATCCGCCCGGCCCGGCCCTCGACGCGGATCTCGAGAGCGCCCGCGGCATCCCCACTCATCGGCGCGAGCCTCGGCCAAGGTATCGCACCGGTCGCTGAGAGAGGTCGAAGTCCATGGCCGTTCTCCGCCGTATCAGTCCATCGTCGGGATCGAGAAGCTGGCACCCTCCTTGGTGCCGGATGGCCAGCGCGCGGTCACGGTCTTGGTGCGGGTATAGAAGCGGAAGGCGTCCGGTCCGTGCTGGTTCAGATCGCCGAAGGCCGATTTCTTCCAGCCGCCGAAGGTGTGATAAGCGAGCGGCACCGGGATCGGCACATTGATCCCGACCATGCCGACATTGACCCTGGCGGCGAAGTCGCGGGCGGTGTCGCCGTCGCGGGTGAAGATCGCGGTGCCGTTGCCGTACTCGTTGCGCATGGTGATATCGAGCGCCTCGTTGTAGCTTCGCGCGCGCACCGTCGAGAGCACGGGGCCGAAGATTTCCTGTCGATAGATGTCCATGTCGGTCGTGACGCGGTCGAAGAGACAGGCGCCGACGAAGAACCCGTTCTCGTAACCCTGCATCCGGAAACCGCGCCCGTCGACCACCAGCTTCGCGCCCTGCTCAACGCCCCTGTCGATGAGGCCGAGGATGCGCTCCTGCGCCGCCTTGGTAACGACCGGGCCGAAATCAACATCGTTGCCAGCGGTATAGGGACCGATCTTCAGGGACTCGACACGCGGGATCAGCGCCTCGATCAGCCGGTCGGCGGTCTCCTCGCCCACGGGCACCGCGACCGAGATCGCCATGCAGCGCTCGCCCGCGGCGCCGTAGCCCGCGCCGACCAGCGCGTCCACCGCCTGGTCGAGGTCGGCGTCGGGCATGATGATCATGTGGTTCTTGGCACCGCCGAAACATTGCACGCGCTTGCCGGCGGAACAGCCCCGGCCATAGATATATTGCGCGATCGGCGTTGAGCCGACGAAGCCGACGGCGGCGATCTCGGGATGGTCGAGGATGGCGTCCACCGCTTCCTTGTCGCCGTTGACCACCTGCAGCACGCCGTCCGGCAGGCCCGCCTCCAGCATCAATTCGGCGAGCATCAGCGGCACGGAGGGATCGCGCTCGCTCGGCTTCAGGATGAAGGCGTTGCCAGCGGCGATCGCCGGGCAGAATTTCCACATCGGGATCATCGCGGGAAAGTTGAACGGCGTGATCCCGGCGGCGATGCCGAGCGGCTGGCGCAGCGAATACATGTCGATGCCGGGACCGGCGGCGTCGGTGAACTCGCCCTTCATCAGGTGCGGGGCGCCGACGCAGAATTCCGCGACCTCGAGCCCGCGGATCACGTCGCCCTTGGCGTCGGGCAGGGTCTTGCCATGCTCGCGGCTCAGCGCGGTGGCGAGCTTGTCCATGTCCCGATTGAGCAGGTCGACGAATTTCATCAGCACCCGCGCGCGGCGCTGCGGGTTGGTCGCGCCCCAGAACGGCTGGGCGATCGCCGCGCCCTTCACCGCCGTGTCGATCTCGGCGGCGCTGGCCAGCGCGACGCGGGCCTGAACCTCGCCGGTGGCTGGATTATAGACATCGGCGAAGCGGCCGGAGGTTCCGGGCACACGCGCGCCGTTGATGAAATGGCCGATTTCACGCATGGTTTTCCCCAAAGGCTTTTCCGCGCCGACCCTAGCGGGTTTCGATCGGTCGCACAGGTCAAAAAAAAAACTCAAGGACGAATTGCAAAATCGCACTATGATCCCCCTCGTGGGTGGGGACGTCGTGCAAAAAAATGCGATGAAATGGGATGACATGCGGGTGTTCCTCGCAGTCGCCAGGCATGCGAGGCTGATGTTGGCGGGCAAGCTGCTGGGGCTCGATCCGGCGACGGTGGGTCGCCGGATCACAGCGCTCGAGGAGGCTTTGGGCGCGAAACTCTTCGACCGCAGCCCGCAGGGCTATGCGATGACCGAGGCGGGGCAGGCACTGATGGACTATGCGCAGGCGATCGAAAACCATGTCTCGGCGGCGACCGAGGAGGTGGGCGGCCATTCCGAGCGCCTGTCCGGGACAGTGCGGATCGGGGCGCCGGACGGGGTGTCGAACTATCTGCTGATCGAGGCCTGCGACGCGCTCAGCCGCGACAATCCCGACCTGCAGGTGCAGGCGGTGGCGCTGCCCCGCATGTTTTCGCTCAGCAGGCGGGAGGCGGATCTGGCCATCACCGTCTCGCCGCCCTCGGCCGGCCGGCTGACCGTGCGCAAGATCGCCGACTATCGCCTGCATCTTTATCTCCGCGCGGACGTGCTCCAGGGCCTCGGCCCGGTGCGCGACCTTCGCGACCTGAACGGGTTGCGAGGAATCGGCTATATCTCGGACATGATCTTCGACAAGGAGCTCGACTATTACGCGCTGCTCGGGCGCGAGGCCGAGCCGGCGCTGACCTCGAACAGCCTGATCATGCAACTCCGCTGGTGCCTCAGCGGCGTCGGCATCTGCATCCTGCCCGATTTCGTCGCCCGCGCGCATCCCGAGCTTCGCGTCGTATTGCCGCAGGAAATCCGGCTCACCCGCGCTTTCTATCTCGTGCGGCACCTCGACGACGCCCGCGTGGCGCGAATCAATCGCATGGCGGAGGTGGTGGTCGACCGGATGCGCGACGCCTTGGCGGATTGTCCGCCTTGACACACACGGTCGCGGCGGGGAGAGTTTACTTGTCACGTCTTTAAAATGTCCGGGGGGAGGCCATGATCGTTCGGAATATTATCGGAACCAAGCAGATCCGCCAGATTCTGACGGTAAAGCCGTCCGATACCATCAAGACGGCCACGGAGATCCTGGCCAAGAACCGGATCGGCGCGGTGATCGTCAGCGGCGACGGGGAAATCGTCGACGGAATTCTCAGCGAGCGCGACATCGTCCGGGCCCTCGGCACCGCCGGCGCGGGTGTGCTCACCTCGCAGGTCGATGAACTGATGACCTCGTCCGTGATCGGCTGTCACCCGGACGACACGGCGAATTCCGTGATGGAGAAGATGTCGGAAGGCCGCTTCCGCCACATGCCGGTGATCGAGAACAACCGGATGATCGGCGTCATCTCGATCGGCGACGTGGTCAAGGCGCGGATCACCGAAATCCAGCAGGAGAATTCCGCGCTGACCGGCATGATCGCCAATTCCTGGTAGGCTGGCGCTTCGGGCAGGCTTTGGGTCGGAACGACTTGACCGTCGCCCCGCGATAATGTTGCGTGGCTGAATATCATGCATGGGAGGCGGGCGATGTCGGTCGGACTCTATCCGGGGACTTTCGACCCGATCACCCTCGGTCATGTCGATATCATCACCCGAGCCTGCAGCCTGGTCGAACGGCTGGTGATCGGCATCGCGATCAATCGCGACAAGGGCCCGCTCTTCAATCTGGAGGAGCGGGTGGAGATGGTGGAGTACGAGTGCAAGCCGATCGGAGCGGCGCTGGGCGTCGAGATCGTCGTCCATCCCTTCGAGAACCTGCTTATCCACTGCGCCGAGGATGTCGGTGCCAACATGATCATCCGCGGCCTGCGCGCGGTCTCGGATTTCGAATACGAGTTCCAGATGGTCGGAATGAACCGCGCGATGAACGACGATGTCGAGACGGTCTTCCTCATGGCCGACGCGCACTACCAGGCGATCGCCTCGCGTCTCGTGAAGGAGATCGCGCGCCTTGGCGGCGATGTGAGCGGCTTTGTCCCGCCGCGGATCGCCGCCGCGCTGGCCGAACGCTTCGCCATCGTGCCGGTGAAGCCGAAGCGGCTGAAGCGGATCTGACCCCTCCGCGGCACAGGAAGACCGAATTCACGCCGCGTCTGGCCTTTCCCCGGCCGCCGTGAACCCTTAGGGTCTCGCGCGACAGAAGCCAGGAGGGAATGATGGCGGAGATCGCGGACCCGGAGAACACGCTGGTCGTGGAACTGGCCGGGGGCGAGGTGCTGATCCAGATGCTGCCGGACGTCGCGCCGAAGCACGTGGCGCAGATCAAGGCGCTGGCACGGGCCGGGGAATACGACAATGTCGCCTTTCACCGGGTGATAGACGGTTTCATGGCGCAGACCGGCGACGTCGCCCATGGCGACATGGAGGATGGGTTCGACCTGCGCCGCGCCGGCACCGGCGGCTCGAAGCAGCCGAACCTGCCGGCCGAGTTCTCCAAGCTGCCCTTCGACCGCGGCGTGGTCGGCATGGCGCGCAGCCAGAATCCGAACAGCGGCAATTCGCAGTTCTTCATCATGTTCAAGGACGGCCATTTCCTGAACGGGCAATATACCGTCTGGGGCCGGGTCATCGCGGGCATGGAGCATGTCGATGCGATCACCCGCGGCGAGCCGCCGCGCACACCGGACCGGATGGTCTCGGTCAAAGTGGCGGGCGACGCATGATCCGGCGGAGCTTTCTCGCGCTGATCGCCGCGCTCGGTCTCGCTGGAACGACCGGCGGAATGGTCGGCGCCGTGGAGCCCGGCGATACGTTGGTGATCGAAGTCGCGGGCGCGGCGAACGGCGTGATCGAGATCGAGCTGCTGCCCAAGATCGCCCCCCAACATGTCGAGCGGATCAAGGCGCTCGCCAAGGAGGGCGCCTATGACAATGTCGCCTTCCATCGGGTGATCGAGGGCTTCATGGCCCAGACCGGCGACGTGGAATTCGGCACGAAGCAGGCCTTCGCCTCCGGCCGCGCCGGCATGGGCGGCTCGCCGATGGCCGATCTGCCGGCCGAGTTCTCCGACCTGAAGTTCGAGCGCGGCACGGTGGGAATGGCGCGGTCGCAGAGCCCGGACAGCGCCAATTCGCAATTCTTCATCATGTTCGCCCCGGCGCCGTTTCTCGACGGCCAGTATACCGTCGTCGGACAGGTGATCTCCGGCATGGAGGTGGTCGATGCGATCCAGCGCGGCGCCGGCGCGAACGGCATGGTCGACGCGCCCGACTTCATGACCAAGGTCACGGTGAAATAGCGGCCATTCGGTCGGATCTCCGGAGCGGCGCCCGATCCGTCGGAACCGGGCCGCCCGCTCCGGACCCTTGAAATGTCACGATCTCCCCGCCATTGGACGATCCCGTCCGATTGGAAATCGCGCTATGGCAGGGCGGCGAGCGCCACCGCGATTTCGCCGCCGAGCCGCGCGTTGTTTCGCACCAGCGCGATATTGGCGGCGAGCGCCGCGCCGCCTGTGCGCGCGCCGATATGGGCGAGCAGGAACGGCGTCACGGCCTTGGCCGCGATGCCGGCCGCCTCCGCCTCGGCCAGCGCGGCTTCGATATGGGGCGCCATCTCGGCGGTCGGAATTTCGGCCGCCGCCGGGATCGGATTGGCGACGAGTTGCCCGCCTTCCAACCCAAGTCTCGCCCGCGTCCGGTGCGCCGCCGCGATCTCGGCGGCCGTGTCGAGCCGCAATGGCGCGCGCAGGCCGGCGTCGCGCGACCAAAAGGCGGGCAACGCGTCCTGGCGATAGGCGATCACCGGAACGCCCTTGGTTTCAAGCAGTTCCAGCGTCTTCGGCAGGTCGAGGATCGCCTTCGCCCCGCTCGCCACGACGGTCACCGCCGTCCGCGCCAGCTCCTCCAGATCGGCCGAGATGTCGAAGCTCCGCTCCGCGCCGCGATGCACGCCGCCGATGCCACCGGTGGCGAAGACCTCGATCCCGGCGAGATCGGCGCAGATCATCGTCGCCGCGACCGTGGTCGCGCCGGTCCAGCCCATGGCGAGCGCCACCGCCAGATCGGCCCGCGACAGCTTGGCCACGTCCCGCGCCATCGCCAGCGCTTCGAGTTCATCGGGCTCCAGGCCGACATGGATCCGCCCGCCCATCACCGCCATCGTCGCCGGGACCGCGCCGGTGGCCCGCACCTCCGCCTCGACCGCGCGGGCGGTCTCGAGATTGGCGGGGTAGGGCATGCCATGGGTGATGATGGTCGATTCGAGCGCGACCATCGGCGCGGCCCTCGCGATTCCCGTCGCGGCCTCGGCCGAGAAGGTGAGCGGCGGGGCGAGACGGGCTCGGTCGATCATGGCACCTCGGCGGATATGTGGGCGACGGAAGCATCGACGGCGGCGCGCAGCGCGGCGTCCGGCGGCAGGCCGTCCTCGCGCGCCGCGAGATGGGCGGCGAGGAACCGGTCGCCGGCGCCGGTCAGGCCGCGCGTCACGACCCTCGGCGGCGCGATCGAGACGAGCCCGGCCGCGCTCGCCTCGGCGGCCGGCGCGGCGCCGTCGGTGACCACGACCTCGTGTGCGCCGCGGTCGCGGAGGGCGACGGCGGCGGCGGCGCTGTCGGGCAGCGCGGTGCCGAGGATCGCCTCGGCCTCGCGCCGATTGACATAGAGCGTCGCCCGGACCCGGCCGAGCAGCGGCGCCAGCCGCGCGGCCTTGGCCGGGCTCGCCGGCACGATGGCGAGCCGTCCGGCCACGGCGCCGGCGATCTCGATCAGCGCCGCTTCGGACAGGTTGCCATCGACCACGACATCGCCGGTCCATGGCGTGCCGGGCCCGGCCAGCGTCCCGTCGCGGAGCGGGCGCGAGATCTCGGTTCCGGCCGCCTCCAGCCGGCGGCAGTCGGCGACCGCGGCGAAGATCTCGCCGGCCGCGTCCTCGATCGCGACATAGAGGTCGCTCGGCCCCGCGATCCGGGTCACATGCGTGGTGACGACCCCGCGGCTTTCGGCCTCGGCGAGCAGATCGGCGCCCGCCGCGTCGCGGCCGACGGCGGCGAGCAGCGCCACGGAGCGGCCGAGCGCGGAGAGCGCCAGTGCCACGTTCAGCGCCACGCCGCCCGGCTGGCGGGCGATCCGGCCGGGCACGTCGGCGCCGGGCTCGAGTGGCGCGGCGGCGCGGGCGATCAGATCCCAATGCGCGGCCCCGACGCAGAGGATCGGCCGGCCGGCCGCCATCAGCGCGGGGCCTTCCCGATGCCGGCTTCCGACCCGCTTGCGCCCATGGTAGAATTTTCCGAAATCAGGTCCGCGCGATCCCGCGATCGGCCGAAGGCTAGCGCGAACCGGCCGGCGCCTCCAGCCCCGAACGCGGCGGCTGCCAGCGAACAGAGGAGCGATGCCAATGGCCCCGCCGGAGACCACCCTAACCGTGACGTCTCGCCGGGCACGACCATCCGACGCCGCCGATCTCGCCCGCTTCATCGATCTGGCGAGCGAAGGGCTCGCCTCGCATGTCTGGGCGCAGATGGCGGCGCCCGGCGAGGATCCGATCCCCTTCGGCGCGGACCGCGCCGCGCGCGACGAAGGCGTCTTTTCCTGGCGCAACGCGACCATGGCCGAGGTCGGCGGCTCCGTCGCCGGCGGCCTCGTCGCTTACCGGATTGGCGCGGCGCCGGAGCCGCTCGACGACCTGCCGCCGATGTTCCGCCCGCTGCAGGCGCTGGAGAACCAGGCGCTCGGCACCCGCTACGTGCTGGCGATCGCCACCGACCCGACCTTCCGCCGCCGGGGCGTCGCGCGCCACCTGATGGTCGAAGCCGAAAGCGCGGCCAATGCCGAGTTCGAGGCCAGGGGCGGCGGCCCGTCGGCGATGAGCCTGATCGTCGCCGACGGCAACACCGAGGCCCGCCGGCTCTATCAGAGCCTCGGCTACCGCGAGGCTGCGACCGCCCCGATCGTGAAGGACGGCTGGTCCTGCGACAGCGATGCCTGGCTCCTGATGATCAAGCCCCTCGGCTGATCTCCACGCTCCTCTTCGCCGACCCGGGGCTCAGCCCTCCAGCGCGCCGGAAGCCCAGCGCGACCACGCCGCCACTGGGGCTTCTTCCAGTTTCATATTGGCAGAATTCCTATCGGGCAGGACGAGGGGCCCCGCCAAAGGGCGGGGAGAAAGATGACTCGCGGCCAACAGGCCGCTCCCTTGGCGGCCGCGACGGCGGCCGCCGGGCCCAAGGGCGAAGCCCGCGGGAGCCCCCTCGGATCGGAAAGCGCGCCTCAGCCCCGCCGGCGCCGGCGC
This sequence comes from uncultured Amaricoccus sp., assembly GCF_937891315.1. Classification (GTDB taxonomy): domain Bacteria; phylum Pseudomonadota; class Alphaproteobacteria; order Rhodobacterales; family Rhodobacteraceae; genus Amaricoccus. The sequence goes on along the minus strand of NZ_CALAGI010000094.1, from coordinate 37,642 downwards.
TCGCGGCTGATCGGCGCGCCGGTCAGCCCGTCCGAGGCGCTGGAGAAGCCACCGAGCGCCGCCGCGATGGTATCGAGATCGGGACGCGGCCCGCGCGGCGCCGCCTCGAGCGCCGCGCGCATGGCCTTGAGATGCGCCGGCGTGGTGCCGCAGCAGCCGCCGATGATCTTCGCGCCGCAATCGCGCGCCAGCACCGCGTATTCCGCCATCAATTCCGGCGTGCCGTCGTAGGTGATGCGTCCTTCGACGAATTTCGGGATCCCGGCGTTGCCCTTGGCGATCACCGGCAGCCGCGGTTCGGCCTCCGCGAAGCCGAGCACGGTGCGCAGCAGATCCGAGGCGCCGACGCCGCAATTGGCACCGAAGGCGAGCGGCGGACAGGGGAGCCGCTCGACCAGCCGCGCCAGATCGGCCGAGGTCAGGCCCATCATCGTCCGCCCGGCCGTGTCGAAGCTCATCGTGCCGCACCAGGGCGCGCCGGTGCGCGCGATGCCGATCGAGGCCGCCTCGAATTCCTCGGGCGCCGAGATCGTCTCCACCCAAAGCACGTCGGCGCCTCCGGCGAGCAGCCCGCGCGCCTGCTCCTCGAACATGTCCGCCGCCGTCTCGCTCGTCAGTGGCCCGAGCGGCGCCATGATCTCGCCGGTCGGCCCCATCGAGCCCGCGACCACCACCGGCCGCCCGGCCGCGTCCGCCACCTCGCGAGCGATCTCCGCCGCGATCCGGTTGAGATCGAATACGCGCGCGGCGGCGTCATGCAGCCGCAGCCGGCTCGCATTGCCGCCGAAGCTGTTGGTCAGAAAGATATCGCTGCCCGAGGAGGCCGCGCCTTCGTAGAGCGCGCGGACCTTCCCCGACTCGACCTCGTTCCAGAGTTCGGGCGCCTCGCCCGCCTCCAGCCCCATGTTGAAGAGGTTGGTCCCCGTCGCCCCGTCGGCCATCAGCCAGTCGCAGGTTCCGAGCAAAGTCTCCAGCGACGTCATGACGGCCCCTCTCAGGCGTTGTTGAGCGTGGTTTCGGCGATGGCGCGGATGCGCGCGACCATGGCGCGCAGCCCGTTCGAGCGCTGCGCGGAAAGATGGGCGTCAAGCCCGAGCCGCCCAAGCGCGGCCGGCGCGTCCACCGCGAGGATTTCCTCCGGCATCAGCCCCGAATAGAGCGCGTGCAGCACGGCGATCAGTCCCCGGACGATCATCGCGTCGCTGTCGCCGGCGAAATCGAACACCGCGCTCCGCCCGGTGCCATCGATCCGCGGCGCGATCCAGACCTGGCTCGCGCAGCCCTCGACCTTGGTCGCCGGCACCCGCAGCGCGTCGTCGAGCGGCGGCATCGCGCGGCCGAGGTCGATGACATAGCGATAGCGATCCTCCCAGTCGTCGAGGAGCGAAAAGTCCGTGGCGATATCCTCGAAGCGCGCGCTGGCCAAGGCGTTGTCCGTTCCCGGGGGTTTCTTCCGCGATTTAGGGCGTCGCGCGCCCGAGATCCAGAGCGCTTTCCGATCCGGAGCCGGAAGCGCTTTCCGTCCGCGCCGGATTTGCGCTTCCCAACCGCCGCCGCGCCGTTTATCCCGGGGAACCGGACGGGCGCGCGAAACCGGCGCGGACGAGACGCCGGTGGAGCCGCGGGGCAGGACGAGCACAGGCATGACGAGTTCGAGGCATGACCGGCCCGAAGCGGGCGCGGCGATGGCGCGGGCGGCGCTGCTCCTCGCCGGGCTGCTGTTGGCGGGCTGCTCGGTCGGCATTCCGGGCTTTCTCGGGCGCGAAGGCAATGCGAATGCCAACTACGGCGCCACCAGCGCGGACGAGACGCCTGATCCCGTGCCGCTGCCGCTTCGGCTCGCGGTGGCCGAGCGCGCGGCCTCCGGCGTCATCCTCCGGGTCGAGGGCGTCTCGCCGACGCAAGGATTCTACGAGGCGGCGCTGCTGCCCCTGAACGACGGCAAGCCCGACGCCGCCGGCATCGTCTCGCTGGAACTCGTCGCGATCCCGCCGGCGACGCCGGGTGCCATCGGCCCCGAGCGCACCCGCGCCCTGAGCGCCGCGGCCTTCTATCCCAACCGCTTGATGAAGCCGATCACCGGCTTTCGCGTGCGCGGCGGCCAGAATGTGATCACGGTGACCGCGCCGGTTACGCCGGCGCCGCCGCCCGTGCTCGCCACCGACATCCCCACGCTCTGAGGACGGCGCAAGGCTCCGGGCGCCCGGAGCCTGTCAGGCCAGAGGCACCACCCGCACGGCGCCGCCCTGGGCCGAGAGCGCGATCTCGCCGTCGCGCAGCCGCTCCGCGTCGCGCCCGAAGACCTCGTAGCGCCAGCCGTGCATCGCCGGAACGGCCTCGAGTTCGCCCGCCGCCAGCGCGTCGAGATCGGCGCTGGAGGCGATCAGCCGCTGGGCCACGCCCTCGGCGTCGGCGCGGGCCTTCAGCAGCACCCGCAGGAGATCGGCCAACGCCTCGGCGCCCGGCTTGCGCGCCGGCTGCTCTGGCGAGGACGGGATCGCCGAGGCCGGCATCGCCTCGGCCGCCGCCACCGCCGCGAGAATGCCGTCGGCGACCTCGCCCCGCCGCGCCTCGCGCAGCAGCAGCCGCGCCTTGCCGAGATCGTCGTGGTTCTTCGGCCGGTTCGCGGCGAGTTCGAGCAGCGCGTCGTCCTTCAGGATCCGGCTGCGCGGCACGTTCTTGCTCTGCGCCAGGCGCTCGCGGAACTTGGCGAGCTCGACCAGCGCGGCGATGAAGCGCGGCGCGTTCGACCGGGTGCGCAGGCGGGTCCAGGCCTGATCGGGATCGGTGCGATAGGTCTCGGGATCGGTCAGGACCGCGAGTTCCTCCTCCAGCCAGGCGCCGCGCCCGGTCTCGGCCAGGCGGCTGGCCAGCACCTCGTAGATCCGGCGCAGATGGGTCACGTCGGCCGCCGCGTAGGCCATCTGCGCCGCGCTGAGCGGGCGCCGGCTCCAGTCGGTGAAGCGCGAGGACTTGTCGATCGACGCCCGCGCGATCTGCCGCGCCAGCGTCTCGTAGCCGACCTGATCGCCATAGCCGCAGACCATCGCCGCGACCTGGGTGTCGAAGAACGGCGCCGGCAGGACGCCGGCCTCGATCTGGAAGATCTCGAGATCCTGCCGCGCCGCGTGGAACACCTTCACCACGCCGGGCGCGCGGAAGAGATCGTAGAGCGGCTCCAGCGACAGCCTGTCCGACAGCGTATCGATCAGCACCGCGCCCTCGTCGCCCTTGCCGGGCCGGGCCAGCTGCACCAGGCAGAGCTGGGCGTAGTAGGTCCGCTCGCGCAGGAACTCGGTGTCGACGGTGACATAGGGCTGATCCGCGCAGGTCGCGCAGAACCGCGCCAGCGCGTCGGTCTCGGTGATCAGTTCCACGCCACGGCTCCGTTCGGAGAACCCTGCGCACCGCCGATCCTCGGCCGCGGGTCGAGCGAGAGGGTTGAGATAACAGAGGCTTGCAAGAGTGTCCCGCGTCTGACTTTTTCGTGTGTCGCACATCGCCACCGCCGTGGCAAGCGACAAGCTGGGCCATGGGACGCCTTCGGTCCGCTTGCCATCGGCCCGAAAATGTTCCACTTTTGTTCATGGTCTCGACACTCCCCCTTCGTCCCGACGCCGCGCCTTGGCCGCGGCCGCCCCACTGCCTTGTCGCAGGCGACCTCGGCCGGGTGCCGGACGGCGCGCGGGTGGCGGTGGCGGGCCTCGTGATCTGCCGCCAGCGGCCGGGCACCGCGAAGGGCGTGATCTTCGTCACGCTCGAGGACGAGACCGGCGTCGCCAATATCGTGATCTGGGCCGGCGTCTTCGAGCGCTTCCGCCGCGCGGTGATCGCCGGCCGCTGCCTGAAGGTGACGGGCCGGCTGCAACGCGACGGCATGGTGATTCATGTGGTGGCCGACCGGATCGAGGATCTCTCGCCGCTCCTCGACGAAATCGTCGAAATCGAGGCCCCGCCCGCCTGAACCTACCCGCCGCGGTCTGCCCGCCGGAGTCCGCTGATCACCGCGTCGGCGTTCCTGCGAGCACGCGACCGGGCGCCGGCGCCCAGGCGCTCGGCACCGCCTCGGGATGGGCGGCGCGCAGTTGGGCCCAGCCGATGCCGGCGAGGCCGAGCATCAGGCCCGGCGTCGCCTCGCCGCCCGGGACGCCACAGCGCCAGCCGCCGGGCCGGCGCGCGTCCTCGCGCAGCGCGCCGGTCGCCGCGCGGGCGAGGGCGAGCCAGTCCGCGTCTCCCGTCCGCAGCCAGACATCGATCAGGAGGTCGCTCATCCCGCCGAGCCCGTGGCATTGCGAGCCGTTGATCCCGTCGCCCGCCGCCGGCCCACGCGGTCCCGCGACCAGCGCCTCGATCTCGACACGAATGCCGGCGAGCGCCCCGGCGAGATCGGCGCGCGCCAGCGGGTCGCCGGGATCGGCGCGCAACCGCTCGGCCGCGATGCCGACCGAGCCGTGGCACCACATACGCGGACAGGGCGGGAGATCGGGAAAGCTGGTTGGCGCGCCCCGAAGATCGGCCCAACTGCCGAATTCGGGCGCGTACCATCCGCGCTCGAAGGCCCGCGCCCGCCGCGCCGCCGCCGCGAAGGCCGGATCGCCGAGCGCCTCGAAGGCGAGGGCGACGCCGGAAGCGCCGTGGCCGAGGCCGCAGAGGCAGAGTTCGCCGCCCGGTGCCAGCGGCCAGGCGAGGCCCGCCCCGCGCTGGACGGCCTGCCCCGCCAGCGCCGACGCGATCGCGCGCGCCCGCGCCGGCCAGTCGCCGTCGAGATCGTAGGGTTCGGCGGCGACGAGGCCGAGCACGACGCCGGCGAGCCCGGCGAGCAGGTCGGCCGGCGCCGTTCCGGCCCGCGCCTCGGCCAGCGCGGCGGCGCTCGCCCGTTCGATCAGACGCACGGCGGGCGGCACCAGATCCGGCGCCTCCAGCCATTCGGCGAGCTCGAGCGCGACGAGGCCGATGCCGAGCCCGCCGGAAAACAGCGACCAGCCCTCGGCCCTGGCGAAGGCGTGACCGATGGCGCCCCGCGCGACGCGCGCGAGTTCCGCGTCACCGCCGAGCCGGGCGACGCAGGCGAGAAAGCGCGCCACCCCGGCCGAGCCTTCGTAGAGATCGCCGCCAAAGGCGCGAAACGGCACCGGCAGGCCAAGCTCCGCCGGCGCGCCGGCGCCGTGAAAGGCGCAGACGCCGTCCGCCCAGACCGCGCCGGCCGCGAGATCGCGCGCCAGTGCGAAGGCGGCCTCCGCGTCCGTCTCGGGGATCTCCGACGCCGCGCTCACGGTCGCGTCCCGGCGGGGAGGAGCGCGCCGAGGCGGGCGACGGCGGCGGCGAGCCAACGCGCCTCGTCACGCAGCGCGTCCGGCTCGCGCGCCGCGTCGAGCAGGCATCGGCAAACCGCCTGACCGAAGCTCGCGCCGTCGCCGGGATCCGGCGCCTGCCCCACCCCGTCGGCGACGATCCGGGTCAGGGGCGGCGGCCGGCCGGCGCAGAGGGGGGCGCCGGCCGCCACCGCGTCCCGCAGCCAGCCGGCGCCCAGCCGCTCGCGCGTCGCGACATAGAGCACCGCGCGGTCGCGCCGCCCGGCGGCGTGCCGGCCGCTCAGGAATTTCATCGACCAGGCGGCGTCGCCGGCCGCGGTCGCCAGCACCCGCGCCGCGAACACCGTCTCGGCGCCCGGCGCCATGACGAAATAGAAGCGACGCAACCGCGCCGGTGCGCCGTCGCGACGCCAGCCGGCGGACCAGACATGCCAGAAGCCGTCGCGATAGCCCTTGGCGAGCCGATCGACGCGCAGCGCCGCGCCCGGTCGCAGCGCCAGATCGCCGAATGTTTCCGGCGCGCAGTCGGGCGGCGCCACCAGCCGCTCGTCTCCGTCGCGCGTCGCGACGACCGCGCCGGCGGCGCCGGGCGCGCGGCGTGCCACGCGCCATCCGGCCTCGAACCGCGCGGGATCGAGGCTCGCGGCCATATAGGCCGCCGGCGCGGGATAGTCGCGCGGGCCGGCCTCGGAATCGTGATACCATTCGGCATATAGCTCGCTCTCGCCGGCGTCCGGCCGGCGGCGCAGATAGGCCCGCGCGCGCAGGAGGTCCGCCCTCACGGCGCCGAGGAGGCTTGCGCCGCCATTCCCAGCGCCGCCGTTTCCACCAGCGCCGTCAGGCGGTCGGCGTCGAGCAGCGTGGCTCGCCCGCGCGCGGCGAGGTCGGCGGCGCCCGTCTCCATGCTTTCCGCCGGCAATGTCGAGCGGTGCTGCGTCGCCGCCATCAGGAGCCAGGCGCCGCAGAAGAGAACCATCCGCCGCGCCAGCGCCGCGACCGGCAGGCCGCTGGCCGTCGCGTAGGCGGCGACGAGCCGGGCGGCGCCGGCTAGCGCCTCCTCGCCCCAGGGATCGGCGACCGGCGCCGCCATCGGCAGGCGCGCGGCAAGCGCGGCGAGATCCCAGGCCGGGTCGCCGAGCCGTGCCATCTCCCAATCGACGATCACCACCCGCCGCGCCGCGCCCGCCGCCGCGACCAGCAGATTGTCATGCTTCAGATCGCCATGGACGAGGCACATCCGGCGCCAGCGCGCCCGGCCCTCGCGCAGCGCGGCGATCACCCCGGGTTCGGCCACGCCGGCCAGCAGACGGGCGAGCGGCGCGGTGGCCCAGACATCGGCCGGCGCGTCGCCATCGAAGAGCCGCAGGCCCCAGGGCGGCGGCGCGTCGAGCGCGGACGGCGACGCCGCGCCCGGCCGCGCCAGATCGCGCGTCGCCCGGTGCAACGCCGCGAGCGGCGACGCCACCAGCGCGACGAGTTCCGACCAGGCGGCCGCGGGCGGCGTCGCGCCGCCGCCATGCGAATCGAGGGTCCAGGCGGCGGCGCCGTCGACCGCCTCGGTCACGATCACGGCGGGATCGCCGCGCCATGCCAGAGCCGGCGCGACCAGCGCCGCCACCCCGGGCCGTTCCCGCGCCAGTTCGAGCACCGCCCGCTCCCGCGCCGGATCGCCGTCGGTTCCGCCGCGGCTCGGTCCGAAGACCTTGAGGATCGCCCGCGGCCGGTCGTCGACCGACAGGCGATAGACCGGATGGCTGCGCCCGATCGGATCGACCCGGACCCCGCGCCAGACCAGATCCTCCGCCGAGATCACGCCGCCGGCGAGGGCGGCGGCGATGACCTCGCGCGGATGGCCGGGCGCGGCCGGCCCGCTAGTCGAACCAGGAATCGTCATAGTCGAAATAGCCCGAGGGCGGTGTCTGGGGCGCCGCCTCCGGCGCCAGCCCGAAGCGCGGGGCGCCGAACACGCCGGGGTTGAGGGCCGGACCGATCGCGCCCGGGTCGATCGTGGCCCCGACGGGCGTGAGGCCGATGCCCGGATTGACCGCCACGCCCGGATTCACCACCGGATCGGGATTGATCACCACGGTCACGCCGCAGCCGAGGGAACTCGGGCAGGCATCGACCGCCGAGGGGCAGGCAAGGGTGGTGATACAGGGCGTGGCCACCGAGGCGACCGGACAGGTCGATACCGGCACCGAACGCACCCCGCAGGTGACGAGAACCTCCGACCGGCAGGTCACCTGAATCAGGCTCGGACAGGTGACGCGCGGGACCGAGATCGTGCCGCAGGTCCGCGGGGTGGCCGACGGACAGTTGATCTGGACCACGCTCGGGCAATTGGTCACCGGCACCGAGATGCAAGCCGTCAACACCGAGCGGCAACCAGCCGCCGACACGCTCGGGCAAGGCAGGACCGCCGAGCGCAGCGGTCCGAGGCCGGGCGAGGGTACGCAATCGACCGCCGCGGCGACGTCGAGCTTGCCGGCGCCCCAGGCCGTGTTCGGCACGGGACCGGTGAAGACGTCCGCGCGGGCCGAGCTTTCAAGGCAGGCCTTGATCTGGGCCTGGGTCCGGTCCGGGTTCTTCTGGAACATCAGGGCAATGGCGCCGGTGATATGCGGCGCCGCCATCGAGGTGCCGCTCATCCCCTTGTAGGGATCGCCTCCCGGTGGGAAATGGCCGGCGGCCGAGACGATCGTGCTGCCGGGAGCCGCCACCGTGGGCGCCGCGCGATTGTCGCGCGTCGGACCGCGGCTCGAACTGCTGGCGAGACTGCCGACGCCGGCGCCGCGAGTGATGTAGTTCGCCGCCGTGATGACTTCGAGCGCCGTGCCGGGGGTCGAGATGGTGCGACCCTGGCTCTCGTGCGGCGCGAGGAAGGTCGGGATCGCCGCGCCCCGCTGGATCCAGGCGTCGAAACGGCCGCCCGAAGGGCTCGACAGGCCGACGAGGCGAATGATCCAGTTGCCGGCCCGCATCGTCCCGGCCGCGCCCGGCGCGAAGGTCATGAAGATGCGCTTGTCACCGTTGAACGCGTCGTTGTTGCGATGGTCGATGCGCACCGTGTTGCCGCCGGCGAGCGCCGTCGTGCTGGCGGCGCCGACATTGACCGGGCCCGCCGTCGCGCCCGCCGGATCGATCACCGTGACGCGGAAACTGTCGGCGCCCTCGTACCAGAGGTCGATCTGGTTCGGCGAATTGTCGCCCGCCGGCTGGTTGAAGCGCAGATCGACCGTGGTGCCGGAAGCAACGTTGCCCTCGGCATGGATCCGGTCCGCCCCGGCGTTGCCCGCCGACTTGACGAAGGCCCGCCCCGGCCCGCCGAGCAGATTGTCGAGGCCGCGCTCCAGAAGGCTGGTGCCGTCGTGCGGCCCGAGATTGTCGCCGAGGCTCATGTTGATCGCGCAGGGCTGGCGACGGGTCTGTGCCTGCTGGAAGATGTAGTTCACCGCGTCGAGCGTATTGGCCGAGGTGCCGAGCCCCTCCACGCCGTTCGACGCATTGGCGACCAGGATGATGTCCGCCTCGGGCGCGACACCGACGAATGTGCCACCCGGCAGCCCCTGCCCGGCCACCGAGCCGTCGCCGGCGGCGATGCCGGTCACATGGGTGCCATGTTGCGGGGCGAAGCTGTCCCGGTGCCGCACCAGCGCGAAGGGATTCGCGCTGGCGAGCGCCGCGTTGATCTGGACATTGCCGTATTCGACGCCGTAGCCGAAGCCCGCCGGGCTCGTCTCGCCCGCGCCGGGCGTCAGCGCCTGATCCCAGATCAGCAGGATCCGGCTCGTCCCGTCTCCGCGCCGGAACGAGGCGTGCGTATAGTCGCAACCGCTGTCGACGATGCCGACGATCACGCCCGCGCCGCGCCGGCCGGGCGGGCCGACATGCACCAGATTTGCGCGCGCCTCGACCACCGAAAGATCGAGTTCGGGATGCATGGCGCGGGCCGCCTCGACGCGGCGCACCTCGTCCAGCTCGGCGAGCTTCCCGAGGTCGCCGAGCGCGACGGTACCGGTCACCACGTCGCCCGCCACGCCGCGGATGGTGAGCCCGGCCGCCTCCAGCGCCTCGGGATCGCCCGAATATTCGACCAGCACCGTGACCGCGGCCGCGGCGACCTTCGCCTTGGCCCGGCGGCGCTCGCCGCCCTCCTCCGGCGCGGTGGTTTCCATCCCGAAGCGGCCCATCACCGCCTCGCTGCCGAGATCTCCCAGCGCCGTGGCGCCACCCTCGGCGAGGAATTCAAGTTGGGGATCGAGTTTTCGCATGGCGGCGCGCTCCAATAAATCAGCCGCTTAGAGTCAAAGACCTTCGTGTCGCCGGCGAAATAAAACGCCGGCTGTCATTAAATCCAAATACGACAAATAGTCCAACGAACGAAGGCGCGTTTCGCGCCTATTCCCGCTGCATTGGGGTACTTCCTTCCAGCTTCACAATTTCTGGATATTCAGCAAGCGTTTCAAGAATACCTATCTTCACGGTTCCTGTCAATATTGTGCCGATGACGGAACGAACGGCGAAGCCCCGCGCGGCGAGCGCCTCGAGCATTTCCCGATCCGCCGGCCGGCTGACCGCGACGAGGACGCCGATCGCCTCGCCGCGTTCCTCGGCCGTCGCGGTCTCGCAAAGCATCGTCAGATTGGGGTCGAGTTTGTCGGACATCATCGCGCCCTCGCCGCGCACGGCGGACGGCGCACCGATCGAGACGAACACCAGGACGGCCCTGAGCCACATCGCGCACCCCGCCACGACGATGATACGCCGATTCCGCAGGCGCGTCACGCCCTGCGCGCGGTCCTTGCGCTTTCGCCGCTCAGCGGAGGACCGTCTCGATCCGCTCCAGCGCCCAGTCGATTTCGTCCCGGCTGATGACGAGCGGCGGCGACAGGCGGATGGTCTGGCCGTGCGTGTCCTTGGCGAGGATGCCCTGGTCGCGCAGCGCCTCGACCACCGGCCGCGCGGCGCCGGCCTCGGCATGGATCTCGACGGCGAGCATCAGGCCCCTGCCCCGGATCTCGCGCACCCGGTTCGAGCGGATCGACTCGAGCCCGGCCTTGAAATAGGCGCCCATCTCGGCCGATCGCTCGACCAGCCGCTCCTCGACCAGCACGCGCAGCGCCGCGCGCGCCACCGCGCAGGCGAGCGGGTTGCCGCCAAAGGTCGAACCGTGCTGGCCCGGCTTCAGCGTGCCGAGCACATCGGTGTTGGAGAGCACCGCGGAGACCGGATAGAAGCCACCGCCCAGCGCCTTGCCGACCAGCGTCACATCCGCCTCGACCCCGTCGTGCTCCTCGGCCAGCATCTTGCCGGTGCGCCCGAGGCCGGTCTGGATCTCGTCGAGGATCAGCATGACCCCGGTCGCCGAGCAGATCTCGCGGACCCGCGCCAGATAGCCGGCGGGCGGGATGACGACGCCGGCCTCGCCCTGGATGGGCTCGACGAGAAAGGCGACGGTGTTCGGCGTGATCGCGGCCTCCAGCGCGGCGGCGTCGCCGAAGGGGATCACCTTGAAGCCCGGCACGAAGGGACCGAAGCCGCCCCGCGCCTCGGGGTCGGTCGAGAAGGAAACGATGGCCAGCGTCCGCCCGTGGAAATTGTCGGCGCAGACGATGATCTCGGCCGCGCCCTCCGGCACACCCTTGATCTCGTAGCCCCATTTGCGCACCGCCTTGATCGCGGTCTCCACCGCCTCGGCGCCGGAGTTCATCGGCAGGACCTTGTGCGAATTGGTCAGCGCCGCCAGTTCCTCGTAGAACAGCCCGAGCTGATCGTTGCGGAAGGCGCGGCTGGTCAGCGTCAGCCGCGCCGCCTGCTCGGTCAGCGCGGCGAGGATGCGCGGATGGCAATGGCCCTGGTTCACCGCCGAATAGGCGGAGAGGCAGTCGAGATAGCGCTTCCCGTCGATATCCGTGACCCAGACACCCTTGCCGGATGCGAGCACCACGTCGAGCGGCTTGTAATTGTCCGCGCCGAACCGGGATTCGAGCGCGATCAGATCGGCGCCATCAAGCATGCGCGGCCCCCCGGACGTCATCTGCGCGGAATCGAGGTCGCGGGCACCCGCTCGTGCCCGACGCGATCGAGGATGGTCAGGCCGAAGAGGCTCGCCACCAGCTCGGCGGTGACCACCGCGCTGCGGCCGCGGTCGTCGAGATAGGGATTGAGCTCGACCACGTCGAGCGAGCCGACAAGGCCGCTGTCGCAGAGCATCTCCATGACGAGATGCGCCTCGCGATAGGTGGCGCCGCCCGGAACCACGGTGCCGGTGCCCGGCGCCACCCCCGGATCAAGGAAATCGATGTCGAAACTGACATGCAGATGCACGCCCCGCGACCGCCAGTGTGCGATGCGCTCGGCGATCAGCACCGCGACGCCGTGCTCGTCGATCCTGCGCATGTCAACGCAGTCGATGCCATGCGTCCGGATCCGGGCGCGCTCGCCCGGATCGATCGAGCGCGCGCCGAAGAGATGGATGTTCTCCGGCGCCACGGGTCGGAACGGCCGCTCGGCGTCGAGGATCGGCGCCAGGATCGGATCGCCCGCGCAGAACGACAAGGCCATGCCGTGCAGGTTGCCCGAGGGCGTGGTCTCGGGGGTATTGTAGTCGGCGTGCGCGTCGAGCCACAGCACCGCGACCTCGCGGCCACGCTCGGCCGCCGCGCGGGCGACGCCGCTGACCGTGCCCATCGAGATCGAATGATCGCCACCGACGAAGATCGGCACGCCGGTGTCCCGGCTCATCGCATAGGCGTGGTCGTGAATCCGGCGGGTCCAGCCGGCGATCTCGGGCAGGTGCTTGCAGAACTCGGCCCAGCGCGGTTCCATCCCGACCGCCACCGCCTCCGCCTCGCGCAGGGTGCCGCGATCGGCGACCCGGTGACCCAGCGTCGCCAGCATCCGGGGCAGACCGGTGGTGCGCAGCGCGTCGGGCCCCATCAGCGTGCCCCGCGCCGCCGCGCCGATTTCGAGCCCGATCCCGAGCATCGGGATATCGCGCTGGCTGAGTTCGGCCAGCGCCGCCGTCGATCGCAGTCGTTCGAACACGGGGGAAATCTCCGTCGCGGGCGCGGTGCGCTCCGTTCAAGTCTGGGTTCAAGTCTGTCTTCAACCTTGGCGGGACCATACCGCGGGCGCGACCAGGCAGAAAGCTGGCAAAGCGACCGCCGGATGCCATATTCCTGACGAATTGGACCAACAACCTGACGAATCGTCAATGAGCGAGTCGGATGAACGGACTTGACGACCTCGACCTCCGCCTGATGGGCCTGCTCCGCGACGACGCGCGGCTACCGACCGCGACGCTGGCCCGGCGGCTCGGCGTGTCGCGCGGCACGGCGCAGAACCGGATCGACCGGCTGATGCGCGACGGCGTGCTGCTCGGCTTCACCGCGCGGCTGCGCAGCGAGGCGGCGCGGGGCGCGGTGCGGGCCATCGTCAGCGTCGAATTGCGCTCCGCCGACATGCGCGCGGTGATCGCGGCGCTGCGCCGGATGCCCGATGTCGGCCGGGTGCATTCCACCAATGGACGCTGGGATCTGGTGGCCGAGATCGACACCGCGACCCTCGCCTCGCTCGATGCGACACTGACCGCGATCCGCGCGCTGAAGGCGGTCGCGAATTCGGAAACCAGCATCCTGCTGTCCGAGCTGAAATAGCCGCGACCGGCGGCAAACGCTTCGCCGCGGGTGCGAAAATCGGTCCGATTTGGCTCTTTCCGAAGCCGTTGGGCCACGATACGAACGGGCGAGCGGGTTCAAGGGGAGCGGGTCATGGATATCGTTTCGTCGTCGGTTTACGTCGGCCCGAACATCTATTCGCGCCAACCGCTGATCCGGCTGACCGTCGATCTGCGTCGCCGGTTCGACACGCCCGCCTCGCAATACGCGACCCAACTCATCGACCCGCTGCTCGAATGGCTGCCCGGTCTGGCCACCGCCCGCACCGAACTCGGCACCCCGCTGATCGAGCGCATGCGCAACGATCCGACGCTGCGCCTCGGCGAGGTGCTCGCGCATGTCGCCTTGGTGTTGCAACTGCGGGCCGGCGCGGTCGCCGACGTCGCCATCACCCGCCCCGCCCCGCGCGAGGACGAGGTCGAGGTGCTCTACGGCTACGAATCCCGCGAGGTCGGACTGGAAGCCGGCGACGTGGCCCGCGATCTCGTGATGGAGCTGATCGCGCCGATCGAGGAGGATCCGCTCGATATCGACGCCGAGATCGCCTCCTTCATGAAATTCGCCAGCCGCCGCTCGCTCGGCCCCTCGGCGCTGGCGCTGGTCCAGGCGGCGGAGGCGCGGGACATCCCCTGGCAGCGACTGAACGAGGCCAGCATGATCCAGGTCGGCCAAGGCAAGTATCAGCGGCGCATCGAGGCCGCGCTCTCGAGCCAGACCTCGCATATCGCGGTCGAGATCGCCTCGGACAAGGATATGTGTACGCGGCTCCTGTCGGACCTCGGCCTGCCCGTGCCGCGCCAGAGTTTCGTGCGCGACGCCGACGAGGCGGTCGACGCGGCCGAGGATATCGGCTTCCCGGTGGTGGTGAAGCCGGTGGACGGCAACCACGGCCGCGGCGTCGCGGTCAATCTCACCACCGCCGACGAAGTCGCCGCCGCCTTCGACGCGGCGATCGAGGAAGGCTCGGGCGTCGTGGTCGAGAGCATGATCCTCGGCGACGATCACCGTCTGTTCGTCGTCGCGGGCGAACTCGTCGCCGCCGCGCGCCGGATGCCCGGCCACGTCGTCGGCGACGGCGAGCACAAGATCGCCGAACTGGTCGCCATCGTGAACCAGGATCCGCGCCGGGGCGTCGGCCACGAGAACATGCTGACGCGGCTGGAGCTCGACGCGGCCGCCGACACGCTGCTCAAGGCCAGGGGCTACGGCCATGACAGCGTGCCCCCGGCCGGCGAGGTGGTCTATCTGCGCAAGACCGCCAATATCTCCACCGGCGGCACGGCGATCGACGTGACCGACGTCATCCATCCGGACAACAAGCTGATGGCCGAGCGGGCGATCAAGGCGGTCGGCCTTGATATCGGCGGCGTCGATTTCCTGACCACCGACATCACCAGGAGCTACCGCGAGACCGGGGGGGCGATCTGCGAGATCAACGCCGGTCCCGGCATGCGGATGCATATCGCGCCCTCCGAGGGCAAGAGCCGCGACGTCGGCGGCAAGGTGATGGAGATGCTGTTTCCGGCGGGCAATCCGAGCCGCATCCCGATCGCCGCGCTGACCGGCACCAACGGCAAGACGACCACGGCCCGGATGCTCGCCCACGTCCTGAAGATGGCGGGTCACGTCGTCGGCCAGACCTCGACCGACGCGGTCTATATCGACGGCAATGTCACGGTGAAGGGCGACATGACCGGTCCGGTCGCCGCCTCGATGGTGCTGCGCGACCCGACGGTCGATATCGCCGTGCTGGAAACCGCGCGCGGCGGCATCGTGCGCTCCGGCCTCGGCTATCGCTTCTGCGACGTCGGCGCGGTGCTGAACGTGACCTCCGACCATCTCGGGCTCGGCGGCGTCGACACCGTCCAGGGGCTGGCCGATGTCAAGCGACTGGTGGTCGAGGTCGCCAAGGATTGCGCCGTCCTCAACGCCGATGACGACTATACGCTGAGGATGGCCGCCCACACGCGGGCGAAGCATATCTGCTACGTCACCCGCAATTCCGACCACCCGCTGGTGCGCGAGCATATCCGCCTCGGCAAGCGCGCGGTGGTGCTGGAACAGGGGCTGAACGGCGACCAGATCGTGATCTACGACAACGGCAACCAGATCCCGCTGATCTGGACGCACCTGATCCCCGCGACACTGGAGGGCAAGGCGCTCCATAACGTCGAGAATGCGATGTTCACCGCCGCCATGGCCTACGCGCTCGGCAAGACTCTCGACCAGATCCGCAACGGGCTTCGGACCTTCGACAATACCTTCTACCAGAGTCCGGGCCGGATGAACGTCTATGACGAGCACGGCTTCCGGGTGATCCTCGACTATGGCCACAACGAGGCGGCGGTCGGTGCGATGGTCGATCTGGTCGAACGGCTGAAGCCGCTGGGCAAGCGCATCATCTGCGTCACCTGCCCGGGCGACCGCCGCGACGAGGACGTGCGCGCGATCGCGGCCAAGGTCGCCGGCAAGTTCGATGTCTATATCTGCCACAGCGACGACAATCCGCGCGGCCGGCGACCCGACGAAGTGCCGGAGATGATCAAGGCCGAACTTATCCTGCGCGGCGTCGATCCCGAAGCGGTGATGGTGGTGCCCGAGGAGGAGCGTTCCGTCGATACCGCGCTGAACCTCGCCCGGCCGAACGACCTGGTGCTGATCTTCTGCGACGCCATCACCCGCTGCTGGAAGCGCATCATCTATTTCCACCCGGTGGAGAAGGCGGCTCCGGTCCCGCCCGAGCGGCTGGTCGCCGCGGCGGGGTTCGACGTGCCGGCGGGCTACAAGCTCCTCAGCGACGAGCGCGGCGTCCGCATCGTGCCAATTGCCTGACGGGAAGACGCGCGTGGCGCCCTGGTCGACGCTCGCCGCGCGGGCGGCCGCGGGCGGCCAGCGGCTGGCCGTCATCGGCGGCCGGCTCGAGGACGAGAACGTTGCGATCTACACGGAGATGCGCCGCCTGTCCGGCGGCCGGGTGCTGATCTTTCCGACCGCGTCGAGCGAGCCGCGGACGGTCGGCGAGGAAACCGCCCAGGTCTTCCGCGGCCACGGTTTCGAGGCCGAGGTCGTACCGCTCGATATCCAGAGCGCCGGCACGCTCGCCTTCGATCCCGCGCTCGCCGCCCGGATCACCGGCGCCGGCGGGGTCTATTTCACCGGCGGCGACCAGGCGAAGATCGTCGGCGCGCTGGTGCGCGGCGGCCGCGAGACGCCGGTGCTCCAAGCCCTGCGCGCGCTGCACGCCGGCGGCGGACTGATCGCAGGCTCGAGCGCGGGCGCGGCGATGATGTCCGAGCGCATGCTGCTCGGCGGCACCTCGCTCGAATCGGTGGTGCACGGCCTGACCGAGAATCCGGATCGGCCGGGCCTTCTGCTCGGACCCGGTCTCGGCTTCTTTCGCTTCGGCATGCTCGACCAGCATTTCATCAAGCGCGGCCGGCTCGGCCGACTGGTGAGCGCCATGCATCACGCCGGCGTCAGGCGCGGCATCGGCATCGACGAAAACACCGCGCTGCTGGTCGAGGGGGACGTCGGCCGCGTCTGCGGCGAATATGGCGTGATGACCATCGACCTCGCCAGGGTCCGCGTCGCGCCGGACGGACGGTCGTTCCAGGACTTCCGCCTCAGCTATGTCGACGATGGCGACTGGATCGACCTCCAGAAGTTCAAGCCGTTCCCCGGCGTCGCCAAGCGCCGGGTGCGCCAGCGCGAGATCGCCTATCGCGCCCCGATCCATTCCCGCCGCAACGTCTTTGGCGCCTATACGCTCTACGACCTGATGGCCCGCCTCGTGCTCGGCGAGCAGTCGGTCTATGCCACTGATCACGCCGAGGCGTTCGATCCGCGTTCCGGCTACAACGTCACGGTCGAGCTCACCCGCGAGCATCGCGTCTCACGCGTGATGATCGCGACGCCCGACAGCGGCCTGCGCATGACCGCGCTCAATTTCCGCGCCTCGCTCGTCGCCGAGAAGCTCAGCCCAAAGCGCATCGCCGAGCGGGTGATCCGCCGCGGCGCCACCTTCGGCGCGCCGCCGAATCCCGCGGCGCGGATGGTTCTGCTCGGCTCCTCGCCGCTCGACAGCGCGCCGGTGATGATGGAAGCGGTGAAGGGGCTGGTCGGCGCGGGACCGGTCGGGGTGATCGGCGCCGCCTCGGCCGAACCTGGCCGCGTGACGAACGACCATATCCGCATGCTGCGCAAGCTCGGCATCGAGGGGGTGGACCTCGGCGTCACCATCGACACGGTGGAATTCGTCAGCCAGGACGCGGACCGGCTGGAAGCGATCGGCCGAATGCGTGGCATCCTGCTCTGCGGCGGCAACCAGATCCGCCTGGTCGAAACCATGCTGCACCGGGGCGAGGAAAGCGCCGTACTGCGCGCGATCGCCCGCGCCCACGCCGGCGGCGCGGCGTTGATCGCGGCCAGCGGCGCGGCCTCGGCCCTGTCAGGGGTGATGATCGCCGGCGGTTCGGTCCGCGAGGCGTTGCGCTACGGCGTCGCCTCCGACCTCGGCCACCCGGGCCTGGTGATCCAGGAAGGCATCGGCCTCTTCGGCGGCGGCATCATCGACCAGAACATCCTAGGCGGCAACCGCCTCGGTCGCCTCGTCGTCGCCTGCGCCGAGGAAGGCGAGCGGTTCGGCGTCGGCGTGTTCGAGGACAGCGCCGCCATTGTCTCGGAGTCCGGGGCGCGGATCGAGGCGCGCGGCAAGCATGGCTTTGTCCTGGTCGAAATCGACCCGACCAACCTCGTGCTGCACAGCGACAGCTTCGTCGCCAAGGGCATCCGGCTTACCCTGCTGACACCCGGCGATGCGATCGACCTTTCCACCGGCGTCACCGTCCGCGGCGGGCAGCCCGCCGCCGGGAAGCCGCTGCTCGATACCCTCGTCTCGCGCCTCGCACGGGAGGTGGGCGTGCCGGACGGTCGCGCCACCGACGCCGCCGGCGGCGTCGGTCACCGCGGCGTGCGCCTGCGCTTCCAGCGCATCGACGGCGCCTCGGCCGTGCTGGATCTGGAATCCCCGCGCGACGAATACGATTGAGCGGGTCCGATCCGGCGGAACCGGACTCCGCGCGCTCTACCGACCAGCGACCATATAGCGGTTGTACCGGCCCTCGAGCAGCCGGAAGATTCGGGTGATGATCAGGGTCAGCGCATAGTAGATCGCTCCGGCGATCGCGAAGACCTGGATCGGCTGATAGGTCGCCGAGGCGGCGAGCTGCGACTCGCCCATCAGTTCCAGAAGCGTGATGGTCGAGGCAAGCGCGGTGCCCTTCATCAGGATGATGACCTCGTTCGAATAGGCCGGCAGGATGATCGAGAAGGCACGCGGCAGGATCACCAGCCGATAGGCGGTTACCGCCGACATGCCCGCCGCCCGCGCCGCCTCGATCTCGCCGCGCGGTACCGAGAGGATGCCGCCGCGCACGATCTCGCCGGAATAGGCGGCGGTGTTCAGGGTGAAGGTGATCAGCGCGCAGACATAGGCCTCGCGCAGGAACGGCCACAGAAACGACTGCCGCACGAAATCGAACTGGCCGAGCCCGTAGTAGACCAGGAAGATCTGCACCAGCAGCGGCGTTCCGCGGAAGAACAGCGAATAGGCCGCCGCCGTCCCGCTGAGCAACGGTCGCGGCGACAGTCGCGCCAGCGCCACCGGCACGGCGAGCAGGAAGCCGAGGATGGCCGCGATCACCATCAGCTGGATGGTGAGCCAGGTGCCGCTGAGGAAATTCGGCCCGTATTGCCGCAGGATGTCGATCATCGGTCTATCCCTTCGGCATGCCGCGGTTCGCCCGCTTTTCGAGCTGCGCGATCACCAGCATCGAGACGACCGTGATCAGGAGGTAGCCGAGCGACACTGCGAAATAGAAAACGAACGGCTCGCGCGTCGCGGTCGCCGCCTGGTTTGCCTTGCGCATCATGTCCTCGAGCCCGATGATCGAGACCAGAGCCGTATCCTTGACCACGCTCTGCCAGAGATTGCCGAGGCCCGGGATCGCCACCCGCAGGATCTGCGGCAGCTGGATCAACCGGAAGCATTGCCAGGACGAGAAGCCATAGGCCCGCCCGGCCTCGATCTGACCCTTGGCGACCGACAGGAAGGCGCCCCGGAAGGTTTCCGAGGCGTAGGAACTGAAGATGATGGTCAGCGCCGTCAGGCCGGCGATCCAGGGGCTGACCTCCAGCACGCCCGGCCCGAGCACCGCGTCGATCACCTGCGTGCCGCCGAAATAGATCACCAGGAGCACGAGATATTCCGGGATGCCACGCAGGAAGTTGGTCACCGCGTAGGCCGGCCGCGAAACCCAAAAATGCCGCGACAGCTTCGCCATCGCCAGCGCCATCCCGAGGATCAGCCCGAGGACCAGCGTACTGACCGCGAGCAGGACCGTCGTGCGCAGCCCGGCGAGGAGGAGCGGCAGATAGGCGACGAGATTCTCCATTCAGCACCCCGCCGCGCGCATGGGTCCCGTCACCGACGGCCTCACTTCGGCAGGATGTCGATGGGCACGTATTTGTCGTTCAGCGTCTTGTATTCGCCCGAGGCGATGAGCGCCGCCAGCGCGTCGTTGAACTTGGCCTTCAGCTCGGCGTCGTCAAGGCGGACGCCGATACCCGCGCCGCTGCCGAGATATTCCTTGTTGTAGACCGGATCACCGACCGGGGCGAAACCGGCGCCGTCCTTGCCGGCGAGGAAATCGCTCAGCACCACGGAATCGGCGAAGACGAGATCGACCCGGCCGCTGCCGAGATCGAGCACCGCGGCCTCGACCGTGTCATAGGCCTGCACGCGGGCGTCGGGAAAGGTCGCCTTGACATAGTTCGACATCGTGCTGCCGCGCTGGACGCCGACATACTTGCCGGAGAGCGCCTCCGGCGTCGCCTCGAGCCCGGCGTCCTTGGCACCGATGAACATCGCCGGCACGAAATAGTAGGGGCCGGCCATGCCGATGGTCTTCTCCCGCTCCTCCGTGATCGACATCGAGGCGATGATGGCATCGACCTTCTTGGCGTTGAGCGCGGGGATCAGCCCGTCGAAGGCCATGTTGGTGATGGTGCATTCGACGCCCATCTGCTTGCAGAGCGCCTTGGTGATATCGATGTCGAAACCGGTCAATTCGCCCGACGGCAGGACATAGGCGAAGGGCTTGTAGGCCGCCTCGGTGCCGATTCGGAGCGTCTGCGCCGCCGCCGGCGCCGCGAAGGCCATCAGGGCGAGGCCGAGGCCGAGGAGAGAGCGGAACGGTCTGATCATGCTGAAACTTCCCTGTTGCTTTGGACGCGTGCCGCGTCTTGCTATTTGAGGCTGCCGGACAGGAACTGCCGGAAGCGCTCGGACTTCGGATTGGCCATGACCTCGCGCGGCGGTCCCTCGTCCTCGACCAGCCCCTGATGCAGGAACAGCATGTGGTTCGCCGCCTCGCGCGCGAAGCCCATCTCGTGCGTCACGACCAGCATGGTGCGCCCCTCGGCGGCGAGGTCGCGCATCACCTTCAGCACCTCGTTGACCAGCTCGGGATCGAGCGCCGAGGTCGGCTCGTCGAACAGCATCACCTCGGGGTCCATGGCCAGCGCGCGGGCGATCGCCACCCGCTGCTGCTGGCCGCCGGACAGCTGGCTCGGATAGTGCCCGCGCTTGTCGGCGACTCCGACCTTGGCCAGCATCGCCTCGGCCTTCTCGGTCGCCGTCTTGCGGTCGCGCCCCAAAACGTGGATCTGGGCCGCCGTCACATTGTCGAGCACCGTCATGTGCTGCCAGAGATTGAACTGCTGGAACACCATGGCGAGGCGCGAGCGGATGCGGTCGACCTGCTTCATGTCGGCGGGCCAGGGCTCGCCGCCGCGCTTGCCCATCTTGATGAGCTCGCCCTTCAGCCGGACCTCGCCGCTGTCGGGCATTTCGAGCAGATTGATGCAGCGCAGGAAGGTGGATTTGCCGGAGCCGGAGGAGCCGAGGATGGCGATCACGTCATGCTCGCGCGCCGTCAGGGAAATGCCCTTCAGAACCTTGTGCTGGCCGAAGCTCTTGCAGATGGTACTGACTTCGAGGGCTACCGGTATTTCACGCGCCGAAACCCCTTCCGCTGCCATCCAAGCCCCCTTCGCGGCCCCCGGTTCGCGAAGACCGCGGAATATTCCTCCCGGCCGTCCGATCCCCTCTCGCTCACCCGACTCACCTTAGCGGCGTGACCAGAGAGCGCAAGCGCAATAGAAGACCCCGCCCACCCAACGGGCGAACGCTCATCGGCTGGTCCGCGAAGTGGCCCGCGGGCTGGAAACGCCTTGTCTCAGCCCCGCGCCCCGTCGCTCGGCTTGCCACGCATATAGCGTCGTTCGGGACGATAGGTCCAGCGGCGCTCCCTCCAGAAGGCGAGAAGGAATCCAATGGCTTGGGCGAGCCTTTCGGAAAGGATCGGGCGGTCTCGCATGTCGGGGATGAAACTCCTGGGACGATCGTGGATGGGCCAATGTCCGCGCGGGGAAGTAAACGAATGGTTTACGCAGGCGCCGGGGCGTTCATCCTCTCGCCCGACCGTTGCATGAACGCCGCGATCCAACCCGCGGCGATGGTTTTCGCCGCGCCGCGGCGAAGTCTATCGCCGACGCGCGCCCGCGTGTTAGGCAGTTTGCGGCCGGATGGAATCACCCGGCGGTTAAGGTACTGCGATGCTTGCGGAATCCGACCGGCGCAAGTTACCGGAAGCGGCCGAGCGCATCTTGAAAGGGCGTGGAATGAAGGATCCGTTCTCACGGCTCGTGCTCGGGGTGGCCCTGGCGCTGATGATCGGCTGGATCCTGATCATCGGCCGGTCGGTCATCCTGCCGGTGGTGGCCAGCGTGATCGTCGCCTATGTCGTTCTCGGCCTCTCCGAACTGATCGGCCGGATCCCCGGCCTGCGCCAGCTGCCCGTCGGCGTCCGCTACGTCGTCGCGATCGTCGCAATCGGCTTCGTGCTGGTCGAGATGTTCTCGCTCCTCGTCACCAATATCGGCAGCGTCGTCGCCCTGGCGCCGCAGTATCAGGACCGGATCCTGGCGCTGATCCAGACGCTCGCCAGCCATCTCGGCATCGAGGGGGAACAGTCGTGGCGGACCCTGCGCCAGGATATCCTCGTCTATGTGAACCTGCAGCGGCTGATCGGCCTGACGCTCGGCTCGGCGGTTGCGATCGCCGTCTCGTTCCTCGTCGTCGCGATCTACACCGGCTTCATCCTGCTCGAAAAGAACGCCTTCGCCGCCAAGATCGCGCGCATTTCCGACGAACCGGCCAAGGTGGCGCAGGTCCAGCAGGTGATCCACGACGTCAACAGCCGGATCGGCACCTATCTCGTGATGAAGACGCTGATCAACCTTGTGCTCGCGGTCGGCAGCTATTTCATCATGCTCTATTTCGGCATCGAATTCGCCGGTTTCTGGGCGGTGCTGATCGGTCTTTTCAACTACATCCCCTATCTCGGCGGCTGGATCGGCGTCGGCGTGCCGACGCTGGTCGCGATCGCGCAGTTCGGCGCCTTCTGGCCGGTCGCGGTCTTCGTCATGGCGATGACGGCGATCCAGGTGCTGCTCGGCAATTTCGTCGAGCCATGGCTGATGGGCAATTCGCTGAATCTCAGCCCGTTCGTGATCCTGGTCAGCCTCGTCGCCTGGTCCTCGCTCTGGGGCATCGCCGGCGCGATCCTGTCGGTGCCGATCATGGCCGTGCTGGTGATCCTCTTCTCCGAGTTCGGCAGCACCCGCCCGCTCGCCATCCTGCTCTCGCGCGACGGCGACATCGGCCCCGCCCGTTCAAGGCCGGAATAGGTCAGGCCGCGACGGCCCTCACCCCTCCGGCCGCTCGGCGCCGGTTCCGAGCTCCGACGGATCGAATTCGTAGTGCGCGCCGCAGAACTGGCAATCGGCGGTGATCCTGCCCTCCGGCGTCGTCATCGTCGCGATCTCGTCCGGCGTGTAGATCGACAGGGTGCGCACCACCTTTTCCGGACCACAGGTGCAGCCGAACCGCACCGGCTGCGGATCGTAGACCCGCGGCTCCTCCTCGTGGAACAGCCGCAGCAGCAGCTGGTCCGGCCCGACCCGCGGTCCGATCAGTTCGGTCTCCTCGACCGTGCCGAGCAGCATGACCGCCCGACGCCAGTTATCCGCCTCGATCCCCTCCAGCATGTCCTCGGCGGCGAGAAGCCCATCGAAGCCGCTCGCCGCCTGCTTGGCATAGGGCGAGGCCTTCGGCATGTGCTGCAGCATGACGCCGCCCGCCCGCCAGCGCGCCGCCTCGCCCGGCATCAGCGCCTCGCCCATCGCCAGCGCGAAGCGGGTCGGCAGTTGCTCGGACTGGGCGAAATAGGTCTCGGCGCAGTCGGCCAGCGAATTCCCGGCGATCGGCGTGACACCCTGATAGGGCGTCGTGCCCGGCCCCTGGTCGATCAGGATGGCAAAGAGCCCGCCGCCCAGCATCTCGAACGGCGTGCCGTGCGCCGCCGCGACCCCGTCGGCGTCGAAGCCGGCATAGGCGCGCATCCGCGCGGGCTCACCGGCGGCGTCGGGACCGAAATAGTCGGTGGCGATCAGCCGGATCGGCCCTTGTCCGCGCAATTGCAGGCTCAGCTTCCAGCCCTGCTTGATGGTCTGGCCGATCAGCGCGGTCAGCAACGTCGCCTCGGCGACCAGCGCCGCCACCGGCACCGGATAGGCATGCTGGCCGAGGATCGTCTCGAGCACCTGATCGAGCCGCGCCACCCGCCCGCGGATATCCGCGCGGTCAAGCTGAAACGGCAGGATGGTGTCGTCCCAGGCGATGCGGCCGGCGAGGCTCATGACGGATTCCCGTTTGGCTGATGCCCGCACATAGACGCTCCATCGGCCGAGTGCAAACCCCGGGGGTTCTGCTATAACCCCGACCATGCGAAGATTCGGCGAATGCATCGACCCCGGGCGGACCTACCGCGACCGGCCGGGCGCCTATGGCGTCATCCTCCACGGCCGCGAGGCGCTGGTGACGGAGCAGACCCGCCCGCGCCACGAGTTCCAGTTGCCCGGCG
This sequence comes from uncultured Amaricoccus sp., assembly GCF_937891315.1. GTDB lineage: Bacteria > Pseudomonadota > Alphaproteobacteria > Rhodobacterales > Rhodobacteraceae > Amaricoccus. Next base: position 13,606 of record NZ_CALAGI010000094.1, on the reverse strand, counting down.
GCGGCGTCGATCCCGGCGAGGGGCCGGTCCGCGCCCTGCACCGCGAATGCCTGGAAGAGACCGGCTGGCGCATTCAGATCCTGCGCCGGCTCGGCGCCTTCCAGCGCTACTGCCATATGCCGGAATACGACCTCTGGGCGCGCAAGGTCTGTCACATCTATCTCTGCCGTCCGGTCCTGCGCCGCGGCGCGCCGGCCGACCCCGCGCATCGCGCCGTCTGGATGCCGGTCGAGACCGCCGCGGACCTCCTCGCCGTCGAAGGCGACCGCCACTTCCTCCGCCTCGCCCTCCGGAACGGAGTCCGATCCGGCAGAGCCGGCTCGTCCACTCCAGAGTCTTGATTTGACGTCATATATTGGCCACCAGACCATTCCGTCTGGTTGGATGTCGCTCCAGGGACCGGTCAGGCGCTCTCCGCCAGCAGGCTCGCGTTTCCGCCGGCGGCGGTGGTGTCGATACAGAGGTGACGCTCGAGGCAATAGCGTTCGGGCGCGATCAGCGCGGTCTCCAGCGGCACGATCGCCCCGGCGCGGGCGGCGAGGGCCCGGCGCAGCGTCCGCAGCCAGTCCGTCGGCCCCCGCGCCGCGACCAGCGCCAGATCGGCCAGCGCCGCGAGATCGGCCGCCGCCACCTGGCCTTCGAGCGCCGCGACCGGCAGGCCCGCCTTGGCGAAGGGGGCGAGCGCCGCCCGGCTTTCGACCGCCACCGCGACCACCGCGTTGCCGGCGGCGAGCGCCTGCGTCGCCTGCGCCAGCACCACGTCCGGCCCGGCGCCGAGGCAGAGCACCCGGCCGCGCGGATGCAGCGTCAGGCGGTTGCTCTCGCCGGTCGGCCCCGGCAGGTCGCGCGGCGCCCAGGGCACGCGCGCCGCGGCCTCGAGCGCGGGCGACGCCGGAAGCAGCGCGCGCAGCAGGCCGATCCGGTCGTCCGCGTCCCAGAGCGCCAGCCCGGCGAAGGCGGCCTCGATCGCCGCCGCCGGGATCGCGAGCCCACCGGGCGTGGCATCCGACGCCTGCCCCTCCGCCGCGCGGGTCAGCCGCGGCAGGTAGAGCGGCCCCCCCGCCTTCGGCCCGGTGCCGGACAGGCCCTCGCCGCCAAACGGCTGCGAGCCGACGATGGCGCCGATCTGGTTTCGATTCACGTAGATATTGCCGATCCGCAGCCGCGAGGTCAGCCGCTCCACCCTGTCGTCGATCCGGCTGTGCAGCCCGGCGGTCAGGCCGAAGCCGCGGGCGTTGATCGCGTCCACCACCGCGTCGAGATCCGTCGCGCGAAAGCCCGCGACATGCAGCACCGGCCCGAAGATCTCGCGTTCGACCGCCGCGATGCCGGGGACGGCGACGACGCTCGGCGGCACGAAGCGGCCGGTGTCGGGCACCGGCCGCGTCTCCAGCAGGTGCCCGGCGCGCGTCTGGTCATCGAGATAGGCCTTGATGCCGTCCTCGGCCTCGGCGTCGATCACCGGGCCGACGTCGGTGGCGCTGTCCCACGGGTTGCCGATCACCAGCGTCCGCATCGCGCCGGCCAGCATCTCCAGCACCCTTTGCCGCGCCTCCTCCTGCACATAGAGCACGCGCAGCGCGGAACAGCGCTGGCCGGCGGACTGGAAGGCCGAAGCAAGGATATCGCGCACCACCTGCTCGGTCAGCGCGGTGGAATCGACGATCATCGCATTGAGCCCGCCGGTCTCGGCGATCAGGACCGCGTCCGGCGCCGCGTTGTCGGCCAGCGCGCGATGGATCAACCGTGCCACCTCGGTCGAGCCGGTGAAGCAGACCCCGGCGATGCCCGGCGCCGCGGTCAGCGGCCCGCCGACGGTCGGGCCATCGCCCGGCAACAGCCAGAGCACGCCTTCGGGCAGCCCCGCGGCGCGCAACAACTCGACGGCTCGGGCGGCGATCAGCGGCGTCTGTTCGGCGGGCTTGGCGATGACGCAGTTCCCGGCGCCGAGGCAGGCGGCGACCTGGCCGGTGAAGATGGCGAGCGGGAAGTTCCACGGGCTGACGCAGACCATCACGCCGCGACCCATGCCCTCCGCGCCCTCCGCCGCGTCAGCGTAATAGCGCAGGAAATCCACCGCCTCGCGCAGCTCGGAAATGGCATCGGCCAGCGTCTTGCCCGCCTCCCGCGCGCAGAGCGCGACCAGTTCCGCGACGTTTTCCTCATAGAGATCGGCCGCGCGGCGCAGGATCGCGGCGCGCTCCGGCGCCGGCGTCGCGGACCAGCCGGCGAAGGCTGCCTCGGCCCCGGCGAGCGCGGCGGCGACCTCGTCCGGCGTCGCCTCGACGACATGGCCGACAAGGTCCGTCGGATCGGCCGGGTTCACGACCTCGCGCCCTTCCCCGTCGCCGCCCGCCCGCCAGCGCCGCGTCTTCCATCCTTCGCGCGCGGCGAGCAGCGGCGCGATCGAGGCGGGCTCGTTCACGTTCCAGCCGCGTGCGTTGCGTCGCGGCGTGAAAAGTTCGGACGGCGCGAGGATGCCGGAATTCGGACCTATCGCCGCCTCCGCCTCGGCGATCGGATCGGCGGCGATCAGCTCGGGCGCGAGGCTCTTGTCGACGATCTGGTTCACGAAGGAGGAATTGGCGCCGTTCTCCAGCAACCGCCGCACGAGATAGGCGAGCAGATCGCGATGCGCCCCGACCGGCGCGTATATCCGGCAGCGCGTGCCCTCGCCCTCGCGCACGATCTCGTGCAACGCCTCGCCCATGCCATGCAGCCGCTGGAACTCGAAGCCGTGCCGGTCGCCGGCCATCGCCAGCACGGCCGCCATCGTATGGGCGTTGTGGGTCGCGAATTGCGGATAGACGCGGTCGCGCATCCCGAGAAGCTTCCGCGCGTTCGCGATGTAGCCGACGTCGGTGTGAGACTTGCGGGTGAAGACCGGGAAGTCCGGCACGCCGCGCTCCTGCGCCAGCTTCACCTCGGCGTCCCAGTAGGCGCCCTTGACCAGTCGCACCATCACCCGCCGGTCGAGCCGGGTGGCGAGCGCGTGGACCCAGTCGATCACCGCCCCGGCGCGCCGGCCATAGGCCTGCACCACCACGCCGAACCCGTCCCAGCCGGCGAGGCCCGGCACGCAGAGCATCGCCTCGATCACGTCGAGCGACAGGTCGAGGCGTTCGGCCTCCTCCGCGTCGATATTGAAGCCGATCCCGGCCCGGGCGGCGGCGCGCGCGAGTTCCAGCGCGCGCGGCACCAGCACCTTCATGACCTCGCCCCGATGGATCCATTCGTAGCGCGGATGCAGCGCCGAGAGCTTGACCGAGATGCCGGGGCTGGTCCGCGCGTCGCCGGTCGCCCGCGCGCTGATCGCCTTGATCGCATCGGCATAGGCACGGGCATAGCGCAGCGCGTCCGCCTCGGTCCGCGCCGCCTCGCCGAGCATGTCGTAGGAATAGGCGTAGCCCTTGGTCTCCAGCCCCCGCGCGCGCGCCATCGCCCCGCCGATGGTCTCGCCGAGCACGAACTGCCGGCCCATGAGCTTGATCGACCGCCCCACGGCCGCGCGCACCACCGGCTCGCCGAGGCGCCGCACCATGCTGCGCAGCGCCGCCGCCGGCCGCCCCGGATCGTCGTCGAGCACCCGTCCCGACAACATCAGCCCCCAGGTCGCCGCGTTGACGAGGCTCGAACTCGACTGCCCGAGATGCGCCCCCCAGTTCGAGGGCTCGATCTTGTCGGCGATCAGTTCGTCGATGGTCTCGGCGTCCGGCACCCGCAACAAGGCCTCGGCGAGGCACATGAGGCCGACGCCCTCCTCGGTCGACAGGCCGTATTCGGCGAGGAAGGCTTCCATGACGCTCGGCGAGGACCGCTCGCGCACCTTGACGACCAGCGCCGCCGCCCGCGCCACGATCGCCTCGCGCGCCGCGGCGTCAAGGCGGGTCTCACCGATCAGATCACGGACCAACGCCGTCTCGTCGGCGTAGGTCCGGTCGCGAATGGCGGCCCGCGGGTCGCCGAGCAGCGTCGGAGCGTCGGTCATGGTCGGATCATACCCGGTTTGAAAGGCCGGCTGTCTATACCGGGACGCCGTGCTAGATGCGATGGGGCAAAGCTAGGGCGGGCCAGGATGCTGTCGGTGCGATCCGTTTCAAAGGCTTATGTCGCCGCCGGCGGCGACGAACCCGTGCTGCGCGACGCCTCCCTCGACCTCGCCGTCGGGGCCAGCCTCGCGCTCACCGGGGAATCGGGCAGCGGCAAGAGCACGCTTCTCCATCTGATCGCCGGCCTCGATTCGGTGGATTCGGGCGAAATCCGCGTCGGCCCGGCGATCGTCACCGCGCTCGGCGACGCCGGCCGCGCGCGCCTCCGCCGCGAGACGATCGGCCTCGTCTTCCAGCAGTTCAACCTGATCCCCAGCCTCGACGTCGCCGCGAACCTCGCCTTCCAGGCCCGCCTCGCCGGCCGGCTCGATCCCGCCTGGCAGCGGGAGCTGGCGGGGCGCCTCGGCCTCGCCCCGCTCCTCGCCCGCTACCCCGAGGAACTCTCGGGCGGTCAGCAGCAACGGGTGGCGATCGGCCGCGCGCTCGCCGCGCGCCCCGGCCTCATTCTCGCCGACGAGCCCACCGGCAATCTCGACGAGGCGACCGGCGACGCGGTGCTCGACCTGCTGCTCGGCCTCGTCGCCGTCGCCGGCGCGAGCCTGCTGATGGTCACCCACAGCGCCCGCCTCGCCGCCCGGCTCGACCGGCGCGTCACCCTGCGCGCGGGCCGGCTCGCATGATCCGCGCCGTCCTCGCCGCGCTCCTCGGCCACTGGCGGCGCCATCCGCTGGAACTCGCAACGCTGCTCACCGGGCTCGCGGTCGCCACCGCGTTGTGGACCGGGGTTCAGGCGCTGAACACGCAAGCCCGCGCCAGCTACGCCGCGGCCGAGGCGGTGCTCGGCGGTGGCGGCGTCGCCCGGATCGAGGCGCGCGACGGCCGGAACTTCCCCCTCGCCAATTATGTCGCGCTCCGCCGCGCCGGCTGGAAGGTCTCGCCCGTGCTCGAAGGCGACTGGCGCCAGGGCAACACGCGCCTGCGGGTCATCGGCATCGATCCCCTGACCCTGCCGCCCGGCGCCGTCGGCCCGGAAGCCGGCGGGACCGCGGTTCGCGACTTCCTCCTGCCGCCCGGCCGCGCGCTCGTCGCGCCCGCGACAGCCGCCCTCGTCGCCGGCGCATCGGGACTCCCGCCCCCCGAACCGGTCGAGACCGTCCCGCCCGACACCATCGTCACCGACATCGGCCGCGCCGAGGCGCTGCTCGGCACGCATGGCGAGGTCTCGCGCCTGCTCCTGCCGGCCGAGGACGCCGACCGCCCCCTGCCCGCCGATCTCATCGGCCGCCTCCGGATCGAGCCGCCGGGGCGCGAGAGCGACCTCGCGCGACTGACCGACAGCTTTCACCTCAACCTGACCGCCTTCGGCTTTCTCAGCTTCGTCGTCGGGTTGTTCATCGTCTATTCCGCCATCGGCCTCGCCTTCGAGCAGCGCCGTCCGACGCTGCGCACGCTGCGCGCCTGCGGCGTGCCGGCGCGGGTCCTGACGCTCGCGCTGCTGGCCGAGATGAGCGCGCTCGCGCTGATCGCGGGCGCGATCGGCGTCGTCGCCGGCTATGGCATCGCGGCGGCGCTTCTGCCCGACGTCGCCGCGTCGCTCGACGGCCTCTACGGCGCCACCGTGCCGGGCAGCCTGTCGCTGGGCCTCGACTGGTGGCTCGCCGGGCTCGGCATCGCCCTGCTCGGCGCGCTGGCCGCCTCGGCGACCAGCCTCTGGCGCGCCTGGACCTTGCCGCCGCTCGCCGTCGCCCGCCCGCTCGCCTGGGTCGCCGCCCGTCGCCGCGCCCTGCGAACGGAACTCGCAGGCGCCGCCGCGCTCGCCGCCTGCGGGCTGGCGCTCCTCGCCTTCGGCGACGGCCTCGTCGCCGGCTTCGCCGTGATGGGCGCGCTGCTCCTGTCCGCCGCGCTGGCCCTGCCCGCCGCGCTCTCCGCCGCGCTCTCGCTCGGTTCCCGGACAGCGCGCGGGCCGGTGGCGCAATGGGCCTGGGCCGACGGGCGGCAGGAACTGACCGGCCTTTCGCTCGCGCTCATGGCCCTCCTGCTGGCGCTCGGGGTGAATGTCGGGGTCGGTACCATGGTCGGCAGCTTCCGCGAGACCTTCCTCGGCTGGCTCGATCGGCGCCTCGCGGCCGAGATCTATGTCACCGCCACCGATGCCGACCAGGCGCGGGCCGTCGCCGCCTGGCTCGAAGCGCGGCCCGACGTCACCGCGACATTGCCCATCTGGAGCGCGCGCACCCGCCTCGCCGACGCGCCGCTCGAAATCCACGGCTTTCGCGACGATCCGACCTACCGCGAGAACTGGCCGCTCAAGGCGGCGCTCGCCGACCCCTGGGACCGCGTGGCGACCGGCGACGCCGCGCTCGCGTCCGAACAGCTCGCGACGCGGCTCGACCTCCGCCCGGGCGACGTGATCGAAATCCCGGCGCCGGGCGGCCCGCGCCGCCTGACCATCGCCGCGATCTATCCCGACTACGGCAACCCCGAAGGCCAGATCATGGTCGGACTCAGCGCGCTCGCCGACTGGCCGGACGCCGAGCGGCGGCGCGTGGCGGTGCGCGTCGCGCCGGACCGCGCCGCCGCGCTGACCGCCGATCTCCGCGCCGCCTTCGCTCCGCCGCCGGTGGTGGTGGACCAGCGGGCGATCAAGGAGGTGTCGCGCCGCGTCTTCGACAAGACCTTCGCCGTGACCGTGGCGCTCAACGCGCTGACCCTCAGCGTCGCCGGCGTCGCGCTGCTGGCGAATCTCCTCACCCTCGCGGACCAGCGGCTGGCCCGCCTCGCGCCGCTCTGGGCGCTCGGCCTCACCCGCCGCCGCCTCGCCGGGCTCGAAATGGCCAAGGCGCTCGGCCTCGCCGCCCTGACCGCGCTCGCCGCCCTGCCGCTCGGCCTCGCCGTCGCCTGGGTGCTGACGGCGGTGATCAATCCGCTCGCCTTCGGCTGGCGCCTGCCGATCATCCTCTTTCCCGGCAAATGGCTCTCGCTTTTCGCGCTCGCCCTCGCCACCGCCTGCCTCGCCGCCGCCTGGCCGGTCTGGCGCCTCGCCCGCGCCGCGCCCACGGACCTGTTGCGGAGCTTTGGCAATGAACGCTAGGGCTTTTCTGACGCTCATATTCTTGCCAACGGCGGCTTTCGCGCAGGGCTTCGCCGGTCTCGGCGGCCCCGCCACGGACTTCCTTCCGGTCACCGCGCCGGCGCATGTCGCGTTCCCCCGCGACCATGGCGCGCATCCCGGCTTCCGCGTCGAATGGTGGTATCTCACCGCCAACCTGCGCGACGCGGACGGCGCGGACTACGGCGCGCAATGGACCTTGTTCCGATCCGCCCTGGCGCCGGGCGCCGAGCCCGACGGCTGGGCCAGCACGGCGATCTGGATGGGCCACGCCGCGGCGACCAGCGACGCCACCCACCGCTTCGCGGAGACCTTCGCCCGCGGCGGCGTCGGGCAGGCCGGGGTGACGCTGGACCCGTTCCACGCCTGGATCGACGATTGGGAGATGATCGCGTCGCCCACCCCGGGGTCGGACGCGCTCGCGGACATCCGCGTCCGCGCCCGTGGCGAGGATTTCGCCTATGATCTCCACGCCACCGCCGCCCGACCCCCGGTGCTTCAGGGTGACGGCGGCCACAGCGTCAAATCCGAGCAGGGCCAGGCCTCCTACTACTACAGCCAGCCGTTCTACCGCGTCGACGGCACCCTCACCCTCGACGGGCGCGCGACCGCCGTGACCGGCGAGGCCTGGCTCGACCGCGAATGGTCCTCGCAACCGCTGACCGAGGATCAACTCGGCTGGGACTGGTTCGCGCTGCATCTCGACGACGGCGCCAAGGTGATGCTCTATCGCATGCGCGCCCGGACGGCGCCGCCCTTCCTCGTCGGCACATGGATCGACCCGGATGGCGCCGCGACCCCGCTCCGCCCCGGCGAGATCAGCTTGTCGCAGCGCGCCGAGACCGAGGTCGCCGGCCGAAGCGTTCCGACGGCCTGGCATATCGAGATCCCGAATCATCGGCTCGTGGTGGACACCGCGCCCCTGAACGCGCAAAGCTGGATGGGCACGCTCTTTCCCTATTGGGAGGGGCCGATCCGGATCACGGGCAGCCACCCGGGACGCGGCTATCTGGAAATGACGGGATACCAATGACGGACTTCCGATGACCCAGGACGAGATCTCCGAGAGCGTCAATGTCCTCGATGGGCCGCTCAAACCCTGCGCCTACGATCCGATCACCGGGTTCTTCCGCAACGGCCGCTGCGACACCGGACCGTCGGACCGGGGCCGGCATACCGTCTGCGTCCGGGTGACCGCGGAGTTCCTCGCCTTTTCCCGGGCGCGCGGCAACGATCTCGCCACGCCCCGGCCGGAGTTCGGCTTCACCGGCCTCCGCCCCGGCGACCGCTGGTGCCTCTGCGCCGACCGCTGGAAGGAGGCCTGGCTCGCCGGGGTCGCGCCCAAGGTCGTGCTGGCCAGCACCCACAAGGCAACCCTGCGCTCCGTGCCCCTGGAGGCGCTGATGGACCACGCCCTGCCCGGCCGCGACGACGAGCGTCACTGACCGCGCGGAACCCGCGCGGCGCTTCCGGCGTTTCGTGGGAAGCCGGAAGGAAACGCCATGCTCCCCTGCCTCGCCGCCGCCTTGCTCGCCGTTCTCGCCCTTACCCGCCCGTGCCGCGTCGAAGCGCCCGTTCGCATGTCCGCGTCAAGGACGTGACGAGCGGCACGACCCGCGCCCCGGCCTCGCGCCGCCAAGGTGTCATACAGGTTTGCTAACCTGGAGAGCAGTCGTTTTCCGGCAACAGCCGGAAAGCCAGTCGAAAGGACTCGCGCGCACCGCGCGCTCCGGTTGGCCGCGAACCCGCGGCCGGAGTCCGGAGGACTCCCCTCGCTCCGGCTCCAGCCGCGGCGGCACTGCCCCGTCCGTTGGCGCGGACCCTCGTCCTGCCAGACAGGAATCTGCCAATATGAAGCTGGAAGAGGGCCCAGGGGCGGCGTGATCTCACGGGGCTTCCGGCGCGCCGGAGGGCTGAGCCGCGGGTCAGCGCCGCGAGACGGAGGCGCCGGCGAGGCTGGACGCGCGCGTGGCGCGAGCTAAGGTCCGTGGACCGGAGCGTGGGAGGATGGCGATGTCGCGCAAGCGCGAACTGGGCTCGCAGGGGCTCGAAGTGTCGGAGATCGGCCTCGGCTGCATGGGGATGAGCCAGGCCTATGGGCCGGCGGACGAGGGCGAGTCGATCGCGACGCTGCATCGGGCGATCGAGCTTGGCTGCGTGTTTCTCGATACCGCCGAGGTCTATGGGCCCTTCGCCAACGAGGAGTTGCTGGGTCGCGCGCTGAAGGGGCGGTGGAGCGAGGTGGTGGTCGCGACCAAGTTCGGCTTTCGCATCGAGAACGGACGCCAGGTCGGGGTAGAGCTCGACAGTCGGCCCGCGCATATCCGGGAGGCGCTCGAAGGGTCGCTGCGGCGGCTCGGGACCGATCACGTCGATCTTCTCTATCAGCATCGCGTCGATCCGACGGTACCGATCGAGGATGTGGCGGGCGCCGTCGCCGAGTTGATCACCGAGGGCAAGGCGCGGTTCTTCGGCCTGTCCGAGGCGGGGGTTGCGAATATCCGGCGGGCGCACGCCGTGCATCCGGTCTCGGCGCTGCAGAGCGAATATTCGCTCTGGGAGCGCAATCTGGAGCCCGAGATCATTCCCACCTTGCGCGAACTCGGCATCGGGCTCGTGCCTTTCGCGCCACTCGGGCGCGGCTTCCTGACCGGCGGGGTCAAGCGGGCCGAGGATTATCCCGAGGGTGACTTCCGCCGCGGCGACCCGCGCTACCAGGGCGCGAACTACGATGCCAACATGGCGGCGGCCGGCGTGGTCCGCGACATCGCACAGTCGCTGGGGGCGACTCCGGGTCAGGTGGCCCTGGCCTGGCTGCTCGGGCGCGGGCCGGATATCGTGCCGATCCCCGGCACCAAGCGCCGCGCCTATCTCGAAGAAAACGTCGCCGCCGCGGACCTGAGCCTTGATACTGAGCAGACGCGCGCGCTCGACACCGCCCTGACGCCGGACCGCGTTTCAGGCGCGCGCTACGCCCCGGCCGTCATGGTGACGGTGGATCGCTAGTGCAATATCCAACCGGACGGGATCGTCCGGTGGTCAGGATATGGCGTAAATTCAGGACTCTATCCGGCGCAGCCAGGTCACCCCTCTAGACCCGACGGAGCCGGTCGCACATGGTGGTGACGGTTCAGCCCCGATCGGAGAGCCGCGCCTTCCGGCAATTCGCCGGCTCGGGCGCGAAGGCCGCGGCCGCCGCGAGGCATCGGGCGCCTGTCAGGAGGTCGCGCGGGGGCCGATGGTGGCGCTCCCGCGCCGCGGCAGGAAATGCGCGAGGCAGGCGGTCGCGCCCATCGCGGGGATGAGCGTGCCCATCGCCAGCACCGGATCACCCATCAGCGCGCCGAGCGAGCCGACCACGAGGCCGGAGCCCATCTGGACGAAACCCATCATCGAGGCGGCGGCCCCGGCGTTGCGCGGGAAGGGAGCGAGCGCGGCCGTGGTCGCGCCCGGCATCACGAAGGCGATGCCACAGGCATAGATCCCGACGGGGACCATCACCCGAAGAAAGCTCGGCTCCCAGACGAGCAGGAGGCTCACGCCGAGCGCGCCAAGCGCGATCAGCCCGAGGCCCACCCCGACGAGGCGGGCGGCGCCGACGCGGTCCATGAGCCACCGCACGACCAGGGAGGCGGCGAGAAAGCTGCCCGACTGGAAGAGCATGCCGAGGCCGAACTCGGCGGGGCTGAGCCCGACGTCGTTCATCAGGATGAAGGGCAGGAACGTCGCCTGCGCGTAGAGCGCGCCGACCGCGCCGGCGATGATCGCCGTGGCCGCGAGGAAGCGGCGGTTGGACAGCACCTCGCCATAGGCGGCTGCGACTTGTCGCGGCCGAAGCCGCGACAAGTCCGGCACCACCGTCTCGCGAAGCCAGATGGCGCTCGCCACGACCACCAGCACGCCGAGCAATGCCATGGCGACGAAGATCGCGCGCCAGCCGGCGAAAGTGAGCAGAAGCCCGCCGATCGTCGGCGCCACGGCGGGACCGAGCGCCAGAACGATGCCGATCACGTTCAGGATCCGCGAGGAACTCTCACCGGTGAACAGATCGCGCACGATCGCCCGCGCGATCGCCACGCCGGCAGAGGCGCCTACCCCCTGCAGGAAGCGTGCGAGCATCAGTGCCCCGATACTCGGCGCCCCGAGCGCGAAGAGGCCGCCGAGGCAATAGATACCCATGAACAGGAAGGTGACGGGCCGCCGGCCGATCGCGTCCGACAGCGGCCCCGCGATCAGCTGGGCGCAGGCGAAACCGCCGAAATAGAGCGTCAGCGTCATCTTGACCGCGGAATCGCTGGTGTTGAACGCGCGTGCGATCTCGGTCATCGCGGGCGTGTAGAGCGCCATCGACACCGGGCCGATCGCCGTCAGCAGCCCGCCGAGCAGGCTGACCCGGTGCGCGCTCATCCGCGGGCGCGCCGGAGCGGACATGTCCCCGCTCATGCCGCGCCCCGCGTCCGGCCGTCGCGCGCGGCGGCGAGCGTGTCGCGCATCCGCGCGGCGGTGGCGCGGAACCGCTCCCAATCGGCATCCGGGACTTCGGCGCGGGCCTGGGCGCGGACGGCGGCTCCGGCGGCGGCCACGCCTTCGAGCACCGCCTCGGCCGCCGGCGTCAGCCGCACGCGCTTTGCCCGCCGATCCTCGGGGTCGGACACCCGTTCGACAAGCCCGGCCGCCTGGAGGCGGTCGAGAAAGCCGGTCAGGCTCATCTGCGCGACACCAAGCCTCTCGGCCAGCAGGTGCTGGCGGATCGGCGCGCCGCGCGCGACATGCGCCAGTACCCGCGCCTCGGCCGGCGTGACACCGAGCCGCGCATCGGTCACGCGCCGCTCGAATTCGGCGCGGAACAGGCGCGCGAGATCGGCGAGCAGGAAATTGACGCTGTCGGGATCAATGCCGGGCATGAGAGTCAGGGGAGACCGTTGCTAAGGCCGCCTTAGTATCAGGTTGACTTACATTTCCGCAAGACCCGCTGGGCACCGAACGACATTCAGTTTGTCCCGACGGCCAGGGACCCGGCGACGAAGGTGGTGGAGGCGTCCTGAACGATCAGCAGATGGTCGCGCATCCGGGCATAGGCGGCCTCCTCGTCGCCGGCGAGGATGGCGGCGATCACGCCGCCATGTTCCGCGAAACTCTTCGCGATGCGACCCTCCAGATGGAACTGGGCCCGGCGGAACGGCGACAGCCGGCGGCGCGCATCCTCCGTGGCTTCAACCAGGACGGGATTGGCGGACCCATCGTAGATGGCGCGATGGAAGGCGCGATTCGCCGCCTCGTAACCTTCGAAATCGCCGTTCCTGGCCAGGACCTCGGTGGCGATATGTTCCTCCTCCAGCAGCGCCTTCGCGTCCGGGATCATCCGCCGCGCGGCGAGACGGGCGCACAGGGCTTCGAGTTCGGCCATCAGCTCGAACATATGCCTCATGCGCTCGATGGTGAAATTCGCCACCAGCACCCCGCGGTGGGGCCGCTTCTCGGCGAGGCCGATGGCGGCGAGTTGGCCCAGCGCCTCGCGCACGGGCGTGCGGGACAAGCCGAATCGATCGGCAAGCGATTGCTCATCGAGGCGGATGCCGGGACCGAGCCGCCCGGAGACGATCTCGTCCGACAGGGCGCGCACCAGCCGGTCGGCTCGGGTCTCGATGGCGGCGGGACGCGGGTGGGACGGCAGGTCGCGCATCATCTCTCGCTGGGCTGTCTGAACTGGCGGGGTCGCGGACGGCGTACGTACGCTAGCTGGCGGGCGGATCGAGGCTTACATGGGCGGCGACGATGCGCCAGCCCTCCGGCAGACGCGCCCAGGTCTGGCTCTGCGCGCCGCGCCGGCCCGATCCCCGGCGCCGGTATTCGGCCGTGGCGACGCCGCAATCGACGCCGAGCGCGAGGATGGTGATCCGTTCCAGATCGCGCGCCACGTCGGACACGTCCCGCCCCTTGCGGAAGGCCGCGATCTCCTCGAAGCCGTAGAGCCCGCCGCCCGGCGACAGGCGCACGGCGCGCGGATCACGCCAGAAGAACGCCGACAGCGCGTCGATGTCATTGGCGATCAGCGCCGCCTCGTAGCGATCGAACTCGGTTCGAATCTCGGCGATCGTGGCGGGCAGGTCGATGTCCATGGCGGGCTCCGTTTACGCGGTCGATCAAAAAAGGGTCAACACTTGGTTAAATGGCATGCAGGATTGTATGCAATGATTTTCTCGCGGCAATGCCTGACCGCCGCGCCCTGCCCGCTCCGCATAGAGAAAACCCCGTGATCAAAGGGGGTTGTTCAAACTCCAGCGCGGCGCGCCCGCGGTTGGCGCGGAATTTGCTTCGGTGTTCCTGGGACTGGCCCAGACTCAGCACGGAGGCGTTGCATGGACGATCTCACCCTGCCGGCGGAACCGAGTGCGATCAGGTTCGACCCCGCGCGGACCGCGCTCGTCATCATCGACATGCAGCGCGA
>NZ_CALAGI010000093.1 GCF_937891315.1 uncultured Amaricoccus sp. | reverse complement strand
CCAGTTACGCTGCGGCGCAGCGCAACCGTCCGCGCGACCGGCGGCTCAGGGCCGAGGATCCCGATCATCCGCTTGATGTCGCAGGCGAGGACCCGCGGCGACATCTCCGCGCGGACGTTGCGCGGCGCCCGCGTCCGGAAATGCGTCGCACCCATCCAGGCCTTGGTCGTGCCGAAGGGGGGAGCATCAGGCAGGCGTCCCCGCGGAGGTGGCGCCAGGGGCGTCATGACAGCAGACGCAGAGCTTGTTTCCGTCCAGGTCGCGGAAATAGGCGCCGTAATAGTGGGCGTGGTAGTGTGGCCGAAGCCCCGGGCCTCCCTCGCACCGGCCGCCGGCCCGAAGGGCGCAGGCGTGGATTTCGTCGACCGTCGGGCGATCGGGCGCAAGCAGGGCGACCATGCCGCCATTCGCCGGAACCGCGGGCGCCTGATCGTGGGGCCTGCCGATGAGAAAGAGGGGGCGCGGGGTCTGGCCGGGCGCCCATCCGATCTTGCCCGCGGCCATGTCGGAGAACCGCGGGCGCCAGCCGAGCCGGGAGAGGATCGGCGCATAGAAGGCTTCGGCGCGTGCGAGGTCGTCGGTTCCGAGAAAGACGTGGGACAGCATCAGTAGGGCGCTCCGTCCTTGTGCAGGAAGCGCCAGCCGCCGCCCGTCCAGACCGCTTCGAGGTCGTCCTCCGGGTAGAAGCCCCGATCCTCAGGATCGCGGTCGCCGATTTCCAGATAGACGACATCCGCGTCCGTGACGTTGACGAGCTGATGCGCCGGGCCGCCCGGCACGAAGCCGGCGCACATGCCCGGATGGAGCAGGAACGCGCCCGCGTCGGTCCGCAACGTCGGCGTTCCGCTGAGGATATAGACGAACTCCTCCTGATGGCTGTGGCGATGCAGCAGGGCGGATCGCCCGCCGGGCCGGAGGGTGGTGAGGTTCACGCCGAACCCCGCGATGCCGAAGACATCGCCCAGTCGCCGCTTCACCCGGCCCGCCATGCGGGCGGCGAAAGGCTCGGGATAGTTGCTGGCCTTGGCGCGGGGAGGGACATCCTCCGCGCGGATCGGCTGGTAATTCGGCTGCGACATTCCTGTCCTCCGGGCTTCATCCCGGAGAGGCATAGCATTGCCGCTCCGCTCGATCGGTGAGATGATTTCACCGTTCCGCCCCCGGATCCGCCGTCGCGATCCGCCGCGGAACCGGGAGAAGCGCGCCATGTCGGACCGGTCGCCATCGCTGCGCGGACTTTCGGCCCTGTCCGCGCTGGCACGGCACGGGCGGCACGAGCCGGCGGCCGAGGCGCTGGGGATCTCGCGCTCGGCGCTGTCGCACCGCATCGCCGATCTGGAGGAAGAGCTGGGCGTCGCCCTGGTGGCGAAGCGGGGCCGGCTGTCGGAGATCACCGAGGAGGGGCTGGCGCTCCTCTCCGCTCTGGGCGACGCGCTGGAGAAGATCGACGCGGCCGTGGCGCCGCTCCGGCGACGGCGGCGTCAGCTGCGGCTCAACACGGTCGGCACCTTTGCCTCGAACTTCCTCCTGCCGCGGCTCGGCGACTTTCGGGCGCGTCACCCGGATATAGACCTCGTGGTCTCCACCACCCGGCGGCCGGTCGATTTCGATCGGGAGGACGTGGATTGCGCCATCCGCCATGGCCATGGACAATGGGAAGGCCTTCAGGCGACGCTCCTGTTCCGCGAGAGCCTCGTGCCCGCGGCACGTCCGGGGCTCCATCCCGGCAGGCCGGCGGACTGGCCGACGATCGGGGCGCGGAGCCGCATGCGGGACTGGGCGCGGTGGTGGCGGGCGACGGGCCAGCCGGGCGCGCCTCCGACGCCCGGGCTGATCGTGGAGACGAGGGCGCAGGCGCTGGAGGCCGCGCTCGCCGGCGCCGGGGTCGTCCTGACGGACCGGCGCTATGTCGGCGCGCTGGCGAAGGAGCGGCGGCTCGTCCTGCCGGGGCCGCCGGTGGTGCTGTCCGAAGGCTACTACTTCGTCCGCAAGGTTGGCGCGCGCAATCCGCGTCATGTGGATTGCATGCTCAGGTGGCTGGTTTCCCAATCGCAGGAACCGGCCGGCGTCGGGAGCGACGGCGGGTGATCGCGCATCGAGGCCCGGCCGGCGTCACCCGAGCCACGGTCGCAGCGCCATCTCGGCGCCGAGCGCGAGGAGGCCGAGAAGGAAGACGCGCCGGAAGGCCGCCGGGCTGATCCGGTCGCGCAAGGACTGCCCGACCCACATCCCCGCCAGCGCCGGGATGAGCGCCAGCGCCGACAGGCCGATCCCCTCGCCGGAGAGGGCGCCCCGGGCGCCGAGCCCCGCCGCCAGCGCCAGGGTCGAGACGGTGAAGGAGAGCCCCAGCGCCTGGACGAGATCGTCGCGCCCCAGCCCGAGGGCTTGCAGATAGGGCACGGCGGGAACGACGAAGACCCCGGTCGCGCCCGTGACCAGGCCGGTGGTCGCGCCGATCAGGGGCGAGAGCCAGGGCTCGGCGCGGGCGGGCACGCGCGGCTGGCGGCCGAGGAGGGTGAAGCCGGCATAGGCCGCCAGCGCCGCGCCGAGCGTCGTGGTCGTCGCCTCCGTTTTCCCGCTCGCGAGCAAGGCCGCGCCGAGCCCCGTCCCGGCGCAGATCGCCGCCATCATCGGCCAGAGCCGGCGGAGGAGCGGCCCCAGCGCCGGGCCGGCGGCGAGTTGCCAGAGGTTGGTGACGAAGGAGGGCACGATCAGCAGGCCCGCCGCCGCCAGCGGCGAGACGAGCGCGCCCAGCACCCCCATTGCCACGGTGGGCAGGCCCATGCCGGTCACGCCCTTGACGAGGCCCGCGACGAAGAAGGTCGCGCCGATCGCGACGAGGAGGGATGCATCACTCATGCCCCGGGGGATCGGCCGGATGCCGGGTTTGCGCAATGCGGAAGTCCCGCGGCCTGCCTCCGGCTGGCCCGAAGGCTCGATTTCGGCTATCCTCGGCCCCATGCGCTTCGACCTCACCGACCTGCGCCTGTTCCTCGCCGTCGCCGATGCGGGCAGCATCACTCATGGCGCCGAGGACGCCGGCCTGTCGCTCGCCGCCGCCAGCGAGCGCCTGCGCGAGATGGAGGCCGCCGCCGGCCTGCGGCTCTTCGACCGCGGACGGCGCGGGGTGACACCGACCGAGGCCGGCGAGGCGCTGCTGCATCACGCCCGGCTGATCCTCGGGCAGGCGGCGCGGATGCGGGGCGAGATCGGCCAGCTCGCCGCCGGCGCGCGCACCGCCATCCGGATGCTCGCGAACACCGCGGCGATGACGGAGTTCCTGCCCGCCCGCCTCGCGCCCTGGCTGGCCCGGCATCCGCGGGTCGATGTCGCGCTGAAGGAGCGCGAGAGCGCCGACATCGCCCGCGCCGTTATCCGCGGCTCGGCCGAGATCGGGGTGCTGTCCGCGGCCGTCGACACCGCGGGCCTGGACCTGCGGCCCTTCGCCATCGACCGGCTGGTCGTCGTCGCCCCGCGCGGCCACCCCCTCGCCGCCCGGCGGCGGGTCGCCTTCGCAGACCTCGCCGGCGAGCCCCTCATCACCCTGTCGGGCGGCGCGTTGCAGGATCATCTCGACGCTCAGGCCGCGAAGCTCGGCCTGCGCCTCCGGCCGCGCATCCGGGTGCGCGGCCTCGGCGACATCTGCCTCATGGCCGGCGCCGGGGTCGGGGTCGGCATCGTCCCCGAGACCGCCGCCCGCCGCGCCCGCCGAGCGACGGGGATCGTCGCGGTCCGGCTCGGCGACGACTGGGCGACGCGCCGCCTGTCGCTCTGCACCCGGGCCGGGGGCGCGCCGCCGCCGGTGGTGCAGAGCCTTCTCGACCAGCTGGAGGATCGGGCCGATCTCGGCGCGGCATAGTCCGAAGCAGGGAGCAGGCGCCGACTGTCCGCGGAAGCTCGACGCGGAGCCTCGCCACGGTTCACCGATCTCGTCGAAGGGTTCGCCACCGGAAAAACCCGGCAAACCCTCATGGGTAACTGAAAGACCAGGCGGACGGTTGCGTTCGTTCTGGTCGGCGTTCCGCGCCAACGGGCGGAGAGCTGCCGTCAACAGGAACAGCGAATGGGCCCTGTGGCGGACATCGGGATTCCCGCCGCCGCGCTTGCCCGCGGGTCGATCGCCCCATGAGCGCCCGCTCGCCTTCAGCGCGGAAATCCGATCGTCCCGCGGCCTTGGGCGGGTGGGTCGAGAGATTGCCCGGCTGAGGCAGTTGCTCCTTGTGCCCATCGTTTGGGGCTCCTAACCTCGCATCAGCCAGCCCCCGCTCGCCATGCACTCAATTGCCGGAGGGGGTATTGACGAGATCCTTTATTGCCAGCGGGTCCCGCGTGGCCATCGTCGCGGCGCTGGCCGCGGTCCCGTCGCTCGCCCTCGCCCAGTCGGACCCCGCGCTCGTGCTCGATCCGATCACGGTCACCGGCATCGCCGGGACGGCGACCGGCCCGGTCGAGGGCATCGTCGCCGAGGCGAGCGCCACCGGCACCAAGACCGACACGCCGCTGATCGAGACGCCGCGTTCGATCAGCGTCGTCACGGCGGGCGAAATCGCCCAGCGGGGCGGGGCGCAGACGGTCGGCGACGCGCTCGGCTACACGGCGGGAGTGTTCTCGGTGCCCATCGCCACCAACCGCGCCAACTGGACCGAGCGCATCCGCGGCTTCTCGACCTTTCGCAGCACTTTCGTCGACGGGCTGATCGATCCGAACGGCCCCGGCCGCGGCCAGCCGCAGATCGAGCCCTGGGGCGCCGAGCGCATCGAGGTGCTGAAGGGACCGGCCTCGGTCCTCTATGGCCAGGTCGCGCCCGGAGGCCTGATCAACGTCGTCAGCAAGCGCCCGACCTTCGCGACGGGGGGCGAGGTACAGGGCCAGGTCGGCGGCTACGACTTCTTTCAGGGTGCGTTCGATCTCCAGGGCGTGGCGGGAGACGGCGACCGGGCGGCCTGGCGGCTGGTCGGGCTCGCGCAGGACGCAGGCACCCAGACCGATTTCGTCGACGATGACCGGCTCTATGTCGCCCCTTCGCTGGCCCTCCGCATCGACGACGACACCAGCTTCACGCTGCTCTCGCACTGGCGGCGGGCGACGGGCGCGGAGGGGTCGGGCAATCTGCCGCGGGCGCTGATCAACGAGCTTCCGGTCAGCCTCAACCCCGGCGATCCCGACTTCGACCGCGACGACACCACGCAATGGGCGGTCGGCTACGAGTTCGTGCACGACTTCTCGCCGAGCGTCAGCCTGGTGCAGAACGCCCGCTACATGCGCCTCGAC
Organism: uncultured Amaricoccus sp.; assembly: GCF_937891315.1. Lineage (GTDB taxonomy): Bacteria > Pseudomonadota > Alphaproteobacteria > Rhodobacterales > Rhodobacteraceae > Amaricoccus. The sequence goes on along the minus strand of NZ_CALAGI010000093.1, from coordinate 347 downwards.
GTCGATTACCGCCAGCTCTACCTCGCCGATCCGCTGCCCGAGCTCGGGCCGGGCTGGTACGGGCGGACGCCTTACTTCCTCGACGAGACCACCACCGCCTTCGCCATCGACACCCGCCTGACCGCGGATGTGACGACTGGCGCGCTCAGCCATGGGCTGCTCGCGGGCTTCGACTATCGCGAGCAGGAGACGACGAACGACACCGACTATCTCTACGGCGAAGCGCCGCCGATCAACCTGTTCGATCCGGGCTATGGCGCCGACGTGGTGGACTTTCCCCGCACCCCCGGCGAGACCGACCAGATCGAGAATGCCGGCCAGATCGGAAGAGCACACGTCTGAACTCC
>NZ_CALAGI010000092.1 GCF_937891315.1 uncultured Amaricoccus sp. | reverse complement strand
CCTTCCCGGCGGCTTCAGTATCCATCAGGACGCGCGTTTCTCACAGACAAGCGGAGTCCGACCCGGCAGAGCCGGTTCGTCCGCTCCAGAGTCTTGATTTAGCGCAATATTTTAGCCACCAGGCGATTCCATCTGGTTGGATATTGCTCTAGGAAGTTTCCAGACGACGGTCAAACGGCTCCGGCGCGCGAGGCGGGTGCGCATCGGGCGGGCGCGGGTCGCTTCGGAATGCGCCCGGTCCGGCGGAAGGCCATGACCATCTCGTCGCGCTGTTTGAAGCCGCCGGCCCGTCGGGAATGCCCGGTTTCGCGCCAGCGCCCTCGATATGACCGAAAATTCGCGACCGCGAGCAATGAACGTCCCGGGAGGCGCGGATCCGTGATACCATGGCGATCATTCAAGGGCGTGGCGCGAAGGCCTGCCAAGAATTTTCATCCCGCGCCCGACACGCGGCGCCACATAGAACGAGGCAAGCAATGTCAAAAGTCGCCAGGCGCAGGATCGCGGTCGCCTGCCAGGGGGGCGGCAGCCACGCCGCCTTCGCCGCGGGGGTGCTGCTGGAAATCCTGGAGCCTGGCCGGTTCGAGGGCATCGAGCTCGTCGGCCTCAGTGGCACGTCGGGCGGCGCGGTCTGCGCCTCGCTCGTCTGGTCCGGACTGGTGCGCGACGGCGGCGGGCCGGCGGTGGCGTCCGAGACCCTCGCATCCTTCTGGCGTGATCTCTCCGCGCAGGATCCGCTCGACGCGGCCGTCAATTTCTGGTCGGTCTCGCTGGCGCGGTTGCCGGTCACCTGGGAAATCAGCCCCTATGCCATCTACGCGCCGGCCGAGCCGCGGATGCGTACACTGCTCGGGCAGCATCTGGTGTTCCCCAAGACGGGCGCGCCGCGCCAGCCGCCGGAGATCTTCATCGGGGCGACGGATGTGCTGAAGGGCGGGGGGCTCGCCTTCGACGGGCGCATCCTCGGCATCGACCATATCATTGCCTCGGCGGCGGTGCCGCCGCTGTTCCGGGCGGTCCGGGTCAGTGAGGATGAACTGTGCTGGGACGGGCTTTTCAGTCGGAATCCGCCGATCCGTGAATTTACCAACCTCGAGTCCGGTCCGCCCGACGAGATCTGGATCGTCCGCATCAATCCGAAGAAGATCGCGCATGAGCCGACGTTGATGTCGGAGATCAATGATCGGCGGAACGAGCTCGCCGGCAACCTGTCGCTCGATCAGGAGATCTTCTTCATCGACAAGATCAACGAGCTGCGGAAGGACATCGCGCCACTGGCGGAGCGATACAAGCACATCGAGATCCGCGAGGTCGAGCTGGCTCTCGATCTCGACTATCCCTCCAAGCTCGATCGCGGCGTCCGGCATATCCAGCGCCTGATCGAGACCGGCCGGGGCGCGGCGCATCATTTCTTTGAGGCGCCGCCCGAACGCCGGATGATGGTGAAGAAGCTGATCGAGCCCGCCCGCGAATCCGCCTGACCGGGGCGCGCGCGTGACCGGGAAACGGCTCGCCGGGGTCGACCGGGCCGAGTTCTCCGTCAGTCCGCGAGGCGGACGACGAAGTGCTTCTTCTTGCCGACCGAGACCTTCAATTCGGCGCCGATCGTGTCGGCGGTCACGAGATCGTTCGGATTGACCACCAGCTCGTTGTTGAAGCGCAGGCCCTTGTCGCCGATCAGGCGCTTGGCCTCCTTGCTCGAAGCGGCGATCGCCGTCGCCGTCAGGACATGGGTATTCGCCAGCCCGGCGCCGAGTTGCGCCCGGGTGAGAAGCCGCACTTCCAGCGCTTCGCCGATGCCGCCGCCCTCGAAGGTCGCGCGCGCCGTCGCCTCCGCCGCCCGCGCGGCGTCCGCGCCGTGGCAAAGGGTTGTGACCTCGTTGGCGAGGATCACCTTCGCCGCGTTCACCTCGGCCCCGCCGAGCGCGCCGAGCCGGTCGCATTCCGCGATCGGCAGCTCGGTATAGAGCTTGAGGAACCGGCCGACATCGGCGTCGGTGGTGTTGCGCCAGAATTGCCAGAAATCATAGGCGCTCAGCAGATCCTCGTTGAGCCAGACCGCACCACCCTGGGATTTGCCCATCTTGCGCCCGTCCGAGGTGGTGAGCAGCGGCGAGGTCAGGCCGAACACCTCCGCCCCCGCGACGCGGCGGGTCAGGTCGATGCCATTGACGATGTTGCCCCACTGGTCGGAGCCGCCCATCTGCAACAGGCAGCCCTCGCGCCGATACAGCTCCAGAAAATCATAGGCCTGGAGGATCATGTAGTTGAATTCGAGAAAACTGAGGCTCTGGTCGCGGTCGAGCCGTGACTTCACGCTCTCGAAGGACAGCATCCGGTTGACGCTGAAATAGCGCCCGATGTCGCGCAGGAACTCGAGATAGTTCAGCCCGTCGAGCCATTCGGCATTGTCGAGCATGATCGCGCCGCTATCGCCATAGGAGAGGTATTTCGTGAAAACGCCTCGGATCGTTGTGATGTTCTCCGCGATCTTGTCCGGCGTCAGCAAAGGACGCTCGTCGGAGCGGAACGACGGGTCGCCGACCTTGGTGGTGCCGCCGCCCATCAGGGTGATCGGCCGGTGGCCGGTCTTCTGCAACCAGCGCAGCATCATGATGTTGAAGAGATGCCCGACATGCAGCGATTGCGCCGTCGCGTCATATCCGATGTAGGCCGGCACGACGCCTGCCATCAGCTTCTCGTCAAGGCCCTCGATGTCGGTGCAATCCTGCATGTAGCCGCGCGTGACCATGACCTGCAGGAAGTCGCTCTTCGGGACATAGGTCATGGCGGGCATCCTTTCGCGCGGGCGTGCGCCGTTCTATAGCGGTTGGCGAAGCGAAGCAAAGGGGCGGGGATGCGGGTTCTGGGGCTGATGTCGGGCACCTCGATGGACGGGGTGGACGCCGCGGTGCTGGAGACCGACGGCGAGGCGATCCTCGGCTTCGGTCCGACCGGCTTCCGCGCCTATTCCGGGGAGGAGCGCGCCGTGCTGCGGGCGGGCTTGGGCCTCTGGCCCGAGGCGGAGGGGCTCGGCGCGATCGAGGCGCTGGTCCGGGGCACGCACGCGGCGCTGGTGGCGGGGTTCGACGCGGTCGATCTCGTCGGCTTTCACGGCCAGACCCTCGCGCACGATCCGGGCGGCCGGGGCACGCACCAGATCGGGCGGGGCGATCTGCTCGCGAAGGAGATCGGGCGGCGGGTGGTCTGGGACTTCCGCGCCGCCGACGTGGCCAGCGGTGGCGAGGGCGCGCCGCTGGTGCCCTTCTTCCATTTCGCCTGCGCGCGCTGGATCGGCGCGGCCGCGCCGGTGGCCTTCCTGAACCTCGGCGGCGTAGGCAATGTCACATGGGTCGATCCCCGGGTGGCGACGCCGGAGACGCCGGGCGCGCTGGTCGCCTTCGATACCGGCCCCGGCAACGCGCTGATCGACGATTTCCTGGCCCGGCGGCTCGGCGAGGCTTTCGACGCCGACGGCGCCGTCGCGGCGCGCGGCAAGGTGGCGGAAGTGGTACTGGCCGATCTCAGCGCGCATCCATACATCGCAAGAACGCCACCGAAATCCTTGGATCGTAACGATTTTCACGAATATCTCGATCGCGTCGCGGATCTCTCGACCGAGGATGGCGCCGCGACCCTCGCCGCGCTGACGGCGGCCTGTGTCGCCGCGGCGGCGCGGCATTTTCCGGAACCCGCGACCCGCTGGCTCGTTTGCGGCGGCGGGCGGCGGAACCGGACGATCATGGCCATGCTCGCGACCCTCACCAACGCGCCGGTGGAGCCGGTCGAGAGGGTGGGGCTCGATGGCGACATGCTGGAGGCGCAGGCCTTCGCCTATCTCGCGGCGCGGGTGGCGCACGGGCTGGCGACCTCGGCGCCCGGCACCACGGGCGCCCGGCTGCCGGTCAGCGGCGGCCGGATCAGTGCGCCCGGCTGAGCAGCAGCCGCGCGGCGAAGGTGGTGAAGATCGAGGCGCAAAGCCAGTCGATGCCGCGCGCGACCCGCGGGTTCGACCGCATCGCTCGCGAGAACCGTTCCGCCGCCAGTACCATCGGCAGGCAGATCACCGTCGCGATGACGACGAAGATCCCGCCGAGCGCGAGCAACTGCGTGGTCGCATGAGGATCGTCGACGGCGACGAATTGCGGCAGGAAGGTCATGAAGAACAGCGCGACCTTCGGGTTCAGAAGGTTGATGCCGACGCCCGCCGCCCAGGTCTGGGCGAGACCACCGCGCGCGCCGGTCCCGGCCGGCAGGTTCAGCGCGGAGCCATGGCGGATCGCCTGGTAGGAGAGCCACAGCAGATAGAGGGCGCCGACCACCTTCAGCGCGAAGAAGACGGTGGGCGCGGCGACGATCAGCGCCGAAAGCCCGATGGCGACGAGGAGCGTGTGGATCATCACCCCGGTCGTCGCCCCGGCGAGCGCGGCGACGCCGGCGGCCCGCCCCTGTGTCAGGGCGCGGCCGAGGAAGAAGGTCATGTCCGGCCCCGGGGTCAGGGAGATGATGACGACGGCCAGCGCGAAAGGCCCGAGGACGGCGGGATCGGGCAGCATGTCAGCGCGAGGATTCGGTCAGCCGCCGCCGCACGTAGCCATCGACGGTCGCGATCATCTGCTCCATGCCGGGATCGAAGAAATGGCTCGCGCCGTCGATCGTGGAATGGGTGATGGTGATGCCCTTCTGCTGCTTCAGCTTGTCGGCGAGATTCGCGACATCGGTCGGCGGCACCACGCGATCGGCCGATCCGCCGATGATCAGGCCGGACGAGGGGCAGGGGGCGAGAAAGCTGAAATCGTACTGGTTCGCCGGCGGCGCCACCGAGACGAATCCCGAGATCTCCGGACGCCGCATCAGCAGCTGCATCCCGATCCAGGCCCCGAAGGAGAATCCCGCGACCCAGCACGAACGGGCGTTCGGGTTGAGCGCCTGCAGATAGTCGAGCGCCGAGGCGGCGTCGGAAAGCTCGCCGATCCCCTGGTCATACTCACCCTGGCTGCGCCCCACCCCGCGAAAGTTGAAGCGCAGGCAGGTGAAGCCCATGGTGTGAAAGGCGTAATGCAGGTTGTAGACGACCTTGTTGTTCATCGTGCCCCCATAGAGCGGGTGGGGGTGCAGGATGATCGCGATCGGCGCGTCCTTGGTCTTCTGCGGATGGTAGCGACCTTCCAGACGACCATCTGGTCCGGGGAATATCACCTCGGGCATCGGATCGTTCTCCTGAAAGGGCCTTGTGACACGAACTTGACGGAATCGCTCAACCAACCTAGAAGAATTCTAAGATTGATGAGGGCCGCCGAGCCAGCACGCTAGTTAAGCGCTCGAAGGGTACGCGTCAACACCACGGGCGAGGTCAACCGCGTGCCTTTTTCGGTCGCGGGCGAGACGTTGGAAGGACGGACGATGAAGCTGAGCACCAAGGGCCGCTATGCGATGATCGCATTGACGGATCTCGCCGGCCAGGGGCGGGAGAGGCTGGTGTCGCTGAGCGAGATCGCGGAGCGGCAGGATATCAGCCTCGCCTATCTCGAACAGCTGTTCGTCAAGCTGCGGCGCGCGGAGATCGTGGATTCGGTGCGCGGACCCGGCGGCGGCTATCGCCTCGCGCGGCCCGTCGAACAGATTCGCATCTCCGAAGTGCTGGCCGCCGTCGATGAGACCATGGACGCGCTGAGCCGCGGGGCGGGGGCGTCCGGCGCGGCGCGCGGCACGCGCGAACAGGATCTGACGGACAAGCTGTGGGAGCAGTTGTCGGCCAATATCTATGTCCTCTTGCATCAGACGCGGCTTTCCGACGTGGTCTGCAACCAGCTCGCGCCCTGTCCGGCGGTGCCGAGCTTCGTCGCCGTGGTGGACGAGACGGTATGACGGCGCGGGTCCATACGGGGCGGGTCTATCTCGACTGGAACGCCACCGCGCCGCTCCGACAGGAGGCGCGGGCGGCGATGCTGGCGGCGATGGACGTGGCCGGCAATCCCTCCTCGGTCCATGCCGAGGGGCGCGCCGCGAAGGCCATCGTCGAGCGCGCGCGCGTCCAAGTCGCGGAGGCCGTCGGCGCCGCGCCGGACGAGGTGATCTTTACCTCCGGCGCCACCGAGGCGGCGGCGCTGGTGCTCGCCGGGCGCGGGCTGGTCGGCGCGGCGGTCGAGCATGAATGCGTCGCGGCGTGGATCGATACCTGCCTGCCGGTGGACGCGGACGGCGCCGTTGCGGTGTCCGCGCCGGAACGCACGGCGCTGCAGGCGGCCAATTCCGAGACCGGCGTGCTCCAGCGCCCGCGGTCCGGCCTCGCGGTGATCGACGCGGCGCAAGCGCTCGGCAAGGTGCCCTTCGCCTTTCGCTGGACCGGGGCGGAGGCGGCGATCCTGTCGTCGCCCAAGCTCGGCGGACCGCGCGGGACCGGGGCGCTGATCCTGCGGCAGGGCGCGGAAACGTCGCCGCGCCAGCGCGGCGGCGGGCAGGAGATGGGGCGCCGGGCGGGGACGGAGAACGTGGTCGGGATCGCCGGCTTCGGCGCGGCGGCGGCGGCGGCGGCGCGCGATCTGGCCGATGGCGAATGGGATCGCGTGGCGGAAACTAGAAATATTCTAGAATCCGCTCTGGACTCCGCGGCGTCGGAGACTATTTTTGTCGGGAAAGCGGCGGCGCGTCTGCCGAACACCAGTTGCTTCGCGGCGCCGGGCTGGAAGGCCGAAACGCAGGTGATGCGGATGGACCTCGCGGGCTTCGCGATTTCGGCCGGGTCGGCCTGCTCCAGCGGCAAGGTTCGGGCCGGTCGGACGCTCGCCGCGATGGGTTTCGACCCGGAGGTCGCGGCCAGCGCGGTCCGGGTCTCGATCGGGCCGACGACGACGCGGGACCAGATTCTCGCCTTTGTCGAGGTCTGGTCGGAAGGTCTGAGGCGCTTTCGGCGAAGGGCGGCCTGAACGATCGATCCGCGGTGATCGATCGGTGTGGGGTGGATATTTGGAGAGGCGGGACATGGCGGCAGTCGACGACATCGGCGTTCGTGAGGGGGTCGATCAGGAGACCGTTGACGCGGTGCGCTCGGTTGGCGAGCGATACAAGTACGGGTTCTCCACCGACATCGACACCGAATACGCGCCGAAGGGGCTGAACGAGGGCATCGTCCGGCTGATCTCGGAAAAGAACGGCGAGCCCGATTGGCTGACCGAGTGGCGGCTCAAGGCTTTCGAGCGGTGGAAGACGCTCGAGGAACCGACCTGGGCGATGGTTCACTATCCGAAGATCGACTTCCAGGATCAGTATTATTACGCCCGTCCGAAGAGCATGACCACGCGGCCGAAGTCGCTCGACGATGTCGATCCGACTTTGCTCGCCACGTACGAGAAACTCGGCATCCCGCTCAAGGAGCAGATGATTCTGGCGGGTGTGGAGGGCGCCGGCGACACGCCGGTCGAAGGGCGCAAGGTCGCGGTCGACGCGGTGTTCGACTCGGTTTCGGTCGGCACCACCTTCAAGGCGGAGCTGGCGAAGGCCGGCGTGATCTTCTGCCCGATATCCGAAGCGGTGCGGGAATATCCCGATCTGGTGCGCAAGTATCTCGGCAGCGTGGTGCCGGTGAGCGACAATTTCTACGCGACGCTGAACTCGGCGGTCTTTTCCGATGGCTCCTTCGTCTATATCCCACCCGGCGTGAAATGCCCGATGGAGCTTTCGACCTATTTCCGCATCAACGCCGAGAATACCGGCCAGTTCGAGCGGACGCTGATCATCGCCGACAAGGGCTCCTATGTCAGCTACCTCGAAGGCTGCACGGCGCCGAAACGCGATACGGCGCAGCTGCACGCGGCGGTGGTGGAGATCGTGATCCTCGAGGATGCCGAGGTGAAATATTCCACGGTCCAGAACTGGTATCCCGGCGACGAGGAAGGCCGGGGCGGCGTCTACAACTTCGTGACCAAGCGCGCGGATTGCCGCGAGGCGCGGGCCAAGGTGATGTGGACCCAGGTCGAGACCGGATCGGCGATCACCTGGAAATACCCCTCCTGCCTGCTGCGCGGCGAGAGCGCGCAGGGCGAGTTCTACTCGATCGCCATCGCCAACAACGCCCAGCAGGCCGACACCGGCACCAAGATGGTCCATCTCGGCAAGAACACCAAGAGTCGGATCGTCTCCAAGGGCATCTCGGCCGGGCGCGCGCAGAACACCTATCGCGGCCTCGTCTCGATGCATCCGAAGGCCAGGAACAGCCGCAACTATACCCAGTGCGACAGCCTGCTCATCGGCGGCGCCTGCGGCGCGCATACGGTTCCCTATATCGAGGTGAAGAACAACTCGAGCCGGGTGGAGCACGAGGCGACCACTTCCAAGGTGGACGAGGACCAGCTCTTCTATTGCCGCGCCCGCGGCATGGACGAGGAGGAGGCGGTCGCGCTGGTCGTCAACGGTTTCTGCCGCGAGGTGCTGCAGGCGCTGCCCATGGAGTTCGCCATGGAGGCGCAGAAGCTCGTCGCGATCAGTCTCGAAGGGAGCGTCGGCTGATGGCTGGCCTGCTTTCGCATCTCGCCGGCGTTCCCGGGACCTTGCGCCTGGCGCGTGGCGTCTCGCTCGACGACGCGCTGACGGCGGGGTTGGTGGCCGCGCCCTTCGCGGGCGCCGCGGGCGTCTGGATCAGTGCGCTGACCTGGTGGCCGAACCCGCTCATCCAGGCGCTGACGGCGGTGCTCTGGCTCGCGCTGGCGCTCTGGATCGCAGGCTTCCGGCGGGAAGGCGAGCCGGAATGACCTGCGCGCTCCTGTTGGCGGGCCTGGTCGCCGCCGCGACGTATTTTCTGGACAGATGGAGCAGCGCGCCCCGCCCGGCGCCGGTTCGTATCGAGACGAGGAAGCAGCATGCTGAAAATTGAGAACCTCCGCGTCAAGCTCGAGGAGGAGGAAAAGCAGATCCTCAAGGGCCTCGATCTCGAGGTGAAGGCCGGCGAGGTTCACGCGATCATGGGTCCGAACGGTTCGGGCAAGTCGACGCTGAGCTATGTGCTCGCCGGTCGCGACGGCTACGAGGTGACCGACGGGACCGCGACGCTCGACGGCGCCGACCTGCTGGCGCTGGAGCCGCAGGACCGCGCCGCCGCCGGGCTGTTTCTCGCCTTCCAGTATCCGGTCGAGATCCCCGGCGTCGGCAACATGACCTTCCTGCGCACCGCGCTCAATGCGCAGCGCAAGGCGCGGGGCGAGACGGAGGTCAACGCCGCCGACTTCCTGCGCCTGGTCCGCGAAAAGGCGCGCACGCTCAATATCGACGCCGAGATGCTGAAGCGGCCGGTGAATGTCGGCTTTTCCGGCGGCGAGAAGAAGCGCAACGAAATCCTGCAGATGGCGGTGCTTCAGCCGCGCATGTGCATTCTCGACGAGACCGACTCGGGCCTCGACGTCGATGCGATGAAGTTGGTGGCCGAAGGCGTCAACGCGCTGCGCTCGCCCGACCGGGCATTCCTCGTCATCACCCACTATCAGCGGCTGCTCGACCATATCCGTCCGGACGTGGTGCATATCATGGCAGATGGCCGCATCGTCCAAAGCGGCGGCCCGGATCTGGCGCTCGAGGTCGAGAACAACGGCTATGCCGGCATCCTGAAGTCCGTGGCCTGAGATGGCGGTCGCGGTACGAAAGACGGACGCCGGCGCCGCGCTGCTCGCGGCGTGGTCCCAACCCGCCGGCGAGGCGGTTTGGGCCGGCGCGGCGCGTGCGCTGGCGGCGCGGCGGTTTGTCGATATGGGCGCGCCGATCCGGCGCGATGAATATTGGCGCTTCACCGACCCGACCAGCCTGACGGCGGAGGCGGCGCCCGCGGCGGCGGTTCTGAGCGCCGACGAGGCCTTCGCCGAGGCCGCTGGCCCGCGGCTTGTCTTTGTCGATGGCGTCTTCGCCCCGGATCGATCCGATGCGCTGGAGGGTGCCGGTGTCGAGATCCAGACGCTGCGCGCGGCGCTCGCCACCGACATTCACTGGGCGCGCGACCTGTTCGGCGGTCTCGAGGCGCGGGGGCAGTCGCCGGTCGACCGTCCGCTCGCCGCGCTCAATACCGCGCGGGCGACCGAGGGGCTGGTGATCCGCGTCGGCGGCGCGGCGCCGGCGCCGCTGCGGCTCGTCTATCTGCGCGAGAAGCCGGACGCCGATGCGATGGTGCGCCTTGTGATTCGACTCGAGGCGGGCGCGGACCTCACGCTGCTCGAAACCGGCGCGGGGGCGGCGCGGCTGAACTCCGTGCTGGAGGTCGAGATCGCCGACGACGCGGCCTTCCACCATGTCCGCACCCAGGGCCGCGACCATGAGCGCCGCGCCGCGACCGCGATCTTCGCGCGGCTCGGCGCGCGGTCGAGCTTCAAGTCCTTCACCCTCGCCATGAACGGGCGACTGACCCGCAACGAATGCGTGATCGAGTTCACCGGCGACGACGCGCATGCGCGGGTGGCCGGCGCCTGTGTAGGCGAGGGCGATTTCCATCACGACGACACCGTCTTCATCACCCATGACGCGGAACGCTGCGAGAGCCGGCAGGTGTTCAAGAAGGTGCTGCGCGACGGCGCGGTCGGGGTGTTCCAGGGCAAGATCCTGGTGAAGCCCGGTGCGCAGAAGACCGACGGCTACCAGATCAGCCAGGCGCTGCTGCTGGACGGAGACAGCCAGTTCCTGGCCAAGCCCGAGCTCGAAATCTACGCCGACGACGTCGTCTGCAGCCACGGCTCGACCTGCGGCGCGGTTGATCCGACCTCTCTGTTCTATCTCACCTCGCGCGGCATTCCGCGAAGCGAGGCCGAGGGGCTGCTGGTGCTCGCCTTCCTCGACGAGGCGATCGCCGAGATCGAGGACGCGGGGCTGGCCGACGACGTTCGGGCGAGGCTCGCCGGCTGGCTGGCGCGCCGGGGCCGGCTCTGATCCCGTGGCGGGCCTTGCCGGAGCAATCGCGCGGGCCTACCGCGACCCGCGGGGCGCCATGGCGCGCGAGATCGCGGCGGGGCTGACCGACGCGCGCCTCCTTGCCTGGCTCTTCATGGCCTGCGGCATGGGCCTTGTCGCCAGCCTGCCGAACGCCGTCCGCGCGGCGCGGGCGCTCGACATCGACCAGCCGCTGGCGGGCGCGGTCTCGGCGCATCTTTTCGGCTATCTCTTCGTGGCGCCGCTGCTCGTCTATGGCGTCGCCGCGTTGGCGCATCTCGTCGGCCGCGCCTTCGGGGCAACCGGCGGCTATTTCGGGGCCCGGGCGGCGGTGATCTGGAGCCTGCTTCTCGCGGGACCACTCGCGCTCGCCGTGACCTTCGCGCGCCTCCTCGGCGAGGCGGCGTTCGATGGCGCGCCGACCATCGGACGTCTGCTCGGCTATGCCGCGATGGCCTACTGGCTCTGGCTCTTCGCAGCCAGCTTCGCCGAGGCCGAAGGCTTTCCGGCCACCGGCCGCGTGGCGCTCGTGCTCGGTCTTCTCTTCGCCGGCCTTTCGGTGTCGGTGAGCTTGCTCCTGCGCGGCGCGCCGGTTACGGGCTGACGGACGGAGGCGCGCATGGAGACTGAGATGACCCGGAGATGGGCCGAACTGGTCAAGGAGAGCTTCCTGCGCCCCAGGACCGCGGCGCGACGGATTCTCGGCATGCGCTTTGGTCCGAACGAACTGTTGCAACTCGCCCTGGTGATTACCTGCCTCGGCATCATTCTTGCTTTCGTTGCCATGCGCGTCAGTGGCGGAGTGGTCGACGGGGTGGCGACCTGGATGCTCGGCACGCCACTGCTCGGCGCGCTGGTCGAATTCGCGCTGCTCGGGGTGATCGCCGTCCTCACCCATCGCATCGGCGCGCTGTTTGGCGGGTCGGGGTCGTTCTGGGACGCCCTGACCCTGTTGGTCTGGCTCAACGCGGTCATGCTCGTCCTGCAGGTCGCGCAGTTGCTGATGCTCTTCGTGCTGCCGCCGCTCGCCCCGCCGGTCGCGTTCTTCGCCGTGTTCTGGGGGCTCTGGGCCTTCGCCAATTTCGTCACCGAGCTGCACGGGTTCAACAATCCGATGATGGTGCTCGGCGGTGTGGTCCTGACCACCATCGTGCTCTTCATCGGCGTGGCGATGCTCCTTGCCATTCTCGGCATCACTCCGAGCGGGGGTACATGATGTACGACGTCGCCGCGGTTCGCCGCGATTTTCCGATCCTCTCGCGTCAGGTCCATGGCCGGCCGCTGGTCTATCTCGACAACGGCGCCTCGGCCCAGAAGCCGCGGGCGGTGATCGAGGCGATGACCGAGACTTACGAGAACGGCTATGCCAATGTGCATCGCGGGTTGCACTACCTCTCCAATCAGGCGACCGACCGCTACGAGGCGGTGCGCGGCACGATCCGACGGTTTCTCGGCGCGGCGCATGAGGACGAGATCCTGTTCACCTCGGGCTCGACCATGGGCATCAACCTCGTCTCCTACGCCTGGGCCGCGCCGCGGCTCGCGGCGGGCGACGAGATCGTGCTCAGCGTGATGGAGCATCACGCCAATATCGTCCCCTGGCACTTTCTGCGCGAGCGTCAGGGCGTGGTGCTGAAATGGGTCGATACCGCCCCCGACGGCGGGCTCGATCCGCAGGCGGTGATCGACGCGATAGGCCCGCGCACCAAGCTCGTCGCGATCACCCACATGTCGAACGTGCTCGGCACGGTGGTCGATGTGAAGGCGATCTCGGCCGCGGCCGCCGCACTCGGTGTGCCGGTCCTGGTGGACGGCAGCCAGGCGGCGGTGCACATGGCGATCGACGTGGTCGATATCGGCTGCGATTTCTATGCGATCACCGGGCACAAGCTCTATGGCCCGACCGGATCGGGCGCGATCTACATCCGCCGCGAGCGGCTGGCGGAAATGCGCCCGTTCATCGGCGGCGGCGACATGATCCGCGAGGTCACGAAGGATCACGTCACCTACAACGACGCGCCGCACAAGTTCGAGGCCGGCACTCCGGCCATCGTGCCGATGATCGGCCTCGGAGTGGCGCTCGACTACATGACCGGACTCGGGCTCGACAATATCGCCGCGCATGAGCACAAGCTGCGCGACTATGCGAGCGACCGGCTGTCCGGGCTCAACTGGCTGAACCTGCAGGGCACGGCACCGGGCAAGGGGGCGATCTTCTCCTTCACCCTTGATGGTGGCGCGCATCCGCATGATATTTCGACGATTGTCGACCGCAAGGGCGTCGCCGTCCGCGCCGGCCATCATTGCGCGCAACCGCTGATGACCCATCTCGGCGTCACCGCGACCTGCCGGGCCTCCTTCGCTCTCTACAACACCCCCGACGAAGTCGATGTGCTGGTGGACGCGCTGGAAACCTGCCACGATCTGTTTTCCTGAGAGATCACAGGGGGGCGGAGTCTCGGCGCTATGGGGCGGCGGCCTTGGCACTTAGTCGCGGCGCCGCGCGGCGTGAGATGAGATCGTCAGCAAGTTCGGTCCGCAGCGTGCTGCACTTCTTCCGGATCATTTCGTAGGCGTCGGAACTCAACGGGCGCTCATCGGCCTCGACGACGTGGCGCTGGATTTCCTCCTGGACGCCGAAATATGCGTCCCTCGCACGCTCTGAGAGATACATTCCACCTTTGTCGAAGTACCAGTTGCGAAGGCTCTCACTGAATGTCAGGAGAGTTTGAAGCGTGACAGGATTTGGTCTCGGGTAGAGCGGCAAAAGAGAGGTCAGTTTCCAGAGTTCCTCATACACCACCACGCGCCGCCCACGCAAATCGATGTCGATCGCCTGAGTCAACTCGAGCATGCTCCGATTGAGTTCCTCGGCTCTCCGCAGATTTGACTGGTTCACTTCGGAGATACTGCTTCGCAGGACCGCCGTCGAGGTTTCGATCGCCGATTTCATGACGAACCCGACCGCGGTAATCACAACGGGTATCGAGGCGACGACCACAGCTATCAGTCCGTCCCAAGTCAAAATGGCACCTGCTATAGTTGCCAACATCTGATCCGCTTGACTTGTGATCTTGCGCCCGCTGAGGCGTTTTGTAAATGCGCTCAGCCGCAGGACGCGCGGATCGCCGCGATGTTCGCGGCGTAGTCGCCGCCCTTGAAGACGGCGGAGCCGGCGACCAGCGCGTCGGCGCCGGCGGCGCGGACCAGCGGCGCGGTGTTGGGTGTGACCCCGCCATCGACCTCGAGCCAGATCGGCCGCGCGCCGATCATCGCGCGCAGCGCGCGGATCTTGGGAAGCTGCGAGGTCAGGAAGGATTGGCCGCCGAAGCCCGGATTGACCGTCATGACGAGAATGAGGTCGCAGCGGTCAAGCACGTATTCGACGGCCGCGGGTGGCGTCGAGGGCGTCAGGGACACGCCCGCCCTGACGCCGAGTTCGCGGATGCGCGCGAGGCTCCGGTCGAGATGCGGACCGGCCTCGGCGTGGATGGTGATGATATCGGCCCCGGCCTTGACGAAGGCTTCGAGGAAGGGATCCGCCGGCTGGATCATCAGATGCACGTCCATCACGGTCGTCACATGTGGACGCAGCGCGGCCACCACGGCCGGGCCGATGGTGATGTTCGGCACGAAATGTCCGTCCATCACATCGACATGCACCCAGTCGGCGCCGGCCGCCTCGATCGCGCGGATCTCCTCGCCGAGCCGGGCGAAATCGGCGGAAAGGATCGAGGGCGCGATCTTGACGTCGCGGGAGAAGGGGGCGGTCATTTCAGCCGTTCGATCAGGCTCGACGTGTCCCAGCGCGCTCCACCGAGGCCCTGCACATCCTTGTAGAACTGGTCGATCAGCGCGGTGACCGGCAGGGCGGCGCCGTTCAGATCAGCCTCGGCGAGGCAGATGCCGAGGTCCTTGCGCATCCAGTCCACCGCGAAACCGAAGTCGAACTTGCCCGCCAGCATGGTCTTGCCGCGATTTTCCATCTGCCACGAGCCCGCCGCGCCTTTCGAGATCACTTCCAGCACCGCCTCGCCGTCGAGGCCCGCCTTTTTCGCGAAGGCCAACCCCTCGGACAGGCCCTGCAGCAGGCCGGCGATGCAGATCTGGTTCACCATCTTGGTCAGCTGCCCGGCTCCCGCCGGCCCCATCAGCCGGCAGGCGCGGGCATAGGCGAGGATCACCGGCTCGGCCGCGGCGTAAGGCTCGGGCGCGCCGCCGCACATGACGGTGAGGGCGCCGTTCTCGGCTCCGGCCTGACCGCCGGACACCGGCGCGTCGACAAAGCGCGCGCCGCGCTGCTCGGCGGCCGCGCTCAACTCTCGCGCGACCGTTGCGGAGGCGGTGGTATGGTCGACGAAGATCGCGCCAGGGGCGAGCGTCGCAAAGGCGCCGCCCTCGCCCAAGGTTACGGAGCGCAGGTCGTCGTCATTGCCGACGCAGCAAAAGACGATTTCCGCCGCCGCCGCCGCCTCGGCCGGCGTCGCGGCGCGCGCCCCGCCGTGCTGGGTGACCCAGGCCGCGGCGCGTGCCGGCGAGCGGTTGAAAACCGTGACGGAATGGCCTTTGGCCGCGAGATGTCCGGCCATCGGATAGCCCATGACGCCGAGACCGATGAAAGCTACCCGTGCCATGTCGCCACACGCCCCCCGCCGTTGTGTCGCCTCTAGTGGCCTGCTATCCCAACGGGGTCAAGCCGACAGCGAAGGGACCGGCTCGCATGGCGTTTCTCTTCCGCTGGCTGATGCGCGCATTCCTCGCACTGGCCGTGCTTGCCCTCGCGGCGGTGGCGCTGGCCTACTATCTCGCGCAACAATCGTTGCCCGACTATGGTCGCTCCTATGTGGTCGAGGGGCCGCGCGCCGAGATCGAGATCCTGCGCGACAGCCACGCGGTTCCGCATATCCTCGCGACGGAGGACAGCGACGCCTTCTTCGGGCTCGGCTTCGCGCATGCGCAGGATCGGCTCTGGCAGATGACGCTGCTGCGCCGCACCGCCCAGGGCCAGCTGTCGGAACTGTTCGGCCCCGAGACGGTGCCGGTGGACGAGCTGATGCGCGCGCTCGATATCTACGGCCTCTCGCGCCGGGCGGCGCGCTCGCAGGACGCGGCGACGACGGCGGCGATGGAGGCCTATTGCGCCGGGGTGAACGCCTGGCTGCGCGTGGTGCAGGACGAGGCGTTGGGCCGCGGCGCCCCGGAATTCTTCCTCTTCAACCCGCGCATCGCGCCCTGGACGCCCGCCGATTCGATCGCGATCCTGAAGCTGATGGCGCTGCAGCTGACCGACAAGGCCGAGCGCGAGACCCTGCGCGCCGCGCTGTCGCTGCGCCTGCCGCCGGAGCGGCTGCGCGATATCCTGCCCGAATCGCCGAACGCGCCGGTAATGGGGTTGCCCGACTATTCCGAACTCTTTCCCGGCGCGCCGGGCGGTCCGATCCGAACCGCGCGCGTCGCCTTCGACCCGACGCCGGCCGTCGGGCTCGGTGGCGCCTCGAACGCCTTCGCGGCGATGGGCAAGCGGACGGCCGGCGGCGCGCCGCTGCTGGCCACCGACCCGCATCTCGCGCTGAGCGCGCCGTCGATCTGGATGCTGGCGCGGATGGATCTGGCCGAGGGGCCGGTGATGGGCGCGACGATCCCGGGCGTACCGGCGGTGCTGATCGGGCGCAACGCCGATCTCGGCTGGGGCCTCACCTCCAGCTATCTCGACGATCAGGACATCTATATCGAGCGACTGAACCCCGCCGACCCGAACGAATACCTGACGCCGACCGGATACGCCCGGTTCGAGACCCGCGGGGCGGCGATCAAGGTGAAGGGCGCGCCAGACGTGACGCTTGGCCTGCGCTGGAGCCGGCACGGGCCGGTCATCCCCGGCGACTGGTTCGGCGCCGCCGCGGTGACTCCTCCCGGCGACGTGGCGAGCCTCGCCTGGACCGCGCTGACCGAGGACGACCGCTCGATCGGTGCCGCCATCGGCCTGATGCGCGCCCGCTCGATCCGCGAGGCACGGGTCGCGGCGGCGAATTTCGTCGCACCCTCGCTGAACCTCACCCTCGCCGACCATGAGTCGGTGGCGCTGCAGATGATCGGCCGCGCGCCGATCCGGCAAGCGGGCCACACCAGTCAGGGCAGGGTGCCGGCGCCTGGCTGGCTCGCCGTGAACGACTGGCAGGGCACGCGGCCATTCGACGAAAATCCCTGGGTGGAGGACCCGGCCAGCGGTATCGTGGTCAATACCAACAACCGGCTTACCGACGCGCGCTTTCCCGACCATCTCAGCTTCGACTGGGGCGACGACCACCGGATCCTGCGGGCGAGCAAGCTGCTGAACGACCGGCAGTATCACAGCCTCGACAGTTTCATCGAGATCCAGACCGACACGGTGTCCGAAGCGGCGCGGGTGCTGTTGCCGCTGATCGCCCGCGACCTCTGGTATTCCGGCGAGCCGGTGGCCGAGGACACGGCCGCGCGCCAGCGGCAACTCGCCCTGGAGCGGCTGGCGAACTGGAACGGGGCGATGTCCGAGCATGATCCCGAACCGCTGATCTGGGCGGCCTGGGCGCGGGCGCTGCAGCGGCGGCTGACGGTGGACGAACTCGGCGCGCTCTCCGTCTCGGTTCAGCGACCCGATCCGGTGTTCATCGAGAGGGTCTATCGCAACGTGGACGGGGCCGGCGTCTGGTGCGACGTGGCGCGATCGACCGTCGTGGAGACCTGCGTCGAGATGGCCCGTCGCGCGCTCGACGACGCGCTGCTCGAATTGAGCGAGGCCTATGGCCCGAGGCTCGAAAGCTGGCGCTGGGGCGACGCGCATCAGGCGGTGCATCGGCACCAGACGCTGGGCGATATTCCGGTGCTCGGTCAACTCGTCAACATCACCCAGAGCACGGCGGGCGGCGACGATACGCTGATGCGCGGCCAGACCCCGGCGAGCGGCCCTGAACCCTATCGCAACACCCACGCGGCGGGGTTCCGCGCGGTCTATGATTTCTCCGATCCCGATTCGAGCGTCTTTATCATCGCCACCGGTCAGAGCGGCCATCCGATGTCGCGCTACTATGACGATCAGTCGGTGCTCTGGCGCCGGGGGGAATACATCCCGATGTCGCTCGATGCGAACCTCGCCCGCGCCGGGTCCATCGGCTCGACGCGGCTGACGCCGAAGGCGCCGTAGTCAGGCCGGGCCGACGTCGCGGGTGAGGAGGCGGAAGCCGGCGCCCGGATGGGTCAGGCGGGCGAAGGTCACCGCCGCGCCGTCGAGCCAGGTTGCGCGCTCGATGACAAAGACCGGGGCGCCGACGGGGATCGCCAGCGCCTCGGCCTCGACCTCGTTCGCCGCCGCGGCGGAAAGGCTGTGCTCGGCGACCGAGAAGGGCACGGTCCGCACCAGCCAGTCGTTGGGGCCGGCGTCGAGGAAGGTCTCGGCCTCGGCGCCCGGCGCGGTGGCGAGGCTGATCCAGCGGTCTTCGAGCTGATAGGGTCGTCCGTCCGCGCTGTGCAGGCAGGTGACGCGCAACGCCGGCCCAGGCCCCAGCAGGGCGCGGATCGCGGACGGCGGCGTGCCCCGGCGGCGCGACAGGCGGTGATAGCCGTAGGCCCGCCCCGTCGCCTCGATCTCCTCGCGGATGAGCGGGATGCGCAGAAGCGCCTCGCGCGCGCGGCGCTCGACAACGCGGCTTCCGGCGCGGCGGCGGCGTTCGATCAGCCCGGCCTCGACCAGCGCGGCGAGGGCGCGGGCCACGGTCGGCCGGGTGCAGTCGAATTCCCGCGCCAGTTCCGCCTCGCGCGGGATCGCCGTGCCGGGCGGCCAGGCGCCCGAGGTGATACGCGCGAGCAGATCGGCGTGGATCGCCGCGTGCTTTGCCGTCGGCTTGATCATCGGATCAGATCAGGGCGCGGAGGTCGGCCATGGTCCGGCGCCAGGCGGTTTCGATCCGGTCGCGGTCGAAATGCCGGCCGTCGCTCACCACGCGCCGTCCCGCCGACCAGACGTCGCGCACCGCGCCGCGCGGTCCGGCGAAGATCCAGCCGTCGAGGATCTGCAGCTGATCAAGCGGCGCGAGACTGGCATGATCGCGGTCCAGCGTCAGCAGATCGGCCCAGGCGCCGACCCGGATCGCGCCGCTGTCGCGCCCGAGTGCGCGCGCCCCGCCGGCGAGCGCGCCGGTGTAGAGCGTGGTGCCGGTCGAGGCGCCCGGCACGCTCAGCACATTGCGCGCCCGGTCGCGCAGGCGCTGGGAATATTCGAGCTGGCGCAGTTCGGTCGCGAGATTGATCTGGATATTGCTGTCGGTGCCGAGCCCGAAGCCGCCGCCGGCCGCGAGATAGGTCGGCCCGTTGAAGATGCCGTCGCCGAGATTTGCCTCGGTGATCGGGCAGAGCCCCGCGACCGCGCCGGAAACCGCGAGTTCCCGTGTCTCGGTCTCGGTCATCTGCGTCGCGTGGATCAGGCACCAGCGCGCATCGAGGCCGATCTCGGACAACAGGAAATCCACCGGACGCCGCCCCAGCCAGGCCTCGATCTGGGCCACCTCCTCCTCCTGCTCGGCGGCGTGGATATGCAGCGGCCCGCTGGGGCGCACCGCGAGCAGCGCGCCGAGGTCGCGTGGCGTCGTCGCGCGCAGCGAATGCGGCGCCGCGCCGAGCACGCCGTCGGGGCCGAGGTCGGGCGCGCATTCGGTCAGCGCGGCGAACCGGTCGATGTCGCAACCAAAGCGCAGCTGGCCGTCCGAAAGCGGCGCCTCCCGCGCTCCGCCGTAGGTATAGAGCACCGGCAGCAATGTCAGGCCGATCCCGACCGACCCCGCCGCCGCGGCGATCCGCTGCGACATTTCCGCGATGTTGTCGTAAGGGTGCCCGCCCGGCTGATGGTGCAGATAGTGGAACTCCGCCACCGCCGCGAAGCCGGATTCCAGCATCTCGACGAAGGCGAAAGCGGCGATCGCCTCGACCTGCTCCGGCGTCAGATGATCGAGAAACTTGTACATCAGTCGGCGCCAGGTCCAGAAGCTGTCCGGACTCGGCCCCCGCCGCTCGGTCATGCCGGCCATGGCCCGCTGGAAGGTGTGGCTGTGCAGATTGGCCGCGGCCGGTATCAGCGCCCGCTCGGCCAGCAGATTGTCGCCGGGCCTCGGCGAGGTGTTCGGCGTGACCGAGGTGATGCGCCCCTCGTCGATCTCGAGCCGCAGATCGCGGATCCATCCTTCGGGCAGGAGGGCGACCGGGGCGAACAGGGTCTGCGGCAAGGGCGGCCTCCAGATGATTGACTGAGGTTTAATATGCATTTACATATTCGAGTCGTCAAGCATTGACAAATCCTGAGGACGCAGATGCAAGCCACGGATATTATTCTGACAAACACGGTCGTGGCGACCATGGCCGATGGATATGGACTGATTCCCGCCGGCGCCGTCGTCCTCCGGGGTGGCAAGGTTGCCTGGGTGGGACCGGAAGCCGGACTTCCGTCGGATCTTGGCGACCCGCCGGTGCGCGATCTGGCGGGCCGGCTCATCACGCCGGCGCTGATCGATTGCCATACCCATGTCGTGCATGGCGGCGATCGGGCGCTGGAATTCGAGATGCGACTGCAAGGGGCGAGCTACGAGCAGATCGCCCGTGCCGGGGGCGGCATTGTCTCGACCGTCGCAGCGACGCGCGCGGCGGACGAGGGCGCCTTGCTCGCCGCCGCCCTGCCGCGGATCGACGCGCTGATCGCCGAGGGCGTCGGGACGATCGAGATCAAGTCGGGCTATGGGCTCGAACGCGAGACCGAGCTGCGGATGCTCCGGGTCGCGCGCGCGATCGGCCGGGTGCGTCCGGTGTCGGTGCGGACGAGCTACCTCGGCGCGCACGCGGTCCCGGCGGAGTATCGCGGCGACCCGGCGGGCTATCTCGCCGAGGTCTGCCTGCCCACCCTGCGCGCCGCCGCGGCCGAGGGGCTGGTCGACGCGGTGGACGGCTTCTGCGAGGGCATCGCGTTTTCGCCGGACGAGATGGCGCAGGTCTTCGCCGTGGCGGCGGAGCTCGGCCTGCCGGTGAAGCTCCATGCCGAACAGCTCTCGAACCTGCGCGGCGCCGAACTCGCCGCGCGCCATGGGGCGCTGTCGGCCGATCATCTCGAATGGCTCGACGCGGCGGGCGCCCGGGCGATGGCGGCGGCGGGGACCGTCGCGGTGCTGTTGCCCGGCGCCTACTACACCTTGCGCGAGACCAAGGCGCCGCCGGTCGAGGATCTGCGCGCCGCCGGGGTGGCGATCGCGGTGGCGACCGACTGCAACCCCGGCACCTCGCCGCTGACGTCCCTGCTGCTCGCGATGAACATGAGCTGCGCGCTCTTCCGCCTGACGCCGGAGGAGGCGCTGGCCGGGACGACGAAGGTCGCGGCCAGGGCGCTCGGGTTGCGCGATCGCGGTGTGATCGCGCCGGGGATGCGCGCCGATCTCGCGATCTGGGAGGTCGAGCATCCGCGCGCACTCGCCTATCGCATCGGGTTCAATCCGCTGGTCGAGCGGCTGTTCGGAGGCTCGGAATGATTGCGATGTTGCCCGGGGAAACCCGGCTCGACGCGCTGCGCGCGGTGCTCGCGGGCGCGCCGGCCATGCTCGATCGATCGGCGCGGCCGGCGGTCGAGATGGCGGCCGGCCGGATCGCGACGGCGGTCGCCGGAGAGGCGGCGGTCTATGGCGTCAATACCGGCTTCGGCAAGCTCGCCAGCGTCAAGATCGCGGCGAAGGACACCGCGCGGTTGCAGCGGAACCTGATCCTCAGCCATTGCGCCGGGGTAGGGGAGGCGACGCCGGTCGCCGTCACGCGGCTGATGATGGCGCTGAAGCTGCTGTCGCTCGGCCGCGGCGCCTCGGGCGTGCGCTGGGAACTGATCGAGCTACTGGAGGGCATGCTCGCCCGCGGGGTGACGCCGGTCGTGCCGGCGCAGGGCTCGGTCGGGGCCTCCGGCGATCTGGCGCCGCTGGCGCATATGGCGGTGGTGATGATCGGCGAGGGCGCGGCCGAGGTCGGGGGCGCGGTAATGCCGGGCGCGGCGGCGCTGGCCTCCGTCGGGCTCGCACCGATCGAGCTGGCGGCGAAGGAGGGGCTGGCGCTCATCAACGGCACGCAATTCTCCACCGCCTGGGCGTTGGCCGGGCTGTTCGGCGCCTGGCAGGCGGCGCGGAATGCGCTGGTCATCTCAGCGCTGAGCACGGATGCGATCATGGGCTCGACCGCGCCGCTTCGCGCCGAGATCCACGCGCTGCGCGGCCATCGCGGGCAGATCGAGGCGGCGGCGGCGATGCGCGCGGTGCTGGCGGGATCGGAAATCCGCGAGAGCCATCGCGACGGCGACAGCCGGGTGCAGGATCCCTATTGCATCCGCTGCCAGCCGCAGGTGACCGGCGCGGCGATGGATCTGTTGCGCCACGCGGCTTCGACGCTGGAAACCGAAGCGAACGCCGCCACCGACAATCCGCTGGTGCTGAGAGACGGCATCGTGTCGGGTGGGAATTTTCACGCCGAACCGGTTGCTTTCGCGGCCGATATCATCGCGCTGGCCGTGGCGGAGATCGGCGCCGTCGCCCAGCGGCGGGTGGCGCTGATGGTCGATCCGACGCTGAGCCACGATCTGCCGCCGTTCCTGACCGCCAATCCCGGGCTGAACTCCGGCTACATGATCGCCGAGGTCACCACCGCCGCCTTGATGAGCGAGAACAAGCATCTCGCGCATCCCTGCTCGACCGATTCGACGCCGACCAGCGCCAATCAGGAGGATCACGTCTCGATGGCGGCGCACGGGGCGCGGCGGCTCGGGCGGATGGTGGGCAATCTCGAACGCATCCTCGGGATCGAGGCGCTCTGCGCCGCGCAGGGGATCGAATATCGCGCACCGCTCCGGACCAGCGCGCCGCTCGCCGCCGTGATCGCGCGGCTGCGCGAGCGGGTGCCGACGCTCGGCGACGATCGCTACGTCGCGCCGGAGCTGGAGGAGGCCGCGGCGCTGGTGCGCTCGGGCGCGCTGGTCGCGGCTTGCGGGCTTGGGTTGCCGGAACTGGGCGACAGGGGAACAGGGGCCGGAACCGGCCGGGACAGGGGAGACATTTCATGACCGATCCGCGCCACAATATCCGCACCATCACCCCGCCGACCGGGACCGAGATCAGCGCCAAGAGCTGGCTCACCGAGGCGCCGCTGCGGATGCTGATGAACAATCTGGCACCCGACGTGGCGGAGAATCCGCACGAGCTGGTGGTCTATGGCGGCATCGGCCGCGCGGCGCGGACCTGGGCGGATTTCGACCGGATCGTCGCGTCCCTGCGCGATCTCGAAGCCGACGAGACGCTGCTGGTGCAGTCGGGCAAGCCGGTGGGCGTCTTTCGTACCCATCCCGACGCGCCCCGCGTGCTGATCGCCAATTCGAATCTGGTGCCGCATTGGGCGAACTGGGACCATTTCCACGAGCTCGACCGCAAGGGGCTGATGATGTACGGCCAGATGACGGCCGGCTCCTGGATCTATATCGGCACCCAGGGCATCGTGCAGGGCACTTTCGAGACCTTCGCCGAGGCCGGGCGCAAGCACTATGGCGGCGATCTCAGGGGGCGCTGGATCCTGACCGGCGGGCTCGGCGGCATGGGCGGCGCCCAGCCGCTGGCCGCCGTCTTCGCCGGGGCCTGCTGTCTCGCCGTCGAATGCAATCCCGACAGCATCGATTTCCGCCTGCGCACCCGCTATCTCGACGAGAAGGCCGAGACGCTGGACGAAGCGCTGGCGCTGATCGAGCGCTGGACCAAGGCGGGCGAGGCGAAGTCCGTCGGTCTGCTCGGCAACGCGGCCGAGGTCTTTCCCGAACTCGTCCGCCGCGGCGTCCGGCCCGACATCGTGACCGACCAGACCAGCGCGCATGACCCGGTCAACGGCTATCTGCCGCTCGGCTGGACCATGGGCGAATGGCGCGAAAAGCGCGAAAGCGACCCGAAGGCGGTGGAGAAGGCCGCGCGCGCCAGCATGAAGGTCCATGTGATGGCGATGGTCGACTTCTGGAACGCCGGCGTGCCCACGCTCGATTATGGCAACAACATTCGTCAGGTGGCGCTGGACGAGGGGCTCAAGGATGCCTTCGCCTTCCCCGGTTTCGTGCCGGCCTATATCCGGCCGCTGTTCTGCCGGGGCATCGGGCCGTTCCGCTGGGCGGCGCTGTCGGGCGATCCGGAGGACATCTACAGGACCGACGCCAAGGTGAAGGAGCTGATCCCGGACGATCCGCATCTGCACCAATGGCTCGACATGGCGCGCGAACGGATCGCCTTTCAGGGCCTGCCGGCGCGGATCTGCTGGGTCGGGCTGGGTCAGCGCCATCGGCTCGGCCTCGCCTTCAACGAGATGGTGCGGACCGGCGAGCTGAAGGCGCCGATCGTGATCGGCCGCGACCATCTCGATTCGGGGTCCGTGGCGAGCCCGAACCGCGAGACCGAGGCGATGAAGGACGGATCGGACGCGGTGTCGGACTGGCCGCTGCTGAACGCGCTCCTGAATTGCGCGAGCGGCGCGACCTGGGTCAGCCTGCATCACGGCGGCGGCGTCGGCATGGGCTTCAGCCAGCATTCCGGCATGGTGATCTGCTGCGACGGCACCGTCGAGGCGGATGCGCGGATCGGCCGCGTCCTCTGGAACGACCCCGCGACCGGCGTCATGCGCCATGCCGACGCCGGCTACGAGATCGCGCTCGACTGCGCGCGGGAAAACGGGCTGCGCCTGCCGGGGATCCTCGGCAATTGAGCGCGCCGCGGCCCGTCCCGGCGGTTCTGGCGGTGATCCTGCGCGGCGAGGAGGTGCTGCTCGTCCGTCGCGCCAATCCGCCGGACGCCGGCCTCTGGGGCTTTCCCGGCGGCAAGATCGAACTCGGCGAGACGCTCGGCGCGGCGGCGGAGCGCGAGGCCCGGGAGGAGACCGGCGTCCGCTGCCGCGCCGGCGCCGCCTTCGCCGCGCTCGACGCCTTCCACCGCGAGGATGGGGCGTTGCGGGCGCATTACGTGATGGTCGCCGTGACCTGCGCCTGGCTCGAAGGTGAGCCGCTGGCCGCCGACGACGCGCTGGAAGCCGCCTGGGCGCCGATCGCCGGCCTCGCCGTCCGAACCGATACCAGCGCCGACGTTGAAAGCGTCGCGCATGCCGCGCGGGCCTTCGGCTGATCAGGCCGCCGCGGGTTCAAGCGCGCGCAGCGCCTCGGCGGCGATCTCGAAGGAACGCAGGCGCGCGGCGTGGTCGTGGATCTGGCCGGTCAGGATCAGTTCGTCCGGCCGGTGCCGCGCGATCAGCGCGGCGAACGCGGCCCGCACCGTCTCCGGCGCGCCCGCGGCCGTGACCGCCAGCGCCTCGTTCACCATGGCGAGCGCCGCCGGCCCGATCTCCGCCGCGACATCGGCGACGGGCCGCGGCAGCGGGCCCGGCCGGCCGGAGCGCAGGCGGGCGAAGGCGAGCTGCGTCGAGCTCCGCAGATACGCGCCCACGGCGTCGGTCGCGGCCGCGAAGACGTTGACCGCCAGCATGAACCGCGGCCGGTCGAGATGGACCGAGGGCCGGAAGGTCTCGCGATAGACCGCTATCGCCTGGTCGAGCGCGGCCGGGGCGAAATGTGAGGCGAAGGCGTAGGGCAGGCCGAAATGCGCGGCGAGCTGCGCGCCATAGAGGCTTGATCCGAGGATCCAGACCGGCACATGCGTCCCCGTGCCCGGCACGGCGCGCACCGTCCGGTCCGGCGCGTCGTCGTCGAAATAGCCGATGAGTTCCAGCACATCGCGCGGAAAGGTGTCCGCCGCCTCCATCCCCCGCCGCAGGGCGCGGGCCGTCGCCATGTCGGTCCCCGGCGCCCGTCCGAGCCCGAGGTCGATCCGGCCGGGGTAGAGCGTCGCCAGCGTGCCGAACTGCTCGGCCACCATCAATGGCGCGTGGTTCGGCAGCATGACCCCGCCGGCGCCGACCCGGATGCGCTCCGTTCCCGCCGCGACCTGTCCGATCACCACCGCCGTCGCGGCGCTGGCGATCCCGGGCATGTTGTGATG
The DNA here is from genome assembly GCF_937891315.1 of uncultured Amaricoccus sp. GTDB lineage: Bacteria > Pseudomonadota > Alphaproteobacteria > Rhodobacterales > Rhodobacteraceae > Amaricoccus. Next base: position 1,712 of record NZ_CALAGI010000092.1, on the reverse strand, counting down.
CTCGGCCAGCCAGAAGCGATGATAGCCCCATTCCTCGGCCCGCCGCGCGAGATCAAGCGTATTGCGCAGCGCGTCGGCGGCGGACCGGCCTTCGGGAACCGGCGACAGGTCGAGCACGGAATAGGGGATCATGGGACACACCGGGAGAGGATTGCTCCCCGAATGTAGACACGGTCGGCCGTCAATCCAGCCCTGACGGGAGGTCGCTCGCGCCTAAAATCCGGCGCGGATCGCCTCGAGCGCCGCGATCGCGCCGGTCTCCTCGGCGATTGCCGCCCGGCGCTCGTCGCTCAGCGGCTGGATCGGCGCGTTCCAGCCCAGCCGCCGCCGCTCGGCCGTCGCCAGCCGCGCGAGAGCGGCGATCGCCGCGTGATAGCGCGTCAGCGCATCGTCACACGCGGCGAGCCGCGGTCCCAGCGGTATCCGCGCCGCGCGCCGCTGCGAGATCGCCTCGCAGGCCCACAGCATTTCGATCGAGAAATGCGCCAGGCCCCGCCCATAGGCCTGGCCGCGGAAGAAGCCGCAGGCGTCCGAGGCTTCGAGCACGACGAACCGGACCGGCGACGGCGCCGCCTCCTCGGCGAACGCGCCATCGACGCGGACGAGGAGCAGCGACAGAATGAGCGGACGAAGCCGGATGTGCCACATGGCGGACCCCTTCGATGCCGACGCGCTCCGGGGACCAGCGCCCCCGGCGGCTCAGCCCCGCGGACGGGCGCCGAGCCGGGCGACTTGGGCGGGGACTATGCCCGAACGTGGTTAACGCGAGGTTGCCCGACTTCCGCCGGCGGCCCGGCCGGGCCGGATGGGTGGCGGCGGGACCGCGTGACTGGAGCATCCGACGAGCGGACCCCGATCCGCCGCGCGGTCGAGACGGGTTCGGTCAGCGGTAGTTGGCGGCGGCGAGTTCGATATTGAAGAGGCTCGGGTTCGAACTCACGCCGGTGGAAAGCTCGGTCAGCGCCACCTCGGTCCGCTGGCCGGTCTTGGTGGTGATCGCCCAGGCCCGCAGCGCGATCGGATCCTCGGAGAAGGTCATCACCATCCGCCCGTCGTTCGGCGCCCGGGGGTCGACCACCGTCACATGCACCCCCGCCGCGTCGCGCGTCGCGCCGAGCACCATGCCCGGCTCGCGCAGCGACAGGTTCTCGCGCAGGAGCAGCGACAGAGGCGTCCGGCTGAGCGGGTAGCGCGTGGGATTGCGGTTCGATTTCGGATCGAACACGCCGACATTGGTCCCGTCGGCGATCACCATGGCCCCTTTGGGCTGATCGTATTCAAAGCGGATCCGCCCCGGCTTCGCCAGGTAGAAGGCGCCGGTCTGCACCGATCCATTGGGATTGGTCTGGCGAAACCGCCCCTGCGCGTTGCGCAGCGCGACGAGATAGGCGTTGATCGCGGACACATCCACCGCCTGCGCGAAGGCGGGCGCGGCGAAGGGCAGGGCGGTGAGGGCGAGGAGGAGGGCGCGGCGATTCATGCGCGCAGTGTTAGCGGGTTGGCGTGGGGAATGCATGGGCGCACTGGCTCACAAGTTCGATAGGCGGGATTGGGAGGCGGGCCCTGCCCTCACCGGATGATCGGATACTGAGATAGTTCTCGGCTTTTCTGCTCTGTTCGGTAACACGGCTCAAAGAACCAGACCGGCCGCACACGCACGGTGAATAGCGTCCCCCACGCCGTCCAGGCCGGGAAAAAGATTCCGCCGGTCG
>NZ_CALAGI010000091.1 GCF_937891315.1 uncultured Amaricoccus sp. | reverse complement strand
TGCCCCGGCAGGGCACGCCCGTCACGATTTCGCGTAACCTCGAAATCGCGCAGTGCAGGCTCGGACGCCGCGCATCGCTCGGCCGTTGTTGGTGTGTGTCAGGGACATCCCCCCCCGCCCCGGATCGCCCAAATCGCGCCGCGCCCTCCGTCCGAGCCGCCGTCCGTGATTGCCAGTCCACCCGGTTTCGCCCTAGATCGGCCGCGACGATCGAGGACCACCCGATGCAATCCGGCCCAGCCAACTCCGCCCCGACCCGCTCCGGTTTCCTCAAGGACGCGATCGTGCTCGGCCTGCTCGGCGCGGTCGGACCCTTCGCCATCGACATGTATCTGCCGGCGATGCCGACCATCGCCGCCGACCTCGGCGCCAGCGTCGGCGCGACGCAGATGACGCTGATGGCGTTCTTCCTCGCCTTCGGGCTCTGCCAGCTCGGCTATGGGCCGGTGTCGGACATGGCCGGCCGGCGACCGCCGCTGTTCTTCGGGCTCGGACTCTTCAGCCTCGCCTCGGTCGGCTGCGCCCTCGCCGGGACGATCGAATGGCTGATCGCCTTCCGCTTCGTCCAGGGCGTCGGCGCCGCCTCGGTCATGGTGATCCCGCGCGCCATCATCCGCGACCGCTATACCGGGATCGAGGCGACCCGGATGATGGCGCTGACCATGCTGGTCATCAGCGTCGGGCCGATGCTGGCGCCGCTGTTCGGCAGCGCCCTGATCATCCCGTTCGGCTGGCGCGCGGTCTTCGTCGCGATCACCCTCGCCGCGCTGCTCGCCATCGTCCTCGTCTGGAAGCTGCTGCCCGAGACCCACGCGCCCGAGCGCCGGATGCCGATCGGCGGCGCCGAGATCGCCGCGGCCTTCCGCACCCTCGTGCGCGATCCGGTGTTCATGGGACTTACCTTCATCGCCGGCCTCGGCATGGCGAGCTTCTTCGCCTTTCTCGCCAGCTCGTCCTTTCTCTATATCGACCATTTCGGTCTGACGCCGACAGAGTACAGCCTCGCCTTTTCGTTCAATGCCATCGGCTTCTTCGCCGCCTCGCAGGCCGCGGCCGGGCTCGGCGCGCGGCACGGCATCGTCCGCGTCGTCAAGGCGGCGGTCGCCGGCTACGCCATCGGCGCGGCGGTGCTGGCGCTGGTGACATTCGCCGGCGTCGACAGCCTGCCGCTGCTGATGGCGATGCTCTTCGCGACCTTCGCCTTTCTCGGCCTCGTCATCCCGACCTCGATGATCCTCGCACTCGAGGAGCATGGCGCGATCGCCGGCATCGCCTCCGCCCTCGGCGGCACGTTGCAGATGATGCTCGGGGCACTGACCATCGTCTTGGTCAGCGCCATCTTCGACGGCACCGCGCTGCCCATGGCCGGCACCATCGGCGCCTGCGCCCTCGTCGCCTTCATATTGTCGCGCACGACACTGCGCCGGCCAGAGATCGCCAGCCAACACCGGTAGGGGGACAGGATGCGGGTCATCACGGTCAATGGACTCCGGGTCCATCACGCGATCGGCGGCGATCCGGCGGGCGCGCCGATCGTCTTTGCCAATTCGCTCGGCACCGACCTCCGCGTCTGGGACAATCTGCTCCCGCTGCTGCCGCCCGGTCTGCGCGTGCTGCGCTATGACATGCGGGGGCATGGCCTGACCGACGCGCCGGACGGCGCCTATTTCATGGGCGATCTCGTCGCCGACGCCGCCGCGCTGATGGAAGCGACCGGCTTTCGCAACGCGGTGTTCGTCGGACTGTCGATCGGCGGAGTGGTCGCCCAGGGCCTCGCCGCCGAGCGCCCCGACCTCGTCCGCGCCGCCGTCCTGTCGAACACCGCCGCCAAGATCGGCACCGAGGATGGCTGGAACGAGCGGATCGCCACCGTCCGCGCCAACGGCATCGAGGCGATCGCCGACCAGGTGATGCGGCTCTGGTTCACCAGGGGGTTCCACAGCGCCCGCGCCGACGAACTCGCCCTCTGGCGGAACATGGTGGTCCGTACCCCGCTCGACGGCTATCTCGGCTGCTGCGCCGCCATCGCGGACACCGACCTGCGCGCCTCGACCGCCGGCCTGCGCCTGCCGGTGCTGGCGCTCGTCGGCGATCAGGACGGCTCGACCCCGCCCGACCTCGTGCGCGAAACCGCCGAAAGCATCGCCGGCGCGCGATTCGAGATCATCCGCCGCGCCGGCCACATCCCTTGCGTCGAGCAACCCGAAGCGACGGCCGCCCTGATCGCGAGGTTCCTGCGGGACCTCGGCTGAGCGCGGCCCGCAGGCGCGCGCGTCGCATCAGAGCCGCCTCATTGAGGGGCGCCCGCCAGAACGCTCCGAGCGATGCACGACCTTCCAGCCTTCGCTTCACGATTTCGAGGTTACGCGAAATCGTGACGGGCATGCCCTGTCGTGCCGGAGGCAC
>NZ_CALAGI010000090.1 GCF_937891315.1 uncultured Amaricoccus sp. | reverse complement strand
TGGCCCTCGTGACCGACGCACCGGGGCGCGAAAAGACCCGCCGGACCGACCCGTCGGGGTTTTCGAACGGACTCTCAGCGCCTCCCGCCCGCGCGGCCGCCTCCGAGCCGCCCGCGGTTGCCCGATACCGCCGGCGGCCGCGAGCGCGAGGGCTGCTGGAACGCACCCGACCGGCGCGACGGCTGCGCCCGCGGCGGCTGGCTGGATTTCGGCTGCGAGATCACCGCCCCCTGCCGGTTCGTCGACCGCGCCTCTGTCAGCGCGCGCGCGTCGGAAGACGCCGGCCGCCGCGCGGTCGGCAGCTCCGCCTGCGCGGCCCCGGCCTTCTTGCGCGTCTCGATCTTCTGTCGCGCCACCTCGCGGCTGGCCGGGTCGGAGATCGAGGCCCGGCCCGTCCCCGGCACCGGCTGCTCGGCGATTCCCGGGAAGTCGCCCCGTTCGATCTGGCCGCGGCCGCGGTCGCCGATGCTGATCCTTCCGCCGCCGCCCGTAGCCGGCCGCCCGCCATCGCCGATCGAGATGTCATCCCGGTCGATGTTGATCTCGTCGCGGTCGATGGTGATGTCGCCCCGGTCCCAGTCGATATCGTCGTCGCCGTCCCAGCCATGCCAGTCGTCGTCGTCGAAAATCTCGTCGAGGATGATTGCGCCGCCGAGGATGATACCGCCTGCGACCAGCGCGTCGTCCCAGTCGTCGTCGTGGACATAGACGATGTCGTCGCCGTCGCCGTCGTGATAGACCGGCGGCCCGGCGACCGGCGTGGTGTAGACGACACTGCTGTCGTAGGTCGGCACATAGACGACCCCCGGTGTGGCCGGGGCGATGACGATCTTGTCGTTCACCTCCTCGATCTTCTGCGCCTCGTTGTCGACGAGATAGCCGTTTTCCTTCGCCCTGGCGCGCAGGCGCTGGATCGAGGCCAGCACGTCGTCGGTCTGCGCCACCACCGCCTCGCCGGCCTGCTCGGTCCAGTCGATGTGATCGCTCATCCGCGTCACGAGATCGGGGAAGCCGGCCGCGAGCTCGCGGACGCTGTCGTCCCACGACTGATCGACCGCCTTCGCCGCGCGGTCCTTTTCGGAGAGATCCGTCGCGCCCGCGACGAAGCGCCCGGCCTTGACCACGTCGAGCGGAACGGTCGAGGCCACCAGCACCGGGGTCAGCACCTCATCGGGAAAGAGCGCCACCGGTCCGAACAGCGTGTCGAGCTCCGCCGGCGTCAACGGCCCCTCGACCTCGACCACCGCCGCCATCGACGTCGCCGCGGCGGACGCCTCCTCCGCGGTCAACGGACCGCCGCCCGCGTCGACGCAGGGCACCGAGATCGCCGTTCCGACGGCGAGGTTTTCCGGACCGCCCGCGAGGATCGCGCGATTGGCATCGACCAGCAGGTTCCAGAGCATCGGGTCGCCATAGGCCCGCTTCGCCACGCGGCTGAGCGTGTCGCCGCGGGCGATGACGTAGGTGCCACCGCAGGTGACGGTCCCGTCCCCGCGCACTATCTGCGCGCAGGCTGGCGCCGCGGAACCGAAGGCGGCGATCGCCAGGGCGAGGTATCCTGAAGCACGCATCTTCCCCCTCCACCATACCCACCCGCGGGTCGTCAGTCATTGTCGAGGTACATGACCTGATAGATGCCGGAGACGCAGAGCCTCTCGGTCTTGGTGAACCGGCCGTCCTGATCGTAGTCGCATTTCTCGATGTGGACGACGCTCATCCGACGATACTTTAGCTGCATCTGCTCGAAGGTCGCCGTCGCCTCCTGAGCAATCGCGGGTCCCGCGATCGCCACGGCCAGCACCAGGAGGCAAAGATGGCGAAGGCCCGGTCGCCGCCATTTTGGCGCATGGATTGTGCATGCGATGCGCATGGGTTGTGCATGCCTCCTTTCGGCGTCCTTCCGGGCCGGGCGGCTTTCACGTCGCCGGCGGCGCCCAGTTCAGGAACAGGCCGATATCGCCCGGCACCCCGCCGGGCAAGTTGATCACCATCGCCTTGAGCCGGTAGCCCCGAGGCCCGGCGAGTGTTTTCGTATCGCTCGAAGAACTCCCTTCGCCTTGCCCCGCGGCGTCCGCGTTGGCGACCAGCCGCCGCGCCATGGCGAACTCGTCCACGCTGACGTGGCTCGACAGGAAGTCGCGGGTGAAGTCGGCGACGCGACTCTCCTCGGCTTCGCGCGCCTTCCGCTCGACGTCCATCTTTTCCATTTCCTTCTGGAGGATGGACATCCGCGGCGCCTCGACCGACCGCGGAATGGCGTTCGGATCGATCTTCTCCGCCATCCTGGCACTCCCCCGGATCATGGATACCACACCTTTTACGCCCGCCCGCGGCTCCGGGGAATGTTATATACGGTAGCGTACGCCGGATGCCGCTTGACGCTGGCTTTCGCACCTGCACACGAAGGGCCGACACGTCCGCCGCCCTGAACGATGGGAATGCCTCATGACCGAGCGCGAGACTCCGCGGCTGCCGACCGCCGCCGCCGCCGAATACCTGACCGACGCCTGGCAGCGCACGATCCTCACCCTCGACGTCATGCGCAGACGCGCCGCCCAGTACGAGGCCCACGCCGCCGAGGCCGCGCCGAACGTCCTCGACTACCGGGCCGAGCTCGTGATGGACGGGCGTACCCTCGCCCGGCCGGTCAACTATCTCCTCACCCGAATCGTGCCGCCCGAGGGCGTCGCGATCGACCCGCTCAGGCGTCCGTTCGTCATCGTCGACCCCCGCGCCGGCCACGGCCCCGGCATCGGCGGCTTCAAGGCCGACAGCGAGATCGGCGTCGCGATGAAGGCGGGTCACCCCGCCTACTTCATCGGCTTTCTCCCCGAGCCCTGCCCCGGCCAGACGATCCTCGACGTCGCCGCCGCCGAAGCGACCTTCCTCGAGGCGGTGATCGCCCGTCACCCCGATGCCGAGGGCAAGCCCTGCGTCATCGGCAACTGCCAGGCCGGCTGGGCGGCGATGATCGTCGCGGCACTCCGCCCCGAACTCTTCGGGCCGGTCATCATCGCCGGCGCGCCCTTGTCCTACTGGGCGGGCGTCCGGGGCGAGTATCCGATGCGCTACTCTGGCGGCCTCCTCGGCGGCTCGTGGCTGACCGCGCTCGCGGGCGACCTCGGCGCCGGGATCTTCGATGGCGCCAACCTGGTGCAGAATTTCGAGAACCAGAACCCCGCAAACACCCTCTGGACCAAGCAGTACAATCTCTGGTCCAAGGTCGATACCGAGGCCGAGCGCTTCCTCGAGTTCGAGAAGTGGTGGAACGCCCACGTCACGCTGAATGCCGGCGAGATGCAGTGGATCGTCGACGAGCTTTTCGTCGGCAACAACCTCGCGGCCGGCAACATCCGCACCGCGGACGGCACGGCCATCGACCTTCGCGCCATCCGCTCGCCGATCGTCGTCTTCTGCTCAAAGGGCGACAACATCACCCCACCGAGCCAGGCCCTCGACTGGATCCTCGACCTCTACGACAACGAGGACGAGATCCGGAGCTGGGGCCAGACCATCGTCTACACCGTCCACGAGCATGTCGGCCACCTCGGCATCTTCGTCTCCGCCGGCGTCGCCCGGAAGGAGCACGACGAGTTCGCTTCCAACATCGACCTGATCGACGTGCTGCCCCCCGGCCTCTACGAGGCGGTGCTGACCCCGAAGGGCGAGGCGGTCGACAATCCCGGCCTCGTCACCGGCGAATGGCTGATGCGCTGCGAGGCGCGCACCCTCGACGACATCCGCGCCCTGGGTGGCAACGACCTCGCCGACGAGCGCAAGTTCGAGGCCGCGGCCCGGGTCTCGGAGATCAACCTCGCCCTCTACCGCGCCTTCGCTCAGCCCGCCGTCAAGGCGCTCGCCAATCCGCGGATCGCCGAGGCGGCCCGCCGGATGCATCCGCTTCGCCTCTCCTACGAGATGTTCGGCGGGAAAAATCCCTGGTCCGCCTGGATCGACACCGAGGCGAAGCGCGTGCGCGGCCGCCGGGCGCCCGCCAAGGCCGGTAACCCCCTCGTCGCCGCGCAGGAACTAGCCTCGCAGGCGATCGTCGAAGGGCTTGACACCTGGCGAGTGACGATGGAGCGGCTCACCGAGCAGACGTTCCATGCGATCTACGGCACCCCGGCGCTCCAGGCTGCGCTCGGCATCGACACCGCCTCCGCCGAGCGTCCCCGCAAGGCGGCGAAGAGCGAGCTCCACGCCGCGTTCGTCGCCCGCCGCGGCGAGGAACTGCGGGCCGAGATGACCCGAGGCGGCCTCCGCGAGGCGCTGGTCCGGGCGCTCGTCTGGGTCGGGATGGCCCGCGACGCCGTCGACGAGCGCGGCTTCGCGGCGATCACCCGCCTGCGCGACGCCCACCCCGCCAGCCGCCAGATGAGCCTCGCCGACTTCAAGGCTCTGGTCCGCGACCAGTACCTGATGCTCGTCGTCGATGAGGAGGCGGCGCTCGCCGCGATCCCCGGCCTGATGCCGGAGTCGGCCGAGGACCGCCGCGCCGCGCTCGCCGCCCTGAAAGGCGTCGTCGAGGCGAGCGGCGCCGCGCCTGCCGACCGCCTTGCCCGTGTCGCCGCGCTCTTCGGTCTCGGGCCGGAGCTGACGACGAGCCGCGAGGCATCCTGACCCCGGAGTTCCCCGTGCAAGAGCCCACCGAAAAGTACCAGCGCCTGATCGCCGCCGCCCGCGACGGCTCGCCCGCTGTCACGATCGTCGCTCACCCCTGCGACGAGGCCTCGCTGCGCGGCGCGATGGACGCGGCGGCCGCGGCGATCATCGAGCCCGTGCTGGTCGGCCCCGCCGCGCGGATCGCCGCCGTCGCCGCCGAGCACGGCATCGACATCGCCGGGCGCGAGATCGTCAACGCCCCGCACAGCCACGCCGCCGCGGCGAAGGCGGTCGAACTCGTGCGCGAGGGCCGGGGCGAGCTGCTGATGAAGGGCAGCCTCCACACCGACGAGCTGATGGCCGAGGTGGTGGCCAAGGACACCGGGCTGCGCACCGAACGGCGGATCAGCCATGTCTTCATCATGGACGTGCCGGGGCACCCCGAGACCCTGTTCATCACCGACGCGGCGATCAACATCTTCCCCGATCTCGAAACCAAGCGCGACATCATCCAGAACGCCATCGATCTCTGGGCCGGCATCGGCCTCGGCACCCCGAACGTCGCCATCCTCTCCGCCGTCGAGACGGTGACGACGAAGATCCCCTCGACGATCGAGGCCGCCGCGCTCTGCAAGATGGCCGAGCGCGGCCAGATCACCGGCGGCCTGCTCGAAGGCCCGCTCGCCTTCGACAACGCCATCAGCCCCGAGGCCGCGGCGATCAAGGGCATCGCCGGCCCGGTCGCCGGCCACGCCCAGATCCTCGTCGTCCCCGACCTCGAGGCCGGCAACATGCTGGCCAAGAACCTCACCTTCCTCGCCCATGCCGACGCCGCCGGCATCGTGCTCGGCGCGCGCGTGCCGATTATCCTCACCTCCCGCGCCGACGGCGTGCGAACCCGCCTCGCCTCCTGCGCCGTCGCCGCGATCTACGCCAACGCCCGTCGGGCCAAGGCGGGCGCGGGCGCCTGATGCGGACGATCCTCGTCATCAACGCCGGCTCGTCGAGCCTGAAGTTCCAGCTGTTCGACGTCGAAAGCGGCACGCCGCGCCGCGCGATCCGCGGCCAGATGGACGGCATCGGCGTCCACCCGCGCCTCAAGGCCACCGACGGCGCCGGCGCCACGCTCGTCGACCGCGTTGAGACCGCCGTCCTCGATCTGCCCTCGGCCGTCGAGGCGACCCGCGCCTGGTTCCAGACCCTCGGCGGCGCGAGGATCGACGCCATCGGCCACCGCGTCGTCCACGGCGGCCCGGACTTCGACCACCCGGTCCTGATCGACGACGCCGTCCTCGACCGCCTCGACCGCTTGTCGCCGCTCGCGCCGCTGCACCAGCCGAACAATCTCGCGCCGATCCGCCTCGCGAGGGAGATCAATCCCGATGTCCCGCAGGTCGCCTGCTTCGACACCGCCTTCCACCGCGGCCACCCGGCCTTCGCCGACTGCTACGCCCTGCCGCGCGCCCTCCATGACGAGGGTATCCGCCGCTACGGCTTCCATGGCCTCAGCTATGAATACATCGCCCACCGCCTGCCCGAGGTCGCGCCCGAGGTCGCCGGCGGCCGCGTCCTCGCCGCCCATCTCGGCAGCGGCGCTTCGATGTGTGCGATGCGGGGCGGCCGCGGCGTCGAGTGCACCATGGGCTTCACCGCGCTCGACGGCCTGCCGATGGGCACGCGCCCCGGCCAGCTCGACCCCGGCGTCGTCCTGCACCTGATCGAGGAGAAGGGCATGACCGCGGCCGAGGTCACGCGGCTGCTCTATCACGAGGCGGGGCTCAAGGGCCTGTCCGGCATTTCCAACGACGTTCGGGTGCTGCTCGCCAGCGACGATCCCGCCGCCGCCCTCGCCCTCGACCATTTCGCCTGGCGCTGCGGCCTGCACGCAGGAGGGCTCGCCGCCGCGCTCGGTGGCCTCGACGCCTTCGTCTTCACCGCCGGCATCGGCGAGAATTCCCCCGCGGTCCGCGCCCGCGTCGCCGAACGTCTCGCCTGGCTCGGCGCCGAGCTCGACCCCGACGCCAACGCCGCCGGCGCCACCGTCATCTCGACGCCGGCGAGCCGCGTCACCCTCCTCGTCATCCCCACCGACGAGGAACTGATGATCGCCCGCCACACCCTCGCCCTGATAGGAACCGCTGCATGACCCTGCCGTCCGTGAAAGCAAAGCTC
>NZ_CALAGI010000089.1 GCF_937891315.1 uncultured Amaricoccus sp. | reverse complement strand
GGAAGATGAACGGTCTCACCAGCGATGCCTTGGCGCTTGCAAAGGATGTCGCGGCCGGCATGAGCCAGGCCGGCTGGTCGGACCGCGAACTGCTCGTCTGCCCGCCGGCGACGCTGGTGATGGCGGTAGCCGGAACGGTCAAGGGCAGCGGCCTGATGGTCGGGGGCCAGAACTGCCATGCCAAGGCAAGCGGTGCCCATACCGGCGACATTTCGGCGGAAATGCTGAAGGACGCCGGCGCCAGCCATGTGATCGTGGGGCACTCCGAGCGCCGCAGCGACTGTGGCGAGACCGATATCATCGTGCGTGCCAAGGCCGAAGCGGCGTGGCGTGCCGGTCTGACGCCGATTGTCTGCATCGGCGAGACCCTGGCCGAGCGCGAGGGCGGCAAGACCCTGACCGTGCTCGAAACGCAGCTCAAAGGCAGCGTGCCTGCAGGTTCGACGGCAGCGAAGCTCGTCGTTGCCTACGAGCCGGTCTGGGCTATCGGCACCGGCAAGACTCCCACCGTTGCCGAGGTGGCCGCAGCCCACGCGCATATTCGCAAGGTGCTGGGCAGCCTGATGGGCGACGCCGACGCCGTTCGGCTGCTCGGCATAGACGAGCTGGAACGGGAAGTCGCGCTGGCTCGACAGGGAATGCGCCTCGCCCTCGACCCGGGCGTACTTGCCGTCGCAGGTGAAGGTGTCGCCTGTGTCCCGCGCGGGTTCGAGCCGCAGGCGCGACAGGCGCGAGCCGTCGAAGACCATCAGTGTCTTGTCGCAGAGCTGGTCCCGCGGCAGGTCGCGCAAGACGGCGAAGGCGGCGGCGATCGGATCGAGCGTGCCCCCCTGCTTCGCCGGGTCCGGCGCCTTCTTGCGCGCGGGCTCGACCGAAACCGACGATGGCACCCCGTCCTTCCATTCGATGCGGGTCCGCCGGTCGGTGCGGGGCGTCACCGAATGCGCCTGAAAGAGGCTCGGCACCGGGGCGCCGTCGCGGGTCAGCTGCCCCGAGGAGCTGCCGTCGTAGGAGAGCGTCACCAGCGCGCCGACGAGGCCCGCCGCGTCGATCCGGCTCTTCGCCTGATAGGCGCCCTTTGTCTCGGACAGGTCGAGCCGGGCCTCGCCCGCCTTGATCCCGGCGATATAGAAATCGAAGATCGCCGTTTCGGCGCCGGCGGGCGCGGTGATCGCCGCGGCGAGCAGGGCGCCGCCCATGGCGGAGCGGAGATACGGCATCGGCGAGCCTCGCGCGTCAGGAAGGAATGAGATCAAGAAGGAGCGGGACAGTCGTGCGCGGGTATGCCAAACAGGCGACGGAACGCCAAGACCGAAGTGGAACGCGATGGTGAAGCTTGCGTGATGCACCCGATCCCGCCGTGCTGGCCGAGGGCGTCGCCGCCGGCGAACGCTGGGCGCTGGCGCGCGCCATCACCCTCGTCGAATCCACCCGCGCGGACCATCGCGCCGCGGCGCGCGAGCTGCTCACGCGACTCGGGCCGGGGCGCGGGGTGGTGCGCGTCGGGCTGACCGGCACGCCCGGCGTCGGCAAGTCGAGCTTCGTGGAAAGTCTCGGGCTGCGGTTGATCGAGGCCGGCAAGCGGCTCGCCGTGCTCGCGGTGGACCCTTCGTCGGCGCGTTCGGGTGGCTCGATCCTCGGCGACAAGACCCGCATGGAGCTGCTGTCCCGCGACCCCCGCGCCTTCATCCGGCCGTCGCCGAGCCAGGCGAGCCTTGGCGGTGTCGGCCGGCGCACGCGCGAGGCGATCCCGCTGGTCGAGGCCTGGGGCGCCGACGTGATCCTGGTCGAGACGGTCGGCGTCGGTCAGTCCGAGACCATGGTGGCGGAGATGACCGACATCTTCGTGCTGCTGATCGCACCCGCCGGGGGCGACGAACTCCAGGGCGTCAAGCGCGGCATCATGGAGATGGCGGACCTCATCCTCGTCAACAAGGCGGACGGCGAGTTGCGCGCCCAGGCGGAGCGGACGCGGGCGGACTATACCGGAGCGACACGGCTGATTCGGCCGCCGGCGGGCGATCCGCCGGGCTTTCCCAAGGTACTCTGCGTCTCGGCGCTGACCGGCGACGGTCTCGATGGCGCCTGGGGGGCGGTGGAGGAACTGGTGTCCGCGCGGCGGGCGAACGGAAGCTGGGACGCGCGGCGGCGAGAGCAGGCGGTCTCCGCCTTCAGCCGGACGGTGGAATCCGGGTTGATCGCCCGACTGGCCGCCGATCCCCGCGCCGCGGCCACGCGCGCGCGGTTGGTGGCGGAGGTCGAGGCGGGCCGTATCGTCCCCGATCTGGCGGCGGAGATCCTGCTCGACGAGATCGCGCTTCGGAAGGGCTGATCCGGCGAGTACCGGACATTCAACCACCGCCCGAAACGACGGATCAGGTGAAGTTCGCTCCTCCCGGCCAGAGAGCCGTCGCCAGCCAACGGCCGAGCAAGACGCGGCCGGCCGAGGGACGTGGCCCGACCTGCCGATTTCGACTTGGCCCAGGTCAGGATTCGGGATCGAACAAGCCAGAGCGGACGATCCGGCGGAGCCGGCGCGTCCGCTCCAGAGTCTTGATTTAACGCAATATCTTGAACATCAGACGATTCCGTCTGGTCGGATATTGCTCTGGACCGGGGCTGTGTCCAGCCCCGGTCGCTCCGCCTCCGCGCTCACCCGCGCGGGCGAACCCTGGTCCGGGGCGTCAGCGCTTCTCGACGTCCACGTAGTCGCGCTGCGTGTGCCCGGTATAGAGCTGGCGCGGGCGGCCGATCTTCAGCTCCGGCTCCTGCAGCATTTCCTTCCACTGCGAGATCCAGCCGACCGTGCGCGCCAGCGCGAAGATCGGCGTGAAGAGCGAGGTCGGGAAGCCCATCGCATCGAGGATGATGCCGGAATAGAAATCGACGTTGGGATAGAGCTTCTTCTCGACGAAATAGGGATCCTCGAGCGCGATCCGCTCCAGTTCCTTCGCCACCTGCAGCGTCGGGTTGTTCTCGATGCCGAGCAGGCCGAGCACCTCGTCGGCGCTCTCCTTCATCACCTTCGCCCGGGGATCGAAGTTCTTGTAGACCCGGTGGCCGAAGCCCATCAGGCGGAAGGGGTCGTTCTTGTCCTTGGCCTTGGCGATAAATTCCGGGATGCGGTCGACAGACTTGATCTCGCGCAGCATCCGCAGACAGGCCTCGTTGGCGCCGCCATGCGCCGGACCCCAGAGACAGGCCACGCCCGCCGCGATGCAGGCGAACGGGTTGGCGCCGGAGGAAGAGGCGAGGCGCACGGTCGATGTCGAGGCGTTCTGCTCGTGGTCGGCGTGCAGCGTGAAGATACGATCCATCGCCCGGCTGAAGATCGGATCAACGACGTAATCCTCGGCCGGAACCGAGAAGCACATGTTGAGGAAGTTCGAGGCATAGTCGAGGTCGTTCTTCGGATAGACGAAGGGCTGTCCGATCGAATACTTGTAGGCCCAGGCGACGATCGTCGGCATCTTGGCGATCAGCCGGATGGAGGCCACTTCGCGCTGCCAGGCGTCGCTGATGTCGGTCGAATCATGATAGAAGGCCGACATGGCTCCCATCACGCCGCAGACGATCGCCATCGGATGCGCGTCCCGCCGAAAGCCGCGGAAGAAGTAGCTCATCTGGTCGTGCAGCATCGTGTGGCCGGTGACGCGACCCTCGAAATCCTCGAGCTGGACGGCGGTGGGGAGTTCGCCGTAGAGCAGCAGGTAGCAGACTTCGAGGAAATGCGACTTCTCGGCCAGCTGCTCGATCGGATAGCCGCGATACAGGAGCTCGCCCTTGTCGCCGTCGATATAGGTGATCGCGCTCTCGCAGGAGCCGGTCGAGGTGAAGCCCGGATCGTAGGTGAAGACCTTGCCGTCGGCATAGAGGCGACGGATGTCGATGACGTCCGGCCCGATCGTCCCGGAGTAGATCGGCAGATCCAGCGTCTTGTCGCCTATGGTCAGTTTGGCTGTTGGATTAGCCTGATTGGTCATTGCATCTTCCCCTGTTTTCGCGCCCCTCAAGGTCGGGCGTCATTAACACTACGCAACCTCGCGATCAACCTGAGCAGCCCCGGGCACAAGGCTTCGGGGCTCAGGTCTTCGAACTCAAGGCCGCGCAATCCTCCAGCCGGGCAAGTGCCTCTTCTCGACCGAGAATCTCCATCATGTCGAAAACGCCCGGCGATATCGTTCGGCCAGTCAGGGCCGCGCGCAATGGTTGCGCGACCTTGCCAAGTCCAAGCGATTCCCCCGTTGCGTAGTTCCGCACCGCCGCCTCTATATCATTCCGCGTCCAGCTCGTGTGTTGCAAGCGCGAAATCACCGCCGCCAGGGTATGGGGCGGCACGGCGGCCAGCGCCTTCGAGGCGGCCGCGTCGGGAACGAAGGGGCGATCCGCCAGAATGTAGCGCGCCATTTCAAGCAGTTCAGGTATGGTTCTCGCCCGTTCTTTCAAGCCCGGCATGCCACGCAGCATCAACCCGCGCTGGATTTCGGTCAGCGTCGGCAGATCCCGCGCATTGAGATAGGACTCCACTTCGGCCAGCAGATCGGCGTCGGCCATCACCCGCATGTGCTGGCCGCTGAGGTTTTCGAGCTTCGAGAAATCGAATCGGGCGGGCGCCTTGCCGAGGTGATCGAGGTCGAACCACGCGATCGCCTGCGCCGTGGTGAAGAACTCGTCGTTGCCGTGGCTCCAGCCAAGCCGGGCGAGATAGTTGCGCATCGCCTCCGCCAGAAAGCCCATGTCGCGATAGGCCTCGACCCCGAGCGCGCCGTGGCGCTTGCTCAGCTTGGCGCCGTCGGGCCCATGGATCAGCGGGATATGCGCGAAGGCCGGAACCGGCCAGTCGAGCGCCTGATAGATCAGGGTCTGGCGCGCCGCGTTGGTCAGATGGTCGTCGCCCCGGATGACATGGGTGACGCCCATGTCATGGTCATCGACCACCACCGCCAGCATGTAGGTCGGCGTCCCGTCCGAGCGGAGCAGGATCAGGTCGTCCAGCGTTTCGTTGCGGAACCGCACCTCGCCCTGCACATGATCCGTGATCAGCGTCTCGCCTTCGCGGGGCGCGCGCAGACGCACGACATAGGGCGCGTCGGGCCAGCTCGCCGGATCGGCGTCGCGCCAGGGCGAGCGGAACAGCGGCGGGCGCCCCTCGGCCTTGGCCTGTTCGCGGAACGCCTCGATCTCCTCGACGCTGGCATAGCAGCGAAAGGCGGTGCCCCGTGCGATCATCTCGTGCGCCGCCTCGGCGTGCCGGTCCATGCGGGCGAACTGGCTCGTCGCCTCGCCGTCCCAGTCCAGGCCGAGCCATCTGAGCCCGGCGAAGATCGCGTCGGTCGCCTCGGGTGTGGAGCGCGCCCGGTCGGTATCCTCGATGCGCAGCAGGAAGGTGCCGCCACAATGCCGCGCATAGAGCCAGTTGAAGAGCGCCGTTCGGGCGCCGCCGATATGCAGAAAGCCGGTCGGCGACGGGGCGAACCGGGTAACGACGCGCGTGTCGGGATCGGCGGGGGGCATGCCTTAACTCCGTGGAAACCATCGTTGGGCGAGGGTCGTCTTAGGCGATTTCTCGACCGGAGAACAAGGGACGTGGCCGCCGACCGGATCGCCGCGATCATCGAGGCCCAGGGACCGAACCTCGCCCTCTGGGTGCCCGTGCTGTTCGCGGCCGGGATCGCGATCTATTTTTCACTGCCGTTCGAACCCGCGCCCTGGATGCTGGCGGCGATGGCGGGCGGGCTCATGGTCGGGACCGCCACCTGCTTCCGGCTCGGGCCCATGGGGCGGGTGCTTCTCATCGGCGCGATGCTGCCCGGGCTCGGGATCGTCGCCGGCGGCCTGCGGTCGATCATCGTCGCCGCCCCGGTGATCGGCTACGAGCGCACGGCGACCGTCGAGGGCAGGGTGATCGGTCTTACCCGATCGGCCTCGAACCTGCCTCGCGTGCTGCTCGACCAGGTGGTGATCTACGGGCTCGACCCGTCGAAGACGCCCGCGACCATCCGCGTCTCCCTGGCCGAGGGCACGGACCCCGCGATCCTCGCGCCGGGCAAGCGCGTCACCGGCGTCGCGCGCCTCTCGCCGCCGGGTGGCCCGGGCGAGCCCGGCGGCTTCGATTTCCGCGCGATCGCCTGGTTCGACCGGCTCGGCGCCGTCGGCTATGCCCGGACCCCGATGCTGGAGGTTGAGGGCAGCGACGCCTCGATCTTCCACCAGATGGCGTTTCGTGCCCGCATGGCGCTGTCGGCGCATATTCAGGCTTTGGTCCCGGGGCGGAACGGCGCGTTCGGATCGGCGATCCTGACCGGCGACCGCTCCGGGATCGACCGCGAGGTCGAAGCCGACCTGCGGGTCTCGACGCTCTACCATCTCGTCTCGATCTCGGGCCTGCACATGAGCCTGCTCGCGGCGGCGATCTTCGCCATCGTCCGCTACGGGCTGGCGATCATCCCCTGGTGCGCGCTGCGCTGGCCGCTGAAGAAGATCGCCGCCGTCTTCGCGCTGATCGGCGGCGCGGCCTATCTGGTGATCTCGGGATCGGACGTCGCGACGCAGCGATCCTATGTCATGACGGCGGTGGTGCTCGTCGCGGTGCTGCTCGACCGGCCGGCGATCACCCTGCGCTCGATCGCGCTCGCCGCGCTCGTCGTGCTCTCTCTGGCGCCGGAGAGCCTGACGCAGGCCGGGTTCCAGATGTCCTTCGCCGCGACCATCGCGCTCATCGCCGGCTTCGAGGGGTTGCGCGGGCTCACCTGGTGGCAGGCGACGCAGACCGATCGGCGCTGGCGGTTCGCCAGGCCGGTGATCGGCATCGCCATGACCTCGCTGGTCGCGGGCACCGCCACGGCGCCGATCTCGGCCTTCCATTTCAACACGCTGGCGCAATATGGCCTGCTCGCCAACCTGCTCGGGGTGCCGGCGATGGGGGTGGTGGTGATGCCGGCGGCGGTGGTCGGCCTGATCCTCGCGCCCTTCGGCCTCGACTGGCTGCCCTTCACCATCATGGGCTGGGGCATCGGCTATATCCTCGAGGTGGCCGCCTTCGTCTCGGGCATGGGCGGCGCGGTGGTGGGGGTGAAGTCGGGGCCGGGGATCAGCCTCGCGCTGCTGATGCTCGGCGGTGTCTTTCTCGTCCTCTGGCGCGGCCGCGCGCGCTGGGCCGGGGTGGCGCCGATGGCGCTCGCGCTCCTGCTCTGGGCGCTGTATCCGCGCCCCGATGTGATCGTCGCCGACAATGGCCGGCTCTTCGGGGTGATGACGGCGGAGGGGCGGGCGCTGAGCGTCGACAAGGGCAACAACTACGCGGCCGAAAGCTGGCTCGAGAATGACGGCGATACCGCGACCCAGGCCGAGGCGGCCGCCCGCGGCGCCTTCGACCGTCGGCGCGCCCGGATCGAGACCGAGGTGCCGGGCCTCGGGCCGATCGTCTATGTCGGGGCGACGGATCAGGCTTCGGGTGCGCGGGAATGCGCGGCGGCGGCGGTGCTGATCGCGCCGAAATGGTACGCTCGCCCGTCCGGCCGCTGCCTCTTCATCGGCGCCGCGACGCTGCGCCACGAGGGCGCGCAGGCGATCTGGATCGACCGGGGCCACATGACCGTCGAAGGCGCCCTCGCCAATACCGGCCGCCCCTGGACCCGCGACCCGGACGACGGGCGGCGGCGCCGCGACCCCGGGAAGGAGGAGCCCGGCCCGAAAAGCGTCGCCTCGCGCTAGCGGGGCCGGCGCGGACCGGCGACGCGCATCGAAACGCTTTGAACCCCTTCCGGCCGCGCGCTAGGGTGCCGGTCCGGCATCCATATATCGGGGGAGTCCATGGCGGAATGGTGGCGCGGGTCGGTGACCTATCAGATTTATCCCCGCTCGTTCCAGGACGCGAATGGCGACGGCGACGGTGATCTGGCCGGCATCACCCGGCGGCTGCCCTATCTCGCCGATCTCGGCGTCGACGCGATCTGGCTGTCGCCGGTCTTCGTCTCGCCGATGGCCGACATGGGCTATGACGTGTCCGACTATACCGACATCGACCCGCGGTTCGGCTCGCTCGCCGATTTCGACGCGATGGTCGCGCGGGCGCATGAGCTCGGGCTGAAGGTCATCATCGACCAGGTGCTGTCGCATTCCAGTTCGGAGCATCCGCATTTCATCGAGAGCCGCGGGAGCCGGGACAATCCGAAGTCCGACTGGTACGTCTGGGCCGATCCCAAGCATGACGGCTCGCCGCCAAACAACTGGCTGTCGATCTTCGGTGGCGGCGCCTGGCAGTGGGAGACGCGGCGGCGCCAGTACTATCTCCACAACTTCCTGGCCGAGCAGCCGGATTTCAATTTCCACAATCCGGATGTTCAGGACTGGCTGCTCTCGACCATGCGCTTCTGGCTCGACCGCGGCGTGGATGGGTTCCGGCTCGACACGGTGAACTTCTACTTCCACGACAAGCTGTTGCGCGACGATCCGGCCGACTTCCGCGTCAAGGACAAGCCGGAATGGAATCCCTACGGGATGCAGTACCATCTCTTCTCGAAGAACCAGCCGGAGAACCTGCCGTTCCTCGAACGGATGCGCAAGCTGCTCGACGAATACGAAGCGCGGGCGATGGTCGGCGAGATGGGCGAGTCCCATCACGCGATCCGCATGATGGGCGAATACACCACCGGCAAGCGGCTGCACAAATGCTACTCCTTCGAGATGCTGGGCGACGGCTTCTCGGCGGCGCATTTCCGGAGGCAGATTGACGAATTCTTCACCGGCGCTCCGGGCGGCTGGCCGACCTGGGCCTTCTCGAACCACGATGTCGTCCGGCATGTGACGCGCTGGTCGAAGCAGGGGCTGAGCGACGAGGCTCTGGCCAAGCTCGCCGGCGCGCTCCTTCTGTCGCTGCAGGGGTCGATCTGCGTCTATCAGGGCGAGGAACTCGGCCAGACCGAGACCGATCTCGAATTTTTCGAGCTCGACGACCCGCAGGGCAAGCGGTTCTGGCCCGAGAACAAGGGCCGCGACGGCTGCCGTACGCCGATGGTCTGGGACAATGCCGAGGCGAGCAGCGGCTTTTCCACCGGGCGCCCCTGGCTGCCGATCAAGGGACCCCAGGCCGCGCGGCACGTCGCGGGGCAATTGGGCGACCCGGACTCGGTGCTCGAACTCTACCGCCGGATGCTCCGCCTCCGCCGCGAGACCGAGGCTCTGCGCACCGGGCGCACGACCTTCTTCGACACCAGCGAACCCGTCCTCGCCTTTCTGCGCGGCGCCGAGGTCATCTGCGTCTTCAACCTCTCGCCCGAAACGCACGAGGTCACCCTCACCGGCGCCGGCGCGCTGGCGATCTCCGAAAACGCCGAACGCACCGGCGACAGGCTGAAGCTCCACCCCAACGGCTTCGCCCTCTTCGAAGCGGTGGGCGAGGTGTCCGTCGCCGACGGCCCCGCCGCCGCCGTCTCCTGAACACGCATGACACCGCTTGAGTTCATCGCCAAATGGCGGCCGGTCGCCCTCAAGGAACGCTCGACCGCGCAGACCCACTTCAACGACCTCTGCCGCCTGCTCGGCCTCGACGACCCGGTCGCGGCCGACCCGACCGGCGAGTGGTTCACCTTCGAGAAGGGCGCGACGAGGACCGGCGGCGGCGAGGGCTGGGCCGACGTCTGGCGCAAGGAGTGCTTCGGCTGGGAGTACAAGGGCCGCCACAAGGACCTCGAGGCGGCGTACCGCCAGCTCCTCACCTATGCCGTCGCGCTCGAGAACCCGCCGCTCCTCGTCACCTGCGACACCGACCGCATCGTCATCCGCACCAACTTCACCAACACGGTGCAGGAGACCCATACCCTCGCCCTCGACGACCTGCTGGACGGCGCAAAGCGCGACCTGTTGCGCGCGGTCTTCACCGAACCCGACCGCCTGCGCCCGAAGCGGACGCGCGACGCGCTGACGGCGGAGGCGGCGTCGAAGTTTTCGCTCCTCGCGCTGCGCCTGCGCGAGCGGGGACACGCGGCGGCGACGGTGGCGCATTTCGTCAACCGGCTGGTCTTCTGCATGTTCGCCGAGGACGTCGGCCTGCTGCCCGAGCGGCTGTTCCAGAAGATGCTCGAAGCCTCGCGCCCGGCCCCGGCCGAGTTCGCCGGCCACGCGGCGCTCCTGTTCGCGGCGATGAAGGACGGCGGCCGGGTCGGATTCACCGCGGTCGACTGGTTCAACGGCGGGCTGTTCGACGACGCGACCGCCCTGCCCCTCGAAAAGTCCGACGTCGACGACCTGCTCGAGGCCGCCCGCCTCGACTGGTCCCAGATCGACCCCTCGATCCTCGGGACGCTGTTCGAGCGCGGGCTCGACCCCGGCAAGCGCAGCCAGCTCGGCGCGCACTACACCGACCGAGACAAGATCATGAAGATCGTCGACCCGGTGATCGTGCGGCCGCTCCTCGCCGAATGGGCCGAGGTCCGCGACCGGATCGAGGCGCTGCTCGCCGCGGCGCCGCAGGCGACGGCGGAACGCCTGCTCCGCGGCGCCGACCTCGCGGCGCGGACGCGGGCGGTCAACGCGGCCGAGGCGCTGCACCGCGGCTTTCTCGACCGGCTGAAGGCGTTCCGCGTGCTCGACCCCGCCTGCGGCTCGGGGAATTTCCTGTATCTCGCCCTGCGGGCGCTGAAGGACATCGAGCACCGTGCCAACCTCGAGGCCGAGGCGCTGGGCCTGCCCCGCGGCTTTCCTGAGGTCGGGCCGGAGGCGGTGCGCGGCATCGAGCTCAACCCCTACGCCGCCGAGCTCGCCCGCGTCTCGGTCTGGATCGGCGAGATCCAGTGGATGAGGGCCAACGGTTTCGAGGCCTCCCGCAACCCGATCCTGCGGCCGCTGGAGACGATCGAGTGCCGGGACGCGATCCTGAACGAGGACGGGACGCGGGCCGAATGGCCGGACGCGGACGTGGTGGTGGGGAACCCGCCGTTTCTGGGGGGCGGCAGACATATCCGTGAGCTTGGTGTGACATACACGTCCGCCCTCCGACAAGCATTTCGCGGGATCGTTCCAGAAAGCGCCGATTTAGTGACGTATTGGTTAGCACAATCTCTATCAACTGAGGAAGGGACAACCCGGGTCGGGTTCGTGACAACAAATTCTGTGCGATCGTCCTTCAGTAACGTTGTACTCGTAAAGTTCATTGCGTGCTTCGATTTGTATGCCGCATGGTCCGACGAAGCGTGGGTCGTTGAGGGCGCCGCAGTTCGCGTGTCGCTGATATGTGGTTCGCGGGAACCTGTAGATAGCCGCGAACTGGATGGAATGCCGGTAGCGTCAATTTCTCCCCGTCTCAACACCGGTGGAAGCACTCCAGCGAAGATCCACAATCAAGACAGATACATTTTCCGAGGCCCTCCGAAGATCGGCCCATTTGATGTTTCCGGACAGACAGCTAGGCAGTGGCTGAACGAGCCACTGAATCCCAACGGACGGCTCAACTCGGATGTACTGCGCCCAATTTGGATTGCAAACGACATCGTTAGGCGTCCTGCGGACAAATGGATCGTAGATTTTGACAACATGAATCGCAGAACTGCCGCCCTATACGAAAAGCCTTTTTCTCATGTCCGAGAATTTGTCTATCCTCTTCGCTTGCAAAATCAGCGTGCGTGGCGACGTGACAACTGGTGGCTGCATGGAGAGACTGTGCCAGCCCTTCGTTCTGCGATGTCTTCAATACATCGTGTAATCGTAACGCCGATGGTATCTAAGTTTAGGGTGTTCGTATGGATGCCAGTTTCGGTGCTCCCAGATCAGAGGCTGATGATAATTGCGAGAGACGACGATGCCTCTCTCGGCATTCTTGAGTCCAAGATTCACTACTTATGGAGCGTTGAATACTGTTCGTGGCATGGCGCTGGGAACGATCCCGTTTACAATGCGGGGAGCGTATTCTCGACCTTCCCCTTCCCCGAGGGCCTGACCCCCGACATTCCCGCCGCCGACTATGCCGGAGACCCGCGGGCGCAGGCGATCGCGGCGGCGGCGGCGGAGTTGAACGCCAAGCGCGAGGCGTGGCTGAATCCCGACGATCTCGTCGTGCGGGTGCCGGAGGTGGTGGCGGGGTATCCCGACCGGGTGCTGCCGAAGGACGAGGCGGCGGCGGTGGTGCTGAAGAAGCGGACGCTGACCAACCTCTACAACGCGCGTCCGGCGTGGCTCGACCATGCCCATGCCCGGCTCGACCAAGCCGTCGCCGACGCCTACGGCTGGGGCGACGACTGGCGGGCGGGGCGGATGGGGGAGGACGAGATCCTCGCCCGGCTGTTCGCGCTCAACCAGTCCCGAACCGCCGCGGCGGCGCGTTAACCTTTCGGCCCTGGGCGCGCCGGCGCCGCATGGTTTCTGCATGGAATGCGCATGGAATGTGCATCGAAGGAAACGCCATTAACCCTTGGGATTCCTCGGACTCCGGTCATTGCATCGGGCGGCCTTTTTCGTCGAACCGATGCAGGTTCTCCTCCAGCGGGCGGATGCCGATGCGGGCGCCATAGGGGATGGCGGTCTTGCCCTCCTGACGGACCAGGATCGGTTCGTCCGCGCCGATCTCGACGAAGAGATAGTTGTCCGAACCGAGGTTCTCGGCATGGACCACCTCGCCCGACCAGACCGGGCTCGCATTGTCGACGACGATATGTTCCGACCGGATGCCGAGCGTCTGGCAGTTGAAGGCCTTCGCGATCTTGCCATTGACGAAGTTCATCTTCGGGCTGCCGATGAAACCGGCGACGAAGATCGAGTTCGGCTTCTCGTAGAGTTCGGTCGGGGTGCCGACCTGCATCACCAATCCGTCGCGCAGCACGCAGATCCGGTCGGCCAGCGTCATGGCCTCTACTTGGTCGTGGGTGACATAGATCATCGTCACATTGTTCATGCTGTGGTGCAGCTTGGCGATCTCGAGCCGGGTCGCCACGCGCAAGGCCGCGTCGAGGTTCGACAGCGGTTCGTCGAACAGGAAGACGCGGGGGTTGCGCACGATCGCCCGGCCGATCGCCACGCGCTGGCGCTGGCCACCCGACAGCTGCTTTGGCAGGCGGTCGAGCAGATGGTCGATCTGCAGGAGCTTCGCCGCCTTCTCGACCCGGGTCCGGATCTCGTCCGCCCCCTGGTTGGCGAGCTTCAGCCCGAAGGCCATGTTGTCATAGACCTTCATGTGCGGATAGAGCGCATAGCTTTGAAAAACCATGGCAATTCCCCGCTTTGACGGCACGAGGTCATTGACCCGCTGGCCATCGAAGACGAGGTCGCCGGAGCTGATGTCTTCAAGCCCCGAGATCAGGCGCAGCAGCGTGGACTTGCCGCAGCCGGACGGGCCGACGAAGACCATGAACTCGCCGCTGCGAATGTCGAGATCGACACCCTTGATCACATCGACCGCGCCGTAGGATTTACGGACATCCCTCAGTTGAATTTCGGCCATGTCTGTCGGACTCCCGGTCTAGCCCTTGACGCCACCGGCCGTGAGGCCTGCGACGATCTTGCGCTGGAAAATGAGGACGAGGATGATGAGCGGCACGGTGACGATGACCGAGGCGGCCATGATCAGGCCCCAGGGCGTTTCGTGCTGACTGGCGCCGGAGAGAAGCGCGATCGCCACAGGAACGGTCCGCGTCGTGTTGGAGGAGGTGAAGGTCAGGGCGAACAGGAACTCGTTCCAGGCCCCGATGAAGGCGAGAAGGCCGGTCGTCACCAGCGCCGGCCACATCAGCGGCAGGAATACCCTGGTGATGATCACCCAGGGCGTCGCGCCATCGACGATCGCCGCCTCCTCGATCTCGATCGGCAGGTCGCGCATGAAGGTGGTGAGCACCCAGACGGTGAAGGGCAGGGTGAAGATCGTGTAGCTGAGGATCAGCGCCCAGGGCGTGTTGAAGATGCCGATGAAGCGGATCAGCTCGAAGAGGCCGGCGAGCACCGCGATCTGCGGGAACATCGAGACGCCGAGGATGGTGAGCAGCAGGAGCGTACGCCCGCGAAAGCGGACGCGCGCCAGCGCGTAGGACGCGGTGACGCCCACGATCAACGCGAAGAGCACCGTCATCGTCGCCACGAACACCGAATTCAGGATGTTGCGCGGGAACTCGCCCTGCTGCATCACCGCGACATAGTTCGACCAGTTGAACTCGGTCGGCCAATAGCTCGCCTGGAACAGCGCGGTTCCGGTTTTGAAGCTGGTGATGATCGCGTAATAGAACGGGAACACCGCGACCACCACGATCAGCACGACCGCGAGATAGAAGCTGCCAGTCTTGAGCGCGTTCATTGGCTGGCCTTTCCGCCGAGATCGACGCGACCGAGCCAGATGTAGAGCACGACTGACAGCGCGATGATGAGGAACAGCAGCGTCGATTGCGCCGAGCCATAGGCGAACTTGTCGAAATCGATCAGGTTCTCGCGGCTGATGATCGACATCGTCTTCGTCGCCGAGGAATTGGGCGTCAGCACATAGATGAGATCGAAGATCCGCAGCGCGTCGAGCAGGCGGAAGATCACCGCCACCATCAGCGCGGGCTTCACCAGCGGCAGGGTGATCCTGAAGAATACCTTGACCGGATGAATGCCGTCGATCTTCGCCGCCTCGTACATGTCGCGCGGGATCATCTGCAGCCCGGCGAGGCAGAGCAGCGCCATGAACGGCGTGGTCTTCCAGATGTCGACGATCAGCACGGCGAACATCGCCGTCCCGACATTGGCGGTCCAGGCGATCTTGTGATCGATGAGGCCGATGCTCATCAGCATGTCGTTGATGATCCCGAACTGGTCGTTGAGCATCCAGCTCCACATCTTCGCCGAGACGATGGTCGGGATCGCCCAGGGGATCAGGATGGCGGCGCGGACCAGCGCGCGGCCCCTGAACTCGGCATTGAGCACCAGCGCGACCATGAGGCCGAGCACGGTCTCGATCGAGACCGAGACGAAGGCGAAGCGGAAGGTGTTCCAGACCGCGTTCCACCAGGCCGGATCAACCAGCGTGCCGCGATAGATGGTCTTGCCGGAGGAGAGCGTCCGGACGTTGAGATAGTTGTCGAAGCCGATCCACTTGCCGCCGCCGAGGTTGTTCAGCGAGGTGTCGGTGAAACTGAAATAGATGGTGCGCAGCAGCGGCCAGGCGGCGACGCAGAACAGCGCGACGATCATCGGCAACAGGAAGAGCATCGCCGCCCGTACGCGCTGGGCCTGAAGTTCCGACCTGTGGGCGGCCTGGCCGGCGACGGTGACCTTCTTGGGTGGTCGTTCATCCAGCGTCGTCGTAGGCATCGCAAAGCTCCCCCCCGTATGTCTATATCGGTGGCCGAAGGCCCGGCGGGCCTTCGGGGAGAGTCGGACCGGCCGCGCGGGCCGGTCGTGGCCGAGTGCTACCAGCCGCCGCCCTTCATCTCGTCGAGATCGACCTCGAGGATTTCGAGATTGTCGGGCGCGGTGGCGCTGCCCGACAGGACCTCGTGCACCGACGACCAGAATTTCGACGAGACCTCGTTGTAGTTCACCTTGGTCGGGGCCGAAGGGCGCGGCACGGCGTTGAGGAAGATGTCCTTCCAGCGCGGGATGATCGGCTGGGCGGCGGCGATGTCCGCGTCGTCGTAGAGCGAGATGATGGTGGGCAGCTTCGATCCCAGGATCGCGTTCTGTTTCTGGAAGTCGGCCGACGCCATGAACTGGACCAGCGAGGTCGCCGCGTCCGGGTTCGGGGAATAGCGCGACACCGCCACGTTCCAGCCGCCGAGCGTCGCGGCCGAATGATTGTCACCGCCGCCGGAGGGCAGCGGGGCCACGTCGAACTTGCCCGAGATCGCGCTGTCCGCGCTGTTGCCCAGCGAATAGGCGTAGGGCCAGTTGCGCATAAAGACCGCGTTGCCGGTCTGCCAGACGCCGCGCGCCTCTTCCTCGGTATAGGCCAGCACGCCGCCGGGCGAGATGGTGTTCACCCAGGACGCCGCCAGCTCGATCGCCTTCGCCGCGTTTTCATTGTTCACCGAGATCGTGCCATCGGGCTCGACGATCTGGCCGCCGCCGCTCGATTTGATCCATTCGAGCGCGTTGCAGGTCAGCCCCTCGTAGGCGTTGCCCTGCCAGACGAAGCCCCAGAGGTCGGCCTTGCCCTCGGCGCGCTCGGCGTCCTGCACCTTCTGGGCGGTCGCGGTCAGCTCTTCCCAGGTCTTCGGTACCGCGACGCCGTGCTTTTCGAGCAGGTCCTTGCGATAGTAGAGCGCCGGCGCGTCGGTGAAGAGCGGCAGTGCGACGAGATTGCCGTCCACCGTCTGCGACTCGATGATCGAGGGGAAATGGTCCTTGACGATATCGGCCGCCGCGTCGTTCAGCGGCAGGAAATGGTCGGCGAGCTGCGGCGCCCAGATCACGTCCACCATGTAGACGTCGATGTCCTGATTGCCGGCGGCGAGCCACAGCCGATACTGCGCGAACTGGTCGGTGGTCGAGGAGGGCATCGGGACAATCGTCACCGTGTTGCCGGTTTCCGCTTCCCAGGGCTTGAACAGCTCCTTGAAGATGGCGAGGTCGTTGCCCGTCGAGCCGGAAACGAAGTTCACGTTCACCGCTCCGGCCGAGGTGGCCATCAGCGT
This sequence comes from uncultured Amaricoccus sp., assembly GCF_937891315.1. Classification (GTDB taxonomy): domain Bacteria; phylum Pseudomonadota; class Alphaproteobacteria; order Rhodobacterales; family Rhodobacteraceae; genus Amaricoccus. The sequence continues at coordinate 19,069 of NZ_CALAGI010000089.1, read as the reverse complement.
GGCGAAGACCGCGCCGAGCGCCGTCATGCCGCGCATGCGCGCGTAGGGTTCGAATCGCATCCTGATCTCCTCCGTTGAAGGCCGCCGATTGGCCGACGGTCCATCGTTCTTATTGGCGCCTTGGTGATCGTTGGGGGAGCGAGGCCCTGCCGATCCCGGCGCCTTCAATCGCAGAGGGTAGGGTTCACGGTTCCGTCAAGTCAAGCGCGGTGCGCCGCTCGTGTGAGCCGCGGGCGCCAAGGTTCTGGCTTTTCCGGATTCAACGCCCGCTCAGTTCCGCTGGAACTCGGTGAAGGCCGCCCGGAAGCCGGCGAGGTTGGTGGCGGTATACTCGGCGAAGTCGAAATCCACGGTCGAATGCGACTCGGAGATCATGCTCCACATGGTTTCGCGCAGCAGCGCGGCGCATTTCATGGCGCGGTAACGATGCCCGAGCTGATCGTCGAGCGGGCGCTGGAAGTAGGTTTCCAGCATCCAGACCTCCTGCGCGGCGTCGAGCGCGTTCATCGACGCGAGGCCGCCGAGATCGAACAGTGGGCTGTTGAAGCCGGCATAGTCCCAGTCGATCAGCCAGAGGCGCGCGCCGTCGTCGATCAGGTTCGCGGCGAGCAGATCGTTGTGGCCGAAGACCAGGTCGATCGGCCCGACCGCCGCCTCCAGCCGCTCGGCCGCGGCCAGCAGCACCGGCAGATGCGGCGCGTGGCCCGAGCCCTCCTCGGCGAGCCGGGCGGCGTAGTCGCGGATCACATGAAACACCCAGAAGGCGAGGACCGGTCCCCGGAGGTGGCGCGGGATTTCGCGATGCGCGCGGGCGACGAGATCGAGGATCCGGGGCAGGCGGACCGGGTCGCGCACTTCGGGCGGGGTCAGGACGCGGCCTTCGATGAATTCGAGGACGAGCGCGCCCGCCTCCGCGTGGATCACCCGCGGCGAGATGCCCGCCGCGTGCGCCGCCCGGCTGGCGGCGAGTTCGTTGAAGCGCATCACCTGATGCGCCGGAATATCCGCGCCGACGCGAACGACGACCTTCCGGCCAGCGTCCTCGACGAGATAGTTGACGTTGGTGATCCCGCCGTCGAGCCGGATGGGCGTCACCGGCCCGGACCAGATCGGCAGAGCCAGCACGCGCTCCGCCGGGCTCGCCACCGCTTTCCCCATGCCGACCCTTTCCCGCTTGCGCGCCGAGCCTAGTCGCATCCGCCACGAAAGGCGATGGCGTCGGGGTCATGGGACCGCCGGCCCCGGGCGCGATTGGCCTCGCGTCTCCGGCGCCCGGATACGGAGACGAAGCTTGGCGGTGGCGCCCACCGGCGCCGCGTTGCAAGGCGGCAAAGATATTGCGTTGGATCAAGACCCTGGAGCGGACGAGCCGGCTCTGGCGGATCGGCTTTCGCGCTCGGCGGTCCCTCCGGGCGTCGGCCCGTCCAATGGCGCGACCCAGACGACGATTCCGTCCGCGCCGACCACGCGCACCCGCTGCCCCGGCTCGGGGGGCGGGGTACCCTCGTCGCGCAGGCGGGCGGGCCAAGGCATGCCATCGACCGTCACCTGTCCCTCCCGATAGAGGAAGTCGATCACGATCGCCTCGCGGCCGATCAGTTGCGCGGCGCGGCGGTTCAGCGTGTCCGGCCCGCCGCCGACGCCGAACCGGCCGACCAGCGCCCGGCCGGCGAAGGTGAAGGCGATGGCAAAGAGGCCAAAGACCGCGATCTGGCCCGCGCCGGACAGATGCGGCACCAGCCAGAGCCAGAGCCCGGTGACGAGCGCGGCGGTCGCGGCCGAGATCAGCACCGTGGTCACCGTTACCATCTCGGCGGCGGCCAGCAGGATCGCGAGCGCCACCCACCACCAGGGCGACATGCCGTCGAGCAGGTCCATCAGCCGCCCTCGCGCGGCCGCGCGGCCTTCGCGATCTCGGCGATGCCGGCGATCGAGCCGATCAGGCTCGCGGCTTCCAGCGGCATCAGGATGGTCTTGGCGTTCGGGCTCGCCGCGATGTCGCGCAGCGCTTCGGTGTATTTCTGGGCGACGAAATAGTTCACCGCCTGGATGTCGCCCTTGGCGATCGCCTCCGAGACCATGGATGTCGCCTTGGCCTCCGCCTCGGCCGAGCGCTCCCGCGCCTCGGCATCGAGGAACGCCGCCTCGCGCCGGCCCTCGGCTTCGCGGATCTGCGCCTCGCGCTCGCCCTCCGCCTTGAGGATCGCCGACTGCTTCTGCCCCTCGGCGGTCAGGATCTCGGCCCGCTTCAGCCGCTCGGCCTTCATCTGCCGCGCCATCGCCTCGGAAATGTCCGGCGGCGGCGCCAGATCCTTGATCTCGACCCGCGTCACCTTCACGCCCCAGGGCGTCGAGGCATGGTCGATCACCGACAGCAGCCGCAGGTTGATCTGGTCGCGGTTCGACAGCGCCTCGTCGAGATCCATCGAGCCGAGCACCGAGCGGATATTGGTCTGGCTGATGTTCTTCAGCGACAGTTCGAGGTTCTTCACCTCGTAGGCCGCGCGCGAGGCATCGACCACCTGATAGAAGGCGACCGCGTCCGCGACGACCATGGCATTGTCGCGGGTGATCACCTCCTGTTGTTCGACATCGAGCACCGTCTCCATCATGTTGATCCTGGCCCCGACCCGATCCATCAGCGGGATCAGGAAACGCAGTCCCGGCGCGAGGGTGCGGGTATAGCGTCCGAAGCGCTCGACGGTCCAGTTCTCGCCCTGGGGAACGGCCTTGACCATCGTCCAGATCAGGATGACGGCGAAGATCAGGATCGCGATGGCCGGCGCGCCGAAGGCTTGCATGCGGTGTTCCTCCCATGACGGCCGCGCGGGGCCCCGCCAAGGGTTGCGCCGGATTTCGCTGCGACACAAGCCGGTTGGAAAGTCCCGGTCGGCGCAGTAAGGTCCGGGCGCGAGCAGGGAACAAGAAAGGCGAATATGGCGCTCAGTCCCCGGATGGAAGCGAAGACGGAGTCGCAGTTCTCGCAACCCGTGCGGCAGATCGTGATGATGCTGGTCGCGTTGGGGCTGGCGACGGGACTGGGCGTCCTGCTCTACCGGCAAGTGATGCCGGTCTTTCTCGCCTCGCCCTGGCTCAATGGTTTCATCGCCTTCGTCTTTCTCGTCGGCGTCGCCGCCTGTTTCTGGCAGGTCACCACCCTCATTTCCTCGGTCAGCTGGATCGAGGGCTTCGCGCTCGACCGGCCGGGGCATGATTTCACCGATCCGCCGGGCCTTCTGGCGCCGCTCGCCGCGCTCCTGAGCGAGCGTCGGGCGCGGCGCTCGCTCAATGCGACCTCGACGCGCTCGATCCTCGATTCCGTCGCCACCCGGCTCGACGAGCAGCGGGATCTGACGCGCTACCTCATCAACCTCCTGATTTTCCTTGGTCTGCTCGGCACCTTCTACGGCCTCGCGACCGTGGTGCCGGCGGTGGTCGAGACCATCCGCAGCCTCGCACCGAAGGAGGGCCAGAGCGCGGTCACGGTGTTCGACGGGCTGATGGGCGGACTCGAAGGCCAGCTCGGCGGCATGGGCACGGCCTTCGCCTCGTCGCTGCTCGGCCTCGCCGGCTCGCTGGTCGTCGGGCTTCTCGACCTCTTCGCCAGCCACGGCCAGGGGCGCTTCTATCGCGAGCTGGAGGAATGGCTGAGCTCGATCACCAAGATCGGCCTGCCGGGCATGGAGGGCGACGAGGGGCTGAACGCCGGCAACGTGCTCGCCGTGCTGGAGCAGTCGGCCGCCCAGATCGACGGCCTGCGCCAGCTGATCGAGCAGGGCGCCGCGCGCGCGGTCGAGAGCGACGCCCGGGTCGCCGAACTCGCCGCCGCGATCGCCTCGCCGGAGGCAAGGGCGGCCGAGCACGCGGTCATGGAGCGCATCGCTCTGGCGCAGGAGCGGGTGGCCGAGCTGCTCGCCGCGCGCGACGAGGATGCCGGGCGGCTCGACGCCGAAACCCGGTCCCGGCTGCGCAGCATCGATACCCAGGTTCTGCGCATCCTCGAGGATCTCGCCGCCGGCCGGCAGGAAATGGTGACCGAGATGCGGCAGGAACTCGCCGCCCTGACCGACGCGCTGCGCGGCTTTGGCCGCGGGAGGGTCTGAGCGTGGCGCTCGGCCATCGCGCCTCGCGGTTCCATGGCGCGATCTGGCCCGGCTTCGTCGATGCCATGGGCGCGCTCCTGATGATCCTGTTCTTCGTGCTGTCGATCTTCATGATCCTGCAGTACGTGCTGCGCGACACGATTTCCGGCCAGAGGACCGAACTCGCCGATCTCTCGACCCAGGTGGCGACCCTCGGCGACGCGCTGGGGCTTGAGCGGCGGCGGGCCGACACGCAGGAGGCGCTGGTCGCGACCCTGACCGGCGAGCGCGAGGCGGCCGAGGCGCGGATCGCGGATTTCGAGAGCCAGGTCGCGGGTCTCCTCGCCCGCGATGCCGAGCTGACCGGCCGCGCCGAGACGGCGGAGCGGGGCAGGGCGGAGGCTCTGAGCCAGAAGGAGGCGCTCGACCTCGCGCTCGCCAGGGCCCGGACGGAAGTCGACGCCGCGACCGAGGCCGCGCGGCTCGACGCGGCCAAGCGCGCGGCGATGGAGGCGCTGGTCGCGTCGCTGAAATCGGACGCGGCCGGCAAGGACGCCGCCCTTTCGGCGGCCGAGGCCGCGCGGCTGACCGAGGCGGCGGCGGCTGAGGCCTTGCGCAAGCGGCTGGAAGAGTCGGGCGCCGAACTGACCTCGATGACGCTCAATCTCGAGGAGCAGCGCAGGAAGGCCGAGGCGACGCTGACCCTGCTCGCCGCCGCCGAGGCCGCGCGCGACAAGGCGACGGCGGACAGTGGCACGGTGCTGAGCGACGCCGAGAAACGCGCGGCGGAACTCGCCCAGGCGCGGGCGCTGCTGTCCCAGGAGCAGCAGGTCTCGCAGGAAGGCCAGAAGCAGGTGGCGCTGCTCAACCAGCAGACGGCGGAGCTTCGGACCCAGCTCAACGCGCTGCAAGGGCTGCTCGACGCGGCCAGGTCGGCCGATCTCTCGGCACAGGTTCAGATCGAGACGCTGGGCTCGAACCTCAACGCCGCCCTCGCCAAGGTCGCGGCCGAGCAGAGCGCGCGGGCCGAGCTGGAGGAGCGCGAGCGCAAGCGGCTGGAGGCCGAGGCGAAGGATCTCTCGCGCTACCGCTCGGAATTCTTCGGCCGCATGAGCCAGATCCTCGGCGCGCGCGAGGGCGTGCAGGTGGTGGGCGACCGTTTCGTCTTCCCCTCCGAGGTGCTGTTCGCGCCCGGCTCCGCCACGCTCGGCGCCGCCGGTCAGGCGCAGGTGGCGCGCGTCGCCTCGGTCATCCGCGAGATCTCCGGCGACATCCCGCCCGAGGTCGATTGGGTGCTCCGCGTCGACGGCCATACCGACAGCACCCCGGTCAGCCCGGGCAGTGCCTTCCGCGACAACTGGCAGTTGAGCCAGGCCCGGGCGCTGTCGGTGGTGCAATACATGATCGCGACGCAGGGCGTCCCGGCGAACCGCCTCGCCGCGACCGGCTTCGGGGAGTTCCAGCCGGTGGACACGGGGACGAGCCCGGAGGCGCTGGCGCGGAACCGGCGGATCGAGCTGAAGTTCACGGAGCGGTAGCCGCGCGCCCACTGGCAGGCGGCAAAGGCGGGCGCGAGGTCGCCGGCGGCGGCGTGGAAATAAGCTCGATCTCCGCCAGATGATGGATGCGAATCGACGCGTGACCTGTTGTGATTTCCCGAGGTCGCGGGATGCGCGGGTCAAGGGTGGAGGCGCGGAATGGCGGATGTCTATTCGTATATCCACGGCACCGAGGGAAGCGACCTGATCCTTCGCAACTACCTTTCGCCGGGGGTTACCAGCGATCCGACCGGATTGACGGGAACGAACGGGGTCACCGTCGGCATCCATGGCTACGGTGGAAACGACATCATCCAGTTTGGCCCCGAGACGGGTTATGCCACCGGCGACGATGGAAAGGACGTGCTCGACGCCCGGGCCGCGGAGGGCGGCGCGCAGTTGCTGGGAGGCGCGGGAAGGGACCTTCTCATCGGTGGCGATGGCGCCGACGAGTTTGATCCCGATTTCTCGGGGGAAAATCTTCCCAACGGCGCCGACACGATGGTCGGCGGCAAGGGCGACGACACATACAATATCTTCGACCGCGGCGACGTGATCTTCGAATGCGGCGGCCAGGGCGACGATACGGTGTGGGTGCGCGCGGCGCTGGACAAATATGTCCTGCCCCGAAATGTCGAGAACGTCTTCGTCGAGGCCCTGGTCGGCAAGGTCGTCGGGAATGCCTCCGACAACGTGATTTCAAGAGGCGAAACGCAATATGGCCTGGACGGGAAGGATTCGCTGGAAGGGGGATCGGATCTCCACGGCGGGAATGGCGCGGATCTGCTGATCGCCAATGGCTTCGTGGCCGAAACGCTGACCGGCGGCCGCGGCGCGGACACGTTTCTGTTCCAGTACTATTTCGATGACAAGCCGCCGCGCGACGTGATCGCGGCGGGCGACGGCGCAATCGCATTCGAGGGCGCGGGACGGGCGGGGGGCGATCTGATCGACCTGTCGGGCATCGATGCCATCAATTCCGACACCAACTTTGATCACGAAGGCTTCGTGTTCGGGGGAACGGGCGCGGGGCATCTTTCGCTGGTCGATCGGGGGTCCGATACGCTGGTGCGCGGCAATCTCGATGACGACGCGGCGTTCGAACTTCGGATTCTCATCAAGGATGGTGAGATTCATGCGTCGGCCTACACGGCGCAGGACTTCATCCTAGCCTGAGTGACGGCCGTTGGGCGATCGTCAAGCGATTTGGCAAAACCCTCTTGGCAGATGCCGCGGAATCGCATATCCGGCGTCCCGGGCGCGTCCCCGGACCAGGGTGAGCGGGGCGGGCTCAGTAACCTCGCCCTGACGATGGAGTTGGCCCATGAGCCATCAATCCGCGGCGACCCTTCGGGTCGCGCCCGTCAAGCCCGTCGCGAAACCCGTCCATCCCGAATTTTCCTCCGGCCCCTGCCCGAAGCGGCCGGGCTGGACCGCCGAGGGCGTGGCGAAGATCGCCTTCCTCGGCCGCTCGCACCGCGCGGCGGGGCCGAAGGCGCAGCTGAAGGCCGCCATCGACCGCACCGCGAAGCTCCTGAACGTGCCCGCCGACTACAAGGTCGGCATCGTGCCCGCCTCCGATACCGGCGCCTTCGAGATGGCGATGTGGTCGATGCTGGGCGCGCGCCCCGTCGACATGCTGGTCTGGGAGAGCTTTGGCCAGGGCTGGGCGACGGATGCGACCAAGCAGCTGAAACTCGCCGATACCCGGGTGTTGACCGCCGAATACGGCGCGCTGCCCGACCTCGGGAGCGTGCGCGGGGACGCGGATATCTGCTTTACCTGGAACGGCACCACCTCCGGCGCCCGGGTGCCGAACGCGGACTGGATCCCCGCCGACCGCGAGGGGCTGACCTTCTGTGACGCGACCTCGGCCGCCTTCGCGCAGGATCTCGACTGGGCAAAACTCGATGTCGTCACCTTCTCCTGGCAGAAGGCGATGGGCGGCGAGGGCGCGCATGGTGTGCTGATCCTCAGCCCGCGCGCCGTCGAGCGGTTGGAGAGTTTTACCCCGGACCGGCCGCTGCCGAAGATCTTCCGCATGACCAAGGGCGGCAAGCTGATCGAGGGCATCTTCAAGGGCGAGACCATCAATACCCCCTCGATGTTCTGCGTCGCCGATTGCATCGACGCGCTCGACTGGATGGAGGGGCTCGGCGGCCTCGACGCCACGCGGGCGCGGGCGGATGCGAATTTCGCTGCGATCCAGACCTGGGTCGACCGGACGCCCTGGGTCGAGAACCTGGTGGCGGAGCCGGCGGCGCGGTCGAACACCTCGGTCTGCCTGCGGATCGTCGATGCCGGGATCGCGTCGCTCGATGACGCGGGCCAGCGGGATTTCGTGAAGAAGCTGACCAAGCTTCTCGAGACCGAGGAAGCGGTCTTCGACATCGGCGGCTATCGCGACGCGCCAGCGGGCCTTCGGGTCTGGTGCGGCACGACGGTCGAGACGGCGGACGTGGTCGCGCTGACCGAATGGCTCGACTGGGCCTTCGCCACGCTGAAGGCGGCCTGACCTCCGGCGCCGCGAGGCGTCTCCCTCCCCATTCCCTTCGCACCGGACCCGCGCGGGTTCGACAGCAGGATGTATTCACATGCCCAAGGTTCTCATTTCCGACGAACTCAGCGACGCCGCCGTCCAGATCTTCAAGGACGCGGGCGTCGAGGTCGATTTCCAGCCGAAGCTCGGCAAGGATCCGGCGAAGCTCGCCGAGATCATCGGCGGCTATGACGGTCTCGCCATCCGCTCGGCGACCAAGGTCACGGCCGAACTGATCGAGAAGGCGACCAATCTCAAGGTGATCGGCCGCGCCGGGATCGGCGTCGACAATGTCGATATTCCCGCCGCCAGCGCCAAGGGCATCGTGGTGATGAACACGCCCTTCGGCAATTCGATCACCACCGCCGAACATGCGATCGCCATGATGTTCGCCGTCGCCCGCCAACTCCCCGCCGCCGACGCCTCGACCCGCGCCGGCAAGTGGGAGAAGTCGAAATTCATGGGGGTCGAGATCACCGGCAAGACGCTGGGCCTGATCGGCGCCGGCAATATCGGCTCCGTGGTCGCCAGCCGCGCCATCGGGCTGAAGATGAAGGTCATCGCCTACGACCCGTTCCTGTCGGCCGAGCGGGCGCAGAGCCTCGGGATCGAGCGGATCGAGGAAGTGGACGACCTGCTCGCCCGCGCGGACTTCGTGACCCTGCATGTGCCGAAGACCGAGAAGACCGCCAACATCCTCTCGGCGGAGCGGATCGCAAGGATGAAGCCGGGCGCGCGGCTGATCAACTGCGCCCGCGGCGGGCTGGTCGACGAGGCGGCGCTGGCCGAGGCGCTGAAGTCCGGCCATCTCGCCGGCGCCGGCTTCGACGTGTTCGGGGTCGAGCCGGCCAAGGAGAACCCGCTCTTCGACGCGCCGAACATGGTCTGCACGCCGCATCTCGGCGCTTCGACCTCGGAAGCGCAGGAGAACGTCGCGCTGCAGGTGGCCGAGCAGATGTCGGACTATCTGATGAACGGCGCGATCTCGAACGCGCTCAACGCGCCGAGCGTGACCGCCGAGGAGGCGCCGATCCTGAAGCCCTGGATCGGCCTCGCCGAGACGCTGGGCAGCTTCGCCGGCCAGGTGACGGAGAGCCCGATCACCGAGATCGAGATCGAATATGTCGGCGAGGTCGGCCATCTGAACATGAAGCCGCTGACCGCCGCGCTGACCGCCGGCCTCCTGCGGCCGCTGGTCGGCGAGGGCGGGGTCAACATGGTCTCGGCCCCGGTGGTCGCGCGCGAGCGCGGCATGCATATCGCCGAGACACGCAAGGACGCCCAAGGCGCCTTCGGCTCCTACATCCGGCTCGTCGTGACCACCGAGGCGATGACCCGTTCGGTCGCCGGCACGATCTATTCCGACGGTCGGCCGCGGTTCATCCAGATCAAGGGGATCAATCTCGAGGCCGAGCCGATGCGGCACATGCTCTACACGACGAATACCGACACGCCGGGCTATATCGGCGCGCTCGGCACCAAGCTCGGCGCGCTCGGGGTCAATATCGCGACCTTCGCACTGGGCCGCGAAGTGAAGAGCGGCGAGGCGATCGCGCTGCTCGGCGTCGATGAGAAGATCAGCGCGGACACACTCGCCGAGATCGCGGCGCTTAGTCAGGTGCGTCAGGCGAAGTCGCTGGCGTTCTTTTAGCCAGCCTCCACTCGCGCGGCTCCCGAGCGGCGCGCGTGGATATCCGTCGCGGTCGAAGCTGTTTTCGCGGGAGCGGATGATCCTCGCGGTCTCCGCGCGCGGCCTCCCTCCAGCCTGCTTGCGCGAAGGTGGGATTGAGTCAATGACGCGTGACCCGCCTCAGCGCCAGCCGACGAGGATGGCGCCGGCGGCGATCAGCGCGATGCCGAGCCAGTTGAGCGGCGCCAGCCGCTCGCCGAGAAAGGCGACGCCGAACACTGCGACCAGCACGACGCTCAGCTTGTCGATCGGCGCTACCCTGGCCGCGTCGCCGAGTTTCAGCGCGCGAAAATAGCAGAGCCAGGACGCGCCGGTCGCGAGGCCGGACAGCACGAGGAACACGATGGTGCGCGCCGGGACGCTGCCGGGCGCGGGCCAGCCGCGGGTCACGGCGACGACGCCAGCGGCGAAGGCGAGGATCACCATTGTCCGGACCAATGTCGCGAAGTCCGACCCGATGCCGGAGACGCCGACCTTGGCGAGGATCGCCGTCAGCGCGGCGAAGGCGGCGGAAAGCAGGGCCCAGAACGTCCAGTTGTCGAACATGGATGGCATGCCGGGGTCTCCGCTGGCGAACGGCCGCGTTTTAGCAGTTCCGAGCCGCGTGTCCCACCGCTATAAGGCGCCGACTTGCGTCCGGAAAAAGGATCTCTCATGGCCAATGTCGTGGTAGTCGGCGCCCAGTGGGGTGACGAGGGCAAGGGCAAGATCGTCGACTGGCTCAGCGAACGCGCCGACGTCATCGCCCGTTTTCAGGGCGGCCACAACGCGGGTCATACGCTGGTCATCGACGGGCAGGTCTACAAGTTGTCGCTGCTGCCCTCGGGCATCGTGCGGCCGGGCAAGCTCAGCGTCATCGGCAACGGCGTGGTGCTCGATCCCTGGGCGCTGCTCGCCGAGATCGGCAAGCTGCGGGCGCAGGGCATCGAGATCACGCCCAAGACGCTGATGATCGCCGAGAACACGCCGCTGATCCTGCCGCTGCACCAGGATCTCGACCGCCTGCGCGAGGAAGCGGCGGGGGTGGCGAAGATCGGCACCACCGGCCGCGGCATCGGCCCGGCCTACGAGGACAAGGTCGGGCGGCGCACGATCCGCGTCGCCGATCTCGCCGACGAGACGACGCTCGACACCCGGCTCGACCGGCTGCTCGCCCATCACGACGCGCTGCGCGCCGGCCTCGGGGCGACCCAGATCGACCGCGCCGAGCTGAAGGCGCGGCTGCTCGAAGTGGCGCCCGAGGTGCTGGCCTACGCGGCGCCGGTCTGGCGCGTGCTCGACCAGAAGCGCCGGCGGGGCAAGCGCATCCTGTTCGAGGGGGCGCAAGGCGCGCTGCTCGACATCGATTTCGGCACCTATCCCTATGTCACCTCCTCCAACACGCTCGCCGGCATGGCAGCGACCGGCACGGGCATGGGGCCGGGGGCGGTCGATTTCGTGCTCGGCATCGTCAAGGCCTATACCACGCGGGTCGGCGAGGGGCCGTTTCCGGCCGAGCTGCATGACGCGGACGGCCAGCGGCTCGGTGAGCGCGGGCGCGAGTTCGGCACCGTCACCGGACGCAAGCGGCGCTGTGGCTGGTTCGACGCGGTGCTGGTACGCCAGACCTGCGTGACGAGCGGCGTCAAGGGCATCGCGCTCACCAAGCTCGACGTGCTCGACGGGTTCGAGACGCTGAAGATCTGCGTCGCCTACGAACTCGACGGCAAGCGGATCGATCATCTGCCCACGGCGGCGGCGCCGCAGGCACGGGTGAAGCCGATCTACGAGACGCTGCCCGGTTGGTCCGAGACGACGGCGGGCGCCCGCTCCTGGGCCGACCTGCCGGCGGCGGCGGTGAAATATGTTCGCCGGGTGGAGGAGCTGATCCGCTGCCCCGTCGCGATGCTATCGACCAGTCCGGAGCGAGAGGATACAATTCTCGTGACCGATCCGTTCACCGCCTAGGGAGGGTGGGAGAGCATGACCGCCTCGCATGCCGGAAGCTCCGCCGTGGTTGAGGCGCGCGCCCTGGGAACGCCGGCGTGCTGAGCTATCGTGCGCGCCGGCGCTGGTCGCTCGTCATCCTGCTGGTCGGACTGCCGGTCTATATCGTCCTCGCGGTGGCTTTGGTCGCGCTGTTCGACCGGCCGGGGTTGGTCTGGGAGCTGCTGATCTATGTCGGCCTCGGCCTGCTCTGGGCGCTGCCGTTCCGCCGGGTGTTCCTCGGCGTCGGCCGGCCCGACTCCGACGCGCCGCGGGAGGGCGGTCGATGATTGCAGGATGCCCGCCACGCCTTATGTTGAGCAGGGCGGGAGGATCGAGATGAGACGAAGATACTGGCTGGCGGGCATGGCGGTTCTGGCGGCGCCGGTGATCGCGGGGGCGGTGTTCGCCGAGGAGGTCGGGCAGGTCACCACGGCTTTCAAGATCCTTGGCGCGAACCACCGGATCGTCATCGAGGCCTTCGACGATCCGAAGGTGGAGGGGGTGAGTTGCTTCGTCAGCCGCGCCCGCACCGGCGGCATCTCGGGCAGCCTGGGGCTGGCAGAGGATACCTCCGACGCCTCGATCAACTGCCAACAGACCGGCCCGATCCATATCCGCGAGGAGCTGGAGGATGGCGAGGAGGTGTTCAGCCAGCGCGCCAGCATCATGTTCAAGCGCATCCAGGTGGTGCGGTTCCAGGACAAGACGCGCAACGCCTTGGTATACCTTACATATTCCGACAAGCTGGTCGACGGCTCGCCGAAGAACAGCGTTTCGGCCGTCGTCATCCGCGACTGGAATTGATCGAACCATTGCTTCGCGCGCCGGGTCCGGTGACGCTCGTCGGCGGCGGCGCGGTCCCGCCGGAGCGGCTGGCCGCCGCGCTCGCGCTGGCGCCGGTGGTGGTGGGCGCGGACGGCGGCGGCGATGTCGGCCTGCCACCCGGCACCGAGTTCCGCATGGTGATCGGCGACATGGATTCGCTCGGCGATCCGGCCGCGCTGCGGGCGCGGGGCGTGGCGCTCCACGAGGTCGCGGAGCAGAACAGTACCGATCTCGAGAAATGCCTCTATTCGATCGAGGCGCCGCTGATCCTCGGTGTCGGGTTTCTCGGCGGCAGGCTCGACCATCATCTCGCGGCGATGAACGCGCTGGTGAAATATCCCGGACGTCGTGTGGTGTTGATCGGGCGCGAGGATCTCTGCTTTCTCTGCCCGCCGGTCTTCGCGCTCGAGATGACGGCGGGCGAGCGGGTGTCGCTGTTCCCGATGGGGCCGGTGACCGGGCTCGTCGGTGAGGGCCTGCGCTGGCCGGTTCAGGGACTTCGCTTCGCGCCGGACGGCCGGATCGGCACCTCGAACGCCGCGTCGGGCGGCCGGCTGCGTCTCGGCTTCGACGCGCCGCGCATGCTGGTGATCCTTCCGGTCGGCACGCTGGACGCCGTCGCTGAACAGCTCGTCGGGCCGCGTCCCGACTGATCCAGGCCTCGCCGGCCAGAGCGGAGGCCGATCCGGCAGAGCCGGGTCGTCCGCTCTAGAGTCTTGATTTAGCGCAATATCTTAGCCACCAGACGATTCCGTCTGGTTGGATATTGCCCTAGTCGCGCGCCGCCGCGGGGGGGCCGAAGGCGCGCAGGAAGGTCTCCACCGTGCGGCGCGCCTGCGTCTCGCGCTCCTCGGCGCCGGGCTCGGGACCGACGGCGAACAGGCGGCGGTGGAAGAGGTCGGCGCCGCAAATCGCGAAGAACACCGTGGCGGCGTAGTCGGGGTCGATACCGGCCGACAATTCGCCCCGCGCCGCCGCGGCGGCGAGCGCGGGCGCCAGGCGGTGCCGATTGCGCAGGAAGCGCGACTGGTAGAACGACTCGCCGATATGCGGAAACCGTTCGGATTCCGCGACGGTGATCCGATAGATGCTCTGGCCGAAAGGGGAGAGCATGAATTCCAGCGAGTCCCGCGCGATCCCGAGCAGCAGTTCGCCGATCGGCATCGCGAGGCAGGCGAGCTCGGGATGATGGTCGGCCTGCCGCTTGCATTCCTGGGTGACGACGGCGCTGAACAGCGCGGCCTTGTCGGGAAAGTGGCGATAGAGTGTCGCCTTGGAGATGCCGGCGGTGCGGGCGATGTCATCGACGCTCGCGCCCTCGAAGCCACTGGCCAGAAACACCTCGCGCGCGCCGGCGAGCACCTGCGCGTATTTCTGCTCGCCACGCTCCGCCCGGGCGGAAGGGGCCGATTCGGGCACGGCTTCGGCCGCGGGCTCGCGCGGCTGGATCGCCATCGCCGGGGACTGGTCGCTCATGATCTGGCTTTCCGGGTTGGCGAAAAATCCTCGCAGCAAGCTCCGGGCAGACTATCAGCCCCCGGAACCAGTGTCCATTTCGATGGGCGCGCCTGATTTGCGCCAGCGACGCGGCTGTTCACGGGCGCGAATTCCATCGCGTGATTTTCGGCGGTTCTGGTGGCCATGGCTTCACGACTTTCGCCTTGCACGGGAGATCCTCTCGGGGCGCCGATTTCGATGGCACCTCTCGATCGATCACCTAGGGCTTCGCCCCGACAGGATCGAGGGGAGATCACGGAATTGAGAAACTGAACGGTATCGTTTTGAATTGACCGATCGGCTGTGGCACGCCTATGCTCTAATCAGAACGAAACGGTTTCGTTCCAGCCTTGGAGTGTTCCCGGATTCGGGCGCTCCGGCAAGGAGACAAGATCATGAAGATGTCCCATACGCTGGCTCTCGTCGGCGCGCTTCTCGCCGCCGGCACCACGGCGTCCTTCGCCGACACGATCGGGCAGAGGATCGCCAGCGGAAAGATGTCGGTCGCGGCCGCCGAGCAGTTGATCGTCGGCACCGGCCTCAGCTTCGACGAAGCCAAGGGCTACACGATCGATCAGATCGTCGCGTTGCGCTGGCAGGACAACTGACCGCGCGCCATGACGCCCCGGAAACGGGATGAAAGGCGGGGAACGTGGAGCCGGCGGTTCCACGCTCTCGCGCTCCCCTAAAGCACGTCATTCCGACGTTCCGGCGCGGATCCCAAACATTCCGCCCGGTTCACGCCGGCCCGATATTGATCGGATAGGCGGTGGTCGATTTTACCGCCTCCATGGCAAAGCGCGAGGTCACGGTCTTCAGCGGGATCGCCGTCGTCAGGCGCTTGTAGAAGCTGTCGTAGGTTGCCATGTCGGCCACCACGACGCGCAGCATGTAGTCGACCTCGCCGGCCATGCGATAGAGGTCCAGCACTTCGGGCATGCCGCCGACCGACACTGCGAAGCGATCGCGCCATTCCGGTGAATGGTCGTCGGTGGTGACCGAGACGAAGACCGTGAGGCCGAGGCCGATGGCACGGGGATCGATGATCGCGACGCGGCTCTTGATCACCCCCGACTGGTCGAGCTTCTGGATCCGCTTCCAGCACGGGGTCTGCGACAGGCCCACCATGTCGGCGATCTGCGCGATGGAAAGCGTCGCATCACGCTGAAGCGCCGCGATGATCTTGCGGTCGATCAGATCCATGGCCGGGGCCCCTCGATATGGTTCGGCGAGGTCGTCGCGTTTCTCTGGCAAGAGAGCCTCGTCCGCGCGATGCGCGTCGCACCGCCAGCTCGCACGCCATGGTTCCCGCGCCGATATACCCTTCGCCTCCGCGCCCCGCAAGCGAGCCCGCAGGGCGGTCGATGGTGATCGTGCCGGGCTCTCCCCGCGCAATCCTCATTCCTCGCGCGCCCGGCGCGGGTTGCCCCAGGCGCACAGACCGGCCGCTCTCAGATGCCGGTCCTAGACCATCATGTCCTTGGTCGCGGTCAGGTGGATGTCGGGATAGTCGCGGGCGACGCGGTCGATGTCCCACTGCAGGCGGGTCATGTAGACCGGGTCGCCGTCATGGTCCTCGGCCATGTGGCCCTTGTTCGCCTTGACGAAGGCGTCGATCTTGTCCCGCGGACCCGACACCCAGCGGGCCGAACTGAACTGCGTCGGCTCGAACCGCACCGGCAGCCCGTATTCGAGTTCGATGCGGCTCGCCAGCACGTCGAATTGCAGGGGGCCGACCACGCCGACGATCCAGCCCGAGCCGACCGCCGGCTTGAAGACCTTGGAGGCGCCCTCCTCGGCGAACTGGGTCAGCGCCTTTTCCAGATGCTTGGCCTTCATCGGATCGCCGGGTCGGACGGTCTGCAGGAGCTCCGGCGCGAAGGAGGGGATGCCGGTGAAGCGCAGCGCCTCGCCTTCGGTCAGCGCGTCGCCGATGCGCAATTGCCCATGGTTCGGGATGCCGATGATGTCGCCGGCCCAGGCGTCCTCGGCGATCTCGCGGTCGGCGGCGAGAAACATCACCGGGTTGGCGATCGCCATCGGCTTGCCGGTCCGCACATGGGCGAGCTTCATGCCCCGCTCGAAATGCCCCGAGCAGAGCCGGACGAAGGCCACCCGGTCGCGGTGCTTGGGGTCCATGTTGGCCTGCACCTTGAAGACGAAGCCGGTCACTGGCGTCTCCCACGGGCCGACGGCGCGGCTCTCCGCCGGGCGCACCCGGGGTGGCGGGCCATAGGCGCCGATGCCGGCCATCAACTCGCGCACTCCGAAGGAATTGATCGCCGAGCCGAACCAGATCGGCGAGAGATTGCCGTCGAGCATCGCCTGATGGTCGAAGGCGGGCAGGAGTTCGCGCGCCATCGCCACCTCCTCGCGGAGCGTCGCGAGCAGATCGGCCGGGATATGCGTCTCCATCGCCGGATCGTCGAGGCCGCGCATCTCGACGCTCTCGGCGCGCCTGTTGCGGTCGGCGCGGTCCATGAGCTCGAGCCGGTCGTTGATCATGTCGTAGCAGCCGAGAAAGTCGCGCCCCTGGCCGATGGGCCAGCTCGCCGGACAGACGTCGAGCTGCAGCTCCCGCTGGATCTCGTCGATGATCTCGAACGTGTCGCGGGCCTCGCGGTCCATCTTGTTGCAGAAGGTGACGATCGGCAGGTCCCGAAGGCGGCAGACCTCGAACAGCTTGCGGGTCTGGCTTTCCACGCCCTTCGCCCCGTCGATCACCATGATCGCCGCGTCCACGGCGGTCAGCGTGCGGTAGGTATCCTCGGAGAAATCCGAATGGCCGGGCGTGTCGACGAGGTTGAACCACCAGTCCTGGAACGGAAACGACATGGCGGAGGCCGAGACCGAGATGCCGCGATCCTGTTCCATCTTCATGAAATCCGAGCGGGTGCGGCGCGCCTCGCCCTTGGCGCGGACCTGTCCGGCCATCTGGATCGCGCCGCCGTAGAGCAGGAACTTCTCGGTCAGCGTGGTCTTGCCGGCGTCTGGATGGCTGATGATGGCGAAGGTTCGCCGCCGGGCGATCTCCGGCGGCAGGGTCGGGGCGTTGCTGGGACGGTCGAGCATGCGACGCCTATAGCCGAGGCGCCGCCGGGGGAAAAGCCTCGGCGCGCCGCGAGCATGACCGGGACCTCCGAGGGGAGCCTCTCGCATGGCGCGGCACGCGGGATGGAGGGAACGGATCGGATTGGCGGTTGAACGGTTCGGGGATGGTTCTAGTGTGGCGCGCGCTCGGGGAGGGACGCGATGAAGACGGTGCTGGTGGCGAATCGCAAGGGCGGCTGTGGCAAGACGGTGGTCGCGATCACGCTGGCCGCGGCGCTGGCCGCGCAGGGGCGCGCGGTCGGGCTGGCCGACGCGGACCGCCAGAAGTCGGCGCTGCGCTGGTTGAGGCTGCGCCCCGAGACGGCGGTGCCGATTCGGGCGATCGACTGGACCAGGCATGACGATGTCGGCGAGGCCCCGAAGAAGCTCGACTGGCTGGTGATCGACGCGCCGGGCGCGCTCGGCGGCTCGCGGGCCGAGGGGCTGATCGCCGAGGCGGAGGCGGTGATCACCCCGGTGCTGCCATCCGCCTTCGACGCGGACAGCACGCGGCGTTTCCTGAAGGAGATCGAGGAGATCAAGCGGGTGCGCAAGGGCAAGGTCCCGGTGCATCTCGTGGCGAACCGGATCCGGGCGCAGGGGCGCGCGGTCGAGCGGCTCGGCGCCTTCTTCGAGGCGCTGGGGCAGCAGCCGCTGGTCTGGATCGCCGATCGCGCGGCCTATGCCGATCTCGCGGACCAGGGGCTCGCCGTGTTCGACCGGTCGCAGCGCGCCTTTCAGCCGCTCCGCGCGCAATGGGCGCCGCTGGTCGCGGCGCTGGAGTAGATCGACTATCCCTCGGGGATAGGCGTGGGGAGGGACGGATGGATCTGGGGATCAGGGGGCGGAGGGCGCTGGTCTGCGCGGCGTCGAAGGGGCTCGGCCGCGGCTGCGCCGAGGCGCTGGCGGCGGCGGGCGTTGATCTCGTGATCAACGCGCGCGGGGCCGAGGCGCTGGAAGCGGCGGCGGCCGCGATCCGCGCCGCGCATGGTGTCGTGGTGACGGCGGTCGCGGCCGACATCACCACGCCCGAGGGCCGCGCGGCGGTGCTGGCCGCCGGTCCCGAGCCGGACATCCTCGTCACCAACGCGGGCGGTCCGCCGCCCGGCCTCTGGTCGGACTGGAACCGCGAGGACTTCATCAAGGCGCTCGACGCCAACATGCTGACGCCGATCGCGCTCATGCAGGCGACGCTGCCGGCCATGATCGCGCGGGGCTGGGGACGGGTGGTCAATATCACCTCGCAGGCGGTAAAGGCGCCGATTCCGGCGCTCGGCCTGTCGAACGCGGCGCGCACCGGGCTGACCGGTTTCGTCGCGGGCACCAGCCGGCAGGTCGCGGCGGCGGGGGTCACCATCAACAACCTGCTTCCCGGCATTCATGACACCGATCGCGCCGCGGCGCTGGACGCGCCGGTCGCCGCGCGCGAGGGCATCTCGATCGAGGAGGCGCGGGCCCGGCGCGCGGCCAGCATTCCGGCCGGCCGCTACGGCACGGCGGCGGAATTCGGCGCCGCCTGCGCCTTTCTCTGCTCGGCCCGCGCGGGTTTCATCGTCGGCCAGAACATCGTCATCGACGGCGGCGCGGCGAACAGCACGCTTTGATCCCAAATCCGTTTGATTGCTTCACCGTCGCCCTTCCCCGCCCGGACCTCGCAGTGTCGCCCAAGGCGGGGTCCCTGTCGATGTCCCCGCCGCCCCGCCTGCGACGTCCGAGAGATGCGCGACGTTCGAGCCTCTGCTGCGCGATTTCGAGGTTACGCGAAATCGGGACGGGCGTGCCCTGCCGGGGCTCGCCCGTCTTCGACGGTCAAGCCGGGCACACCCGCCCCGATTCAACC
>NZ_CALAGI010000088.1 GCF_937891315.1 uncultured Amaricoccus sp. | reverse complement strand
CGCTGCACGACGCCTCGACCATCGCCGCGGTGATCGTCGAGCCGGTGGCCGGCTCGACCGGCGTGCTGGTGCCGCCCAAGGGCTATCTGAAGCGGCTGCGCGAGATCACTGCGAAGCACGGCATCCTGCTGATCTTCGACGAGGTGATCACCGGCTTCGGACGGATCGGCGCGGGTTTCGCCGCCGACAAGTACGAGATCCTGCCGGACATGATCACCTGCGCCAAGGGGCTGACCAACGGCGTCATCCCGATGGGCGGCGTATTGACCGCGGGCGCGATCCACGACGCCTTCATGACCGGACCCGAGCATCTGATCGAGCTCTTCCACGGCTATACCTATTCAGGCAATCCGATCGCCGCCGCCGCCGGGCTGGCGACCCTCGAGACCTATCGCGAGGAAGGCCTGTTCGAGCGCGCGGCGGAACTCGCCCCCTACTGGCAGGAGGCGCTGCATTCGTTGCGCGACTGTCGCCATGTGATCGACATCCGGAACGAGGGCCTGATCGGCGCGGTCGAACTGGAACCGATCCCCGGTCAGCCGACGGCGCGGGCCTTCAAGGCTTTCCTCGACGCCTACGAGGCCGGGATCCTGATCCGCACCACCGGCGACATCATCGCCATGTCGCCGCCGCTGATCATCAGCGAGGAACAGATCGACGAGCTGATCGGCAAGCTGCGGAGCGTGCTGACCAAGCTTGCCTAGTCCATTCCGTCCCAACCTTCTGGAAGCAACATGAGCGTACCCGGCGAGAACCTCAGGATTGACGGCGCGAGACTCTGGGACTCGCTGATGGCGATGGCGGAGATCGGGCCCGGCGTGGCGGGAGGCAACAACCGCCAGACGCTGACCGACGCCGATGCCGAGGGGCGGGCTTTGTTCCAAGGCTGGTGCGAGGCGGCCGGCATGACAATGGGCGTCGACCAGATCGGCACCATGTTCGCGACGCGGGCGGGGGAAGACCCGGACGCGGCGCCGGTCTATATGGGCAGCCATCTCGACACCCAGCCGACGGGGGGAAGGTACGACGGGGTGCTCGGCGTGCTCGGCGCGCTGGAGGCCGTGCGGTCGATGAACGACCTCGGGATCCGCACCCGGCATCCGATCGTCGTCACCAACTGGACCAACGAGGAGGGCGCGCGGTTCGCGCCGGCGATGCTGGCGAGCGGAGTGTTCGCCGGGGTGCATACGCTCGACTATGCGTTTGCGCGGACCGATCTCGACGGCATGCGCTTCGGCGACGAGCTGGAGCGGATCGGCTGGAAGGGCGACGAGCCGGTTGGCGCGCGCAAGATGCACGCCTATTTCGAGCTGCATATCGAACAGGGACCGATCCTCGAGGCCGAGGGTCGCGAGATCGGCGTCGTCACCCATTGTCAGGGCCTGTGGTGGCTGGAATTCACCCTGACCGGCAAGGAGGCGCATACCGGCTCGACGCCGATGGAGATGCGGGTGAACGCGGGTCTCGCCATGGCGCGGATCTTCGAGATGGTCCAGGCGGTGGCGATGGGCGAACAGCCGGGGGCCGTGGGCGGCGTCGGCCAGGTGAAATTCGCGCCCAACTCGCGCAACGTGCTGCCGGGGACGGTGGTCTTCACCGTGGATATCCGCTCGCCCGAGCTTGCGAAACTCGACCGGATGCGGGCGAGGATCGAGGCCGAGGCGGCGGCGATCTGCGCGGGTCTCGGCGTCGGCTGCGCGGTGGAGGCGGTGGGGCATTTCGATCCCGTCACCTTCGCGCCGGAGCTGGTGGCCCGCGTGCGCGGCGCGGCGGAGCGGCTCGGCTATTCGCACCGCGATCTGATCTCGGGCGCCGGGCATGACGCCTGCTGGGCCGCCAGGGTGGCGCCGGCGACGATGGTCATGTGTCCCTGCGTGGATGGCCTCAGCCACAACGAGGCCGAGGAGATCACACCCGACTGGGCGGAGAAGGCGGCCAACGTGCTGTTTCACGCTGTGCTGGAGACGGCGGGGGTGGTGGAGTGAGGTCCGCCTCCGCCCGGGGTTCGGGGCGATGACCGACTTCGGGCGTCTGGAGATCTCGGTGGGCGCCGCGACGCAGCGGCTCTTCGGCTTCGCGGCCGATTTCGGCGCGCCGGCGGGCGCCGAGGTTCTGGTGTTCTATGACGCGCCCGCCACGGCGCATCTGCATGTCTATGGACGCGAGATCGCGGACGGGGCGCTGAGCTGTTCGCTCGGGGCGCGGCAGGCGGCGGTCACGATGGACCTCGGCCTCGCGATGCGTATCGTGACGGAGGGCCTGCGCGCCGGGCTTTCGGCGCCGCGCGCGGAAATCGACGCGCTGCGGGCGGGGCTGGCGGCGGCGGAGTAGGAGAGGGCAATGAGCATCATCATCAAGGGCGGCACCATCGTCACCGCGGATCTGACCTATGAGGCCGACGTCGAGATCGAGGGTGGCCGGATCACCGCGATCGGTCCCGGGCTCACCGGCGACACGGTGCTCGACGCCACTGGCGCCTATGTGATGCCGGGGGGGATCGACCCGCATACCCACCTGGAAATGCCGTTCATGGGCACCTATTCGGCGGACGATTTCGACAGCGGCACGCGGGCGGCGCTGGCGGGGGGGACGACGATGGTGGTGGATTTCGCGCTGCCCTCGCCCGGCCAGTCGCTGCTCGACGCGCTGAAGATGTGGGACAACAAGACCGCCCGGGCGCATTGCGACTATTCGTTCCACATGGCGGTGACCTGGTGGAGCGAGCAGGTGTTCGACGAGATGAAGCTGGTGGCCGAGCGGGGCATCAACACCTTCAAGCATTTCATGGCCTACAAGGGCGCGCTGATGGTGAATGACGACGAGATGTTCGCGTCGTTCCGGCGCTGCGCGGAGCTTGGGGCCATTCCGCTGGTCCATGCCGAGAACGGCGACGTGGTGGCGGAGTTGCAGGCGCGACTGATGGCCGAGGGCAATACCGGGCCGGAGGCGCATGCCTACAGCCGCCCGCCGCAGGTGGAGGGCGAGGCGACCAACCGGGCGATCATGATCGCGGATATGGCCGGGGTGCCGCTCTATGTCGTGCATGTCTCCTGCGAGGATGCGCACGAGGCGATCCGGCGGGCGAAGATGCTGGGCAAGCGGGTCTGGGGCGAGCCGCTGATCCAGCACCTGACGCTGGACGAGAGCGAATATGCCAACCCGGACTGGGACCACGCGGCGCGGCGCGTGATGTCGCCGCCGTTCCGGGACAAGCGGCATCAGGACGGCCTCTGGGCCGGGTTGGCGAGCGGGACGCTGTCCTGCGTGGCGACGGACCATTGCGCCTTCACCACGGCGCAGAAGCGGTTCGGAGTGGGAGATTTCACCAGGATCCCGAACGGGACCGGCGGGCTGGAGGACCGGCTGCCGATGCTCTGGACCTACGGCGTCGAGACCGGGCGGATCACGCCGAACGAGTTCGTGGCGGTGACCTCCACCAATATCGCGAAGATCCTGAACTGCTATCCGAAGAAGGGCGCGGTGCTGGTCGGGGCGGACGCCGATCTGGTGGTGCTGGATCCGAGGAAGGAGAAGGTGATCTCGGCCGCGACGCAGCAATCGGCGATTGACTACAATGTCTTCGAAGGCAAGACCGTGCGCGGCCTGCCGCGCTTTGTGCTGAGCCGGGGCCGGGTGATGCTGGGCGACGGGGCGCTGAAGCCGGCCGAGGGGCATGGCGAGTTCGTCGCGCGGCCGCCGGCCACGCCGGTGGCGAAGGCGCTCTCCACCTGGAAGGCGCTGACGGCGCCGCGCCCCGTGACGCGGACGGGGATCCCGGCGAGCGGGGTCTGAACGTGGCCGGTCGAGGCCTCGGCGACTTTCTGTTGTCCGAACTGCGCGGGTTGCTGCCGCCGACGCTGTTCTTTCTCGTCGCCTTCAACCTGCTGGCGCTGACGGCCTGGCTTTCGGGTTCGGGGGCGAGCTTCGGCTTTGCCAGCGCGAGCCTTTCGGCGCTGGTCTGCGGCAAGGCGGTGCTGGTGGCGGATAATCGCGGCTTCTTCAACCGCTACCCCGCGCGGCCGCTGATGTGGAACGTGCTGACCAAGACGCTGCTCTATTCCGCGCTCTCGACGGTGATCCGCCTGCTGGAGCATGGGGTGCACGGCTGGCTGGCGAACCGGCGGCTGGGGTCGGGCGTGGAGTTCGTGCTGGCCGACTTCAGCTGGGCGCATTTCGCGATGATCCAGCTTTGGCTCGCCGCCTTGTTTCTGGTCTACACCGCCTTCGGCGAGTTGATCGGCGTCATCGGGCGCGAACGGATGGCGCAACTGTTCTTCGGGCCGGTCGGGGCGTCCGTTGCCTGAGGCGCCGGTGATCGAGGCGAAGGGGCTCGGGCTGACCTTCCAGACCGCCGACGGGCCGGTGCATGCGCTGAAGGGCGTGGATCTCGCGATCGGGCGCGGGGATTTCGTCAGCTTCATCGGGCCGTCGGGCTGCGGCAAGACGACGTTCCTGCGGATCGCCGCCGATCTCGAATCGCCGACCGAGGGGGTGATGACCGTCAATGGCATGAGCCCGGCGGCGGCGCGGCGGGCGCGGGCCTATGGCTATGTCTTTCAGGCGGCGGGGCTGTTTCCGTGGCGGACCATCGGGCACAACGTCACGCTGCCGCTGGAGATCATGGGCTTTCCGAAGGCTGAGCGCGAAGCGCGGTGCCGGCGGGTTCTCGAACTGGTGGAACTGGTCGGGTTCGAGAAGAAATACCCCTGGCAGCTGTCGGGCGGCATGCAGCAACGGGCGAGCATCGCGCGGGCGCTGGCCTTCGACGCCGACATCCTGCTGATGGACGAACCCTTCGGCGCGCTGGACGAGATCGTGCGCGACCGGCTGAACGAGGAACTGCTGGCGCTCTGGGCGCGGACCGGCAAGACCATCGCCTTCGTTACCCATTCGATCCCGGAGGCGGTCTATCTCTCGACGCGGATCGTGGTGATGAGCCCGCGGCCGGGGCGGGTGACCGATGTGATCGAAAGCCCGCTGCCGCGCGAGCGGCCGCTGCATATCCGCGAGAGCGCGGCGTTTCTGGAGATCGCCGCGCGGGTGCGGGACGGCCTGCGGGCCGGGATCGGCGAGGATGTCTAGCGTGGCGCCGGCCCGGACGGGGTCGGGGGCCACCCTGCCGGTTCTGGTGGTGGTCTGTGCGATCGTCGCGCTGTGGTACGGGTTGGCGGTGGTGCTCAACGCACCTTGGGCAAGGGATCAGGCGGCGCGGGACGGGGTGGCGCTCGGACCCGCGGCGCTGGTCGCGGCGACCCTGACGCAGGAGCGGCCGCGGCTGCCGGCGCCGGATCAGGTGGTGGCGGAACTCTGGAAAAGCACGATCGAGGTGGCGCCGACCTCCAAGCGCAGCCTGATCTATCACGCCTGGATCACGCTGTCGGCGACGCTGCTCGGCTTCGGCCTCGGCGCGGCGCTCGGGATCCTGCTGGCCGTCGGGATCGTGCATGACCGCACGATGGATGCGAGCGTCATGCCCTGGGTGATCGCCAGCCAGACCATCCCGATTCTCGCCATCGCGCCGATGATCATCGTGGTGCTGAATTCGGTCGGGGTCTCCGGCCTGCTGCCGAAGGCGCTGATCTCGATGTATCTGTCGTTCTTTCCGGTGGCGGTGGGCATGGTGAAGGGCTTCCGCTGTCCCGACCGGGTGCTGCTCGACCAGATGAGCACCTGGAATGCCAGCCGGGCGCAGCTGTTCTGGCGGCTGCGCTGGCCGGCGGCGGTGCCCTATCTCTTCGCGTCGCTCAAGGTGGCGGTGGCGGCGGCCTTGGTGGGGGCGATCATCGGCGAGATGCCGACCGGCGCGGTGGCGGGCCTCGGCGCGCGGATGCTGTCGGGCAGCTACTACGGCCAGACGGTGCAGATCTGGTCGGCGCTCCTGATGGCGGCGCTTCTCGCGGCGGGGCTCGTCGCCGTGATCGACCTCGCCGAGCGGATCACCGCGCGGGCGATGGGCGCGCGGCCATGAACGGGTCAGGCGGGGGCGGGTCAGGCGCCGAACTGGAAGGCCTCGAACCGGCCGAGCGCCTCCTCGATCCGCGCCTTGTCGCCATCGGCCGGACCGTCGAGCCAGGTCCATTGCTGGATGAGGAGCGCGCGGGCGGCGCGGTCGGCCTTGACGTCGATCGCGGCGGCGACGCGGTCACCGACGAGCACGGGCAGGGCGAAATAGCCGAGCACACGCTTTTCCTTCGGCACATAGGCCTCGAACCGGTGGTCATGGCCGAAGACGAGGTGGAACCGCTTGCGCTGGATCACCAGCGGATCGAAGGGCGAGAGAAGATGCACGATCTCCGTCGGCTCCGGCGCCGCGACCGCGGCTTCCGGTGTCGTCCAGTGCGCGGGCTTTGCCAGGCCTTCGATCTCGACCGGCACCAGACGCCGGCGCCGCAGACGCGCCTCGACCAGCGCCGCCATCGCCTTCTTGCGCGGCGCGGCCATGTAGCAGATCGAATCGAGGCTGACGAAACCCTGGGCGCGCAGGGACCGGTCGAGAAGATGGTCGAGTGTCCGCGCCTCGCCCGGCGGGCGGGGCCGAGGCGGCCAGCCGAAATGCCGGTCCATGAGCTCGTAGGTCTTCACCATGCCCGCGCGTGCGCTGACCGTGAGCAGGCCGGCGTAGAAGGCGCTCTCGAGGGCGCGTTTGGAGGGCTTGCGGCTGGCCCAGGGGTGGTCCTTGTCGACCAGAACGTCGTCGTCGATGTCCCGGATCGAGAGCGCGCCCTCGCGCCGGACGCGGGCGATCAGGCGGCGGAGATCGGTGGGCGAGACGGCGCCGAACCAGGGGTTTGGATGCTCGCGATGCCGCTTCATGTCGGCGAGGTAGAAGCGGAGGTCGCGCGTCGGGATATAGGCGAGCGCGTGCGCCCAGTATTCGAAGACCGACTTGTCGGTGCCGAGCGCCTGGGCGAGGTCGGCGCGGGAATAGTCCGGGATCCGGCTCCAGAGGATATGGTGGTGCGAGCGCTCGATGACGTTGATCGTGTCGATCTGCACATAGCCGAGATGTTCGACCGCCGCGCGCGTCGCCGCCGCGCCTGCGCCGAACGGCGCCGCGGTGTCGAGGCGCTGGGCGCGCAGCCAGTGGCGGCGCGCCTCGGCGAGCGTCAGCCTCAGGGTCGGAACGGCGCGGGGCATGGGGACGATCCTCGGTTCATGCCTGGGTCCATGGCCCGCCTTCATAGCATCGCCGGGGCGGTGGTCCGCAACCTCGCCGGGGTTTTGCGACGCGGGGGCGGGCGATGAACGTGGCCGTCGCCGGCGCGATCGCCGTCTGGCTGGGCGGTTGGTGGCTGAATACGCGGCTGGCGCGCGGAAACCGGCGCGGCGCCGCGCGATTGTTGCCGCCGCTGGTCTTCGGCGTGACGCTGCTCGTCTTCTGGGAACTGATCGTGCGCGGCCTGAACGTCAGCCCGGTGCTGCTTCCCGCGCCCTCGGGAATCGCGGCGCGGATCGCGACCAGCGGCTCGGTCCTGCGCGAGGACGTGGTCCAGACCTTCTTCAAGGGCGCGCTCAGCGGCTATGTCATCGGCTGCGGCGCGGCCTTCCTGACCGGCGTGCTTGTCGACCGCGTGCCGTTCCTGCGCCGGGGACTGCTGCCGGTGGGCAACTTCGTCGCGGCCCTGCCGATCGTCGGCATGGCGCCGATCATGGTGATGTGGTTCGGCTTCGACTGGCAGTCCAAGGCGGCGGTCGTGGTGCTGATGGTGTTCTTCCCGATGCTGGTCAATACCGTGCTCGGACTCGCCGCCGCCGATCCGATGCAGCGCGACCTGATGCGCACCTACGCAGCGAGCGAATGGCAAGTGCTGTTCAACCTGAGATTGCCATCCGCTGCGCCGTTTCTCTTTAATGGCTTGAAAATCTGCACGACATTGGCTTTGATCGGCGCCATCGTGGCGGAGTTCTTCGGCTCGCCAACGCGTGGCATGGGCTTTCGCATTTCGACGGAGGTCGGGCGGCTGGCGCTCGACATGGTCTGGGCGGAGATCGCCGTCGCCGCCGCCGTGGGCTCGGCCTTCTACGGGGTCGTGGCATTGATCGAGCGGTCGGCGACGTTCTGGCACCCAACCCAGCGGGCTTGAGGCAAGGTTCAACAAGGAGTGGAACGAATGCGCAATTGGTTCACGGCTGTCTCGGCGGCGGCGATGCTTCTCGGTGGAGCGGCGCGCGCCGAGGACGTGACGCTGCAGCTGAAATGGGTCACCCAGTCCCAGTTCGCCGGCTATTACGTGGCGAAGGACAAGGGCTTCTACGAGGAAGAGGGCCTGAATGTGACGATCAAGCCGGGCGGCCCCGATATCGCCCCGCCGCAGGTGGTCGCGGGTGGTGGCGCCGACGTGATCGTGGAATGGATGCCCGCCGCGCTCGCCGCGCGCGAGGCCGGGCTGCCGCTCGTCAATATCGCGCAACCGTTCAAGTCGTCGGGCATGGAACTCACCTGCCGGAACGATTCGGGCGTGACCAAGACCGCGGACTTCCCCGGCCATACGCTCGGCGTCTGGTTCTTCGGCAACGAATATCCGTTCCTGAGCTGGATGTCGAAGCTCGGGATCCCGACGACCGGCGGCGCCGACGGGGTGACGGTGCTGAAGCAGGGGTTCAACGTCGATCCGCTGTTGCAGAAACAGGCGGCCTGCATCTCGACAATGACCTACAATGAATATTGGCAGGTGATCGACGCCGGGCTGAAGCCTGAGGATCTCACCGTCTTCAAGTATCAGGACGAAGGCGTCGCGACGCTGGAGGACGGGCTTTATGTGCTCGAGGACAAGCTGAAGGATCCGGCCTTCGTCGAGACCATGGCGAAATTTGTCAGGGCCAGCATGAAGGGCTGGAAATGGGCCGAGCAAAACCCGGCGGACGCCGCGGCGATCGTGCTGGAGAATGACGAAACCGGCGCCCAGACCGAAACGCATCAGGTGCGGATGATGGGCGAGGTGGCGAAGCTGACCGCCGGCTCGGACGGCGCGCTCGATCCCGCCGACTATGATCGCACGGTCGCGACGCTGCTGTCCGCGGGCTCCGATCCTGTGATCACCAAGCAGCCGGAGGGCGCCTGGACCCATGCCGTTTCGGACGCTGCCTTGAAATAAGGCGCGCGGCGGTCCCGGCGCCCGCGCCGGGACCATGATCGAGGGGGAGAGGCGCATGACCTGGACCGAGGAAGAACACGCGCGGATCGTGGCGAAATACGGCGGCGAGACGGGCGGCGAGATGCATGACCCGCGCTATCGCCGCGTCGCCGAGCGCATCTTCAGCCGGGGATCGCGGCCAGCGCCCTATGTCGGTGTGCCGACCTTTCTCAGCGCGCCCTACCGGCCAATGGCGGCAGGGGCGCCGGATTTCTCCGACCTCGACGTGGCGATCACCGGCATCCCGTTCGACCTCGGGGTGACCAACCGCTCCGGAACGCGGTTCGGGCCGCGCGCCTTGCGCTCGATCGAGCGGATCGGGCCCTACAACCACGTACTCGACTGCGCGCCGATCCATGATCTGCGGGTGGCCGACGTGGGCGACGTGCCCTTCTCCAGCCGCTACATGCTGGAGCAGGGGCACCGCGAGATCGAGGGCTGGATCGCGGCTATGGTCGCGGCGGGCGTGACACCGCTCTCGGTTGGCGGCGATCATTCGATCACCCATCCGATCCTGCGGGCGGTGGGCCGGAGCCGGCCGGTCGGCCTCGTGCATATCGACGCGCATTCCGACACCGGCGGTCCGTTCGACGGCACGCGCTTTCACCACGGCGCGCCGTTCCGCAACGCGGTGCTGGACGGCGTGCTCGATCCGACGCGGACGATCCAGATCGGCCTGCGCGGCTCGTCCGAATATCTCTACGAATTCGCCACCGACAGCGGCATGACGGCGATCCACGCCGAGGACATCGACCGCCTTGGTCTGCCGGCGGTGATCGCGCGGGCTCGTGAGGTGGTGGGCGACGGGCCGGTTTATGTATCCTTCGATATCGACAGCCTCGATCCCGCCTTCGCGCCGGGGACCGGCACGCCCGAGATCGGCGGGCTGACCACGCGCGAGGCGCAGGCGATCCTGCGCGGGTTGAACGGGCTCGATATCGTCGGCGGCGATCTGGTCGAGGTGGCGCCGCAGTATGATGCGACGGCGAATACCGCGCATGCCGGCGCGCAGATGCTGTTCGAGATCCTGAGTCTGATGGTGGCGGCGCGGGGGGCGAGATGAACGCGAGCCTGTTCGCACGGCTGGTCTCGGGCTTTCCCGCCGACCGGGCCAAGGTGTTTCTCGAAACCGAGGACGGGACGGAGGTGAGCTTCGCGACGATGCTCGCCGCCGCCGGGCGGATCGCGACGCTGCTGCGCGGGGCGGGGGTGGAGCCGGGGGACCGGGTGGCCGTCCAGGTCGAGAAATCGGCCGAGGCGGTCTATCTCTATCTCGCCTGCCTGCAGGTCGGCGCGGTCTACCTCCCGCTCAACACCGCCTGCACGGCGACCGAGCTCGACTATTTCCTGACCGATTCCGAGCCGAAGGCGCTGATCTGCGATCCCGCGGCGGCCGAGGCGGCGGCGCCGCTCGCCGCCGTCGTGGGCGCGCGTCTGCTGACGCTCGGGGCCGATGGGGCGGGCAGTCTGATCGCCGAGAGCGCGGGTCTCGTGTCCGACCGGCAGGTGACGGAGCGGGCGGGCGGCGACGTGGTGGCGATCCTCTATACCTCCGGCACCACCGGGCGCTCCAAGGGGGCGATGCTGACCCATGACAATCTCTGGGCCAATGTCGCGACCCTGCACTGGCTCTGGGGTTTCCGGCCGGGCGATGTGCTGGTGCATGCGCTGCCGCTCTATCACACGCATGGGCTGTTCGTGGCGCTGAACCTCATGCTGATGAACGGCGGCAAGCTGATCCTGCTGCCGCGGTTCGAGGCGGAGGCGGTGATCGACCGGCTGGCGCGGGCGACGGTGCTGATGGGGGTGCCGACCTTCTATACCCGGCTGCTGGCGAGCCCGCGGCTGACCAAGGAGGCGGTCTCCGGCACACGGCTGTTCATTTCGGGCTCGGCGCCGCTGCTGACGCAGACCCACGCGGAGTTCGAGGCGCGAACCGGCCAGCGGATTCTCGAACGCTACGGCATGACCGAGACCGGGATGAGCGCCTCGAACCCGCTGGTCGGCGAACGGCGGGCCGGCACCGTCGGCATGGCGCTGCCCGGAGTCGAGCTTCGGGTCTGCGACGCCGGCGGCGCCCCTGCTCCGGCGGGTGAGGTCGGCGTGCTGGAGGTACGCGGTCCGAACGTGTTCAAGGGCTATTGGCGGATGCCGGAGAAGTCGGCGGCCGAGACGCGGGCGGACGGCTTCTTCGTGACTGGCGATCTCGCGACCATCGGCGCCGACGGCTATGTGACGATCGTCGGGCGAGCCAAGGACCTCGTGATTTCGGGCGGGCTCAATATCTATCCCAAGGAGGTGGAGGAGGCGCTCGACGCGCTGCCCGGCGTGATCGAGAGCGCGGTTGTCGGCGCCCCGCATCCCGACCTCGGCGAGGCGGTGGTGGCGGTGCTGACGGTCTCGGCCGATCCTGGCGACGTGCCGGCGGCGCTGCGCGCGCGGCTCTCCGGCTTCAAGCTGCCGCGCCATGTGGCGGTGGTCGAGACGCTCCCGCGCAACAGCATGGGCAAGGTCCAGAAGAATTTGCTGCGGGAGCGGTTCCGGGACGTCTTCCAGGCCGGCTGACGTTCCGCTTTCGTCCGCGGATTATCAAGTTCGCAACACACTGCGCTCCATAGTGCCGGCCGAAACCATTGGGACCCCGGGCGAGCGGGGACGAAGGAGTGTCGGCATGGATCAGATCCAGATGATCAAGGAGCTTCTCCGTGCCATTCGCCGGCACACCGTGGTCATCCTCGCCGTCGTTGGTCTCGGGATTGTCGCGTCAATCTACTACGCGCTCGGCCGGCAGTCGCTCTACGAGACATCGGCCAAGGTGTTGATCGAGAGCCAGCAGATTCCGGACAATCTTGCCCGCTCGACGGTGAACCTGACCACGGCCGAGCGGCTTCAGCTCATCGAGCAGAAGCTGATGGCGCGGGACAATCTGGTGGAGATGATCGACAAGCTCGGCCTGTTCGCCGACGCGCCGGCGATGCCGATGACGAACAAGGTCGACGCCTTGCGCCTCGCGACGCATTTCAACAGCATCTCGGCGCCCCAGAGCTTCGGCAATGCCTCGAACGTCTTCGCCTTCACCGTCACGGTGCAACTCGGCGATCGGGAGCAGGCGGCGGCGGTGGCGAACGAGTTCATCGACAGCGCGATCGCGCAGAACCTGAGTGTGCGATCCGAGCGGGTGAAGGAAACGCTCGCCTATTTCGAGCAGGAGGACAAACGGGTGGGCGGCGCCATCTCCGAACTCGAGGTGCGGATCGCCAGTTTCAAGCGCGACAATCCCGAGGCCCTGCCCGAGAGCCTCGAATTCCGCCGCGAGGAACTGCGCCGGTCGCAGGAGCGCGATCTCGAGATCGACGCCAGCCTGCTGCAGCTCGAGGAGAACCGCGCCGCGCTCAATCTCACTCTGATCGGCGACGCGCCCGTGGGCATGAACTTCGCGGTGGCGACGCCGGCCGAGACCGAGCTTGGTCGGCTGGAGGTCGAGCTCGCGCAGAAACGCAAGGTGCTGGCACCGAACCATCCCGACATCCGGCGCCTGACCAGTCAACTCGCCGCGGTAGCCGCCCTCGTCGAGCAGGCGCCGGCCGAGAAGAAGGAGCCGGACGCGGCGGTCACGCCGCCGAAGAGCGCGCTGAGCCAGGCCCAGCAGACGGCGGTGCGACGTCAGCTCTCGCAGATCGACGCGCAGATCCAGCTGCTGAAGGATCAGAAGGCCTCGCTGGCGGAGCGGCGCCTCGAGCTCGGCAACTCGATCCGCGACACGCCCCAGGCCGAGATCACCCTCAACGCGCTGACCCGCCAACTGGCGGAGCTGCAGGAACAATATGCGATCATCGTTCAGCGGCGCGCCGAGGCGAGCACCGGCCAGCAGCTCGAGGCGAGCGAGCAGTCGGAGCGGTTCCATATTCTGGAGCGCGCCCTCGTTCCCGACTATCCCTATGCTCCGAACCGCAAGAAACTGGTGGTCATGGGCAGCGGGGCGAGCGTCGGCCTCGCGGTGGGCATCGTCTTCCTGCTGGAGCTCCTGCATCCGGTGCTGCGCACCAGCGCGCAGATGGAGCGGCAGCTGAACCTGCGGCCGGTGGTCACCATCCCCTTCGTACCGACGCCCGGCGACCGGCGACGCCGGCGGTTGGTCCAGATCGCGCTTCTGTCGGTCATCATCGCCGCCGTGATCGCGGGAAGCGTCGCCATCGACCAGAGGCGCCACTCGCCGGAACCCTTCGGCATCCGGGACCTCTTCGCGAGTATCGGCCTCGCTTCCAAGGATTAGGTTGATATCCAACCAGACGGAATCGTCTGGTGTTCAGGATGTTGTGCCAAATCAAGACACTGGAATGGACGTGCCGGCTCTGTCGGATCGGCGCCGGCTCCGGAGGCTCGGCCGCGGGCGCGGGGCTTCCCGCCGGTCGCGCCGGGATCTCCCGAAGCCACGGCCCGCGATCGCTTCGCCGGTGGTCGAAGCCATGGCAAAGACCGGCCGCCGTCCGACTCGCGGTTTCCGAAAAAAATGAGGCCGTGTCCGCCGGGAGCGGACGCGGCCTTTTCGTCGTTGAAGTCGTAAGACAGTGAAATCGGTGAGCGGTGTGGTGCGCGGGCCGGCCGGCCCTGGAGTCGGACCGGCCGGCTGGTGCGCTTCGTCAGCCGCCCGGCAGCGTCTCGGCAGCGAGGGCGCCCTGGACGCTCGGCGACTCGGCGCCGGCGCGGCGGAGCGCGGAGAAAGCGAGGCGCGGCATCGCCACGGCGCAGAGCGCGTAGCGGCCGGCGAGGCGGCGCGGGTTCGAGCCGATGCGCCACAGCCATTCGAGCGCCAGCTTGCGCATCCAGCTCGGCGCGCGGCGTTGGCTCTGGGCGAGGAAGTCGAGGCCGGCGCCGACCGAGGCGAAGCCCATGTCCGGCAGGATCTCGCGGCAGCGCGCGGCGAACATTTCCTGCTTCGGCGCGCCGAGGGCGAGGAAGGTCAGCCGTGCGCCGGAGTTGCGCAGCGCCTCGATCAAGCGATCGGCCTCCGTCCCGTTCGGGTCGAAGCCGAAGGCCGGCGCGAGGCATGCGACGACCCGCAGATCGGGATTGCGTTCGACAAGCGCCTCGCGCGCGCGGGCGAGGGTCTCGTCGGTCGCACCGAGCAGTGCCACCGGCGCGCCTTCCTGCGCGGCGAGCGCGGCCAGCGGTTCGACGAGGTCCGAGCCGGTGACGAGCGATACCGGCTTGCCCGCGAGGCGCGACAGCCAGACCACCGGATGGCCGTCGGCCACCACCAGATCCTGCCGCTGGTACGCCTCGCGGAACGCCGCGACCCGGCGGATCTTGACCAGATGATCGAGGTTCAGCGTCGCGATCGCGAAGCCGACCCCGTCTCGGAGCCGCTGACGAACATCAACGAGAAGCGCCGGTCTATCGGATTTGTTGACAGAAATAACAGCGCCCCCCACGCGGAGCGCGAACGCGTTAACCATAATAACACCCCTCAAGGATACAGGCGATCCAGGCGAACTAATGTTCGCATAGGTCGCATGTTTCCACCCAAGCGGGAGTTATACTATGGAGGAGATGGCGTTCATACGGCTATCATGGTTAACGTTAACCATTTTAAATATTACCTGCAGTTGATATTAACTTTCATTTAAGCATAGTGCGACTAAATCGAGTTTGGCGGCTCGGGTTTGATGGATCCGGGTCGTGCCCGGCGGCCGGCCGTGCGGGAAGTGGAGCAACTTGGCGGGAATACCGGTATGGTCAGCGTGAACACGCGCTTCGAGGCGGTCGGCGCGATAGGTCGGGACGAGGAGTTCGACTTCGCACGACGTGATTCGTCTGCGACGGGACCGGACGAGGACTGGGAGGCGTTGTCGCGCTTCGCGCTCGACCCGCGGCATCTGGCGCGCAACCGTGTGATCAGCGCGGGGCGGACCGATCCGGCGCATGTCGCCTTCAACGTGCTGCGCACCCGGATCCTGCGGGCGCTGAAGGCGCGGGGCTGGTCGCGGATCGGCATCACCTCGCCGAGCCAGGGTTGTGGCAAGACCTTCGTCGCCAGCAACCTCGCCCTCAGCCTCTCGCGGCAGGCGAGTTGCCGAACCGTGCTTGTCGACATGGATTTGCGGATCCCCGCGCTCGCCCGCGTGCTCGGCGTTCCGAACCCGGGGCGGATTCAGGAATTCCTGACCGGAGAGACGCCGTTCGCGGCGCATTTCCTGCGGGTGACGCCCAACCTCGCGGTCGGTCTCAACAGCGAGATGGTGCCCGACTCGGCCGAGTTGATGCAGGAGCCGGCGACGGCGACGGCGCTCGATGCGATGCGCGCCGCTTTCCGGCCGGACGTGGTGCTCTATGACCTGCCGCCGGCCCTCGTCTGCGACGACGTGTTCGCCTTCCTGCCGCAGCTCGACTGCGTGCTCGTGGTGGCCGGCGGCGGCACCTCCAAGGCCGAGGACGTGCGCAAATGCGAGCGGCTCTTCGCCGACCAGATCCCGATCCTCGGCGTCATCCTGAACCGCTCGGAGGATCCGGCGATCGAGCCCTACGGCTCCTACGGCGTCTGACGCGCGGCCCGTCGCCGCGCGACCCCCAAGATTTCGTTGACACGTATAGAACGTTCCAATATACGATTGATCAAAATTGGAACGTGACAAAATACAAATTCCGGGGAGAACGCATGAAGTGGGGCCTTATCGGCGCGAGCACGATCGCGTCCGAACATGTCATTGGTGCCATCCGCGCGCAGGGCGGCGAGATCCTTTCGGTGCTGAGCTCGGACCCAGCGCGCGGCGCTGACTACGCGGCGCGGCACGGGATCGGACGCGCGACGGATGATCTGTCGAACCTGCTCGGCGAGGCCGGTCTCGACGCGGTCTACATCTCGACGACGAACGAGAAGCATCATTCCCAGGCGCTGGCGGCGATCGCCGCCGGCAAGCATGTGCTCTGCGAGAAGCCGCTTGCCATGACGCTCGACGAGGCGGCCGAGATGGCGCGGGCGGCCGATGCGGCCGGGCTAGTCTTCGCCACCAATCACCATCTGCGCAACGCCGGGTCGCACCTGGCGATCCGGGATCTGGTCGCCGCGGGGCGGATCGGACGGGTGCTGAGCGCGCGGGTCTTTCACGCCGTCCATCTGCCGCCGCATCTCCAGGGCTGGCGCATCAACGACGCGGGCGCCGGCGGCGGCGTGATCCCGGACATTACCGTGCACGACGCCGATACCATCCGCTTCTATCTTGGCGAGGATCCGGTCGAGGTGGTGGCGCTGGCCGGCGCCTCCGGCATGGGCGCGGGGGTCGAGGACAGCGTGATGTCGGTCTGGACCATGCCGTCGGGCGCCATGGTGCAGAGTCACGAGAGCTTCACCCATCCCTTCGCCGGCTCGGGCGTCGAGTTGCACGGCACGGAAGGCTCGATCTTCGGGCGCGGGATCATGACGCAGAAACCGCTGGGCGAACTCGATCTGGTCGACGCGGCCGGTCGCCACGCCGTCGCGTTCGATCGGCACGATCTCTACGCCCGTTCCGTCGCGCTCTTCGTCGAGGCCGTCGCGGGGCGCGGCCGGCCGGCGGCGGACGGGGTGGACGGGGTGAAGTCGCTGGCGGTGGCGCTCGCCGTCCGCGAGGCGGCGCGGACCAGGCGCGCGGTACGCGTCGACTACGCGGGGTTCTGAGATGGGTTCGAAGATCGTCACGGCGGCGGCGGCGGCGGCGCGGATCGCGGACGGGGCGGTGGTCACCGTCTCCTCTTCTTCCGGACTTGGCTGCCCGGATCGGGTGCTGGCCGCCATCGGCGCACGGTTCGAGGCCGAAGGGCATCCGCGCGATCTCACCACGCTGCATCCGATCGCGGCCGGCGACATGTACGGGATCAAGGGGATCGACCATATCGCCAAGGACGGCCTGCTCTCGACGGTGATCGCCGGTTCCTACCCGAGTGGCCCGTCGTCCCTGCCGATGCCCGAGATCTGGCGGATGCTGACCGAGGATCGGGTGGCGGCCTACAACGTGCCCTCGGGCATCCTCTTCGACATGCATCGGGACGTCGCAGCGCGGCGGCCGGGAGTTCTGACCCAGGTCGGGATCGACACCTTCGCCGATCCGATCCGCGAGGGCTGCGCGATGAACGCCGCGGCCGCGCGCCGCCCGATCGTCAAGCGCGTGGAATTCGGCGGCGAGACCTGGCTGCATTTCCCGAACATCGTCCCGGACGTCGCGATCCTGCGTGCCACCACGGCGGACGAGCGCGGCAATCTCACCTACGAGCACGAGGGCGCCTATCTCGGCGGGCTCGATCAGGCGATCGCGGTGCGCAACCACGGCGGGCTCGTCATCGCGCAGGTGAAGCGGGTGACGGCGGCCGGATCGCTGCGGCCGCATGACGTGCGGGTGCCGGGGCATCTCGTCGATCTGATCGTCATCGATCCTGATCAGCGCCAGACCACCGAGACGCTCTATGACCCGGCGATCTCGGGCGAGGTGATGCGCCCCTGGTCGAGCTTCAGTCTCGCCGAGCATGGAGTCGAGAAGATCGTCGCGCGCCGGGCGGCGATGGAGCTGAAGGACGGGATGACGGCCAATCTCGGCTTCGGCATCTGCTCGATGGTGCCGCGCATCCTGCTGGAGGAGGGTTGTCCGCGGGCGGTGACCTGGGCGATCGAGCAGGGGGCGGTGGGTGGCATGCCGCTGACCGGCTTCGCCTTCGGCTGCGCCTCGAACGCCGACGCCTTCATGCCGAGCCCGAGCCAGTTCACCTATTTCCAGGGTGGCGGGTTCGACGTGACTTTCCTGTCCTTTCTCGAGATCGACCTCGAGGGCAACGTCAATGTCTCGAAGCTCGGCAAGAAGCCCTATCTGACCGCGGGCTGCGGCGGCTTCGTCGATATCACGGCGCGGGCGCGCAAGATCGTCTTCGCCGGTCAGTTCGAGGCGGGGGCGGATCTCGACATTTCCGGCGGGCGCATTCGCGTGACGAAGCCCGGCAAGTTCCCGAAGATGGTCGAAAAGGTCGAGCATGTCACCTTCTCTGGCCGCCGGGCGCGGGAACTCGGGCAGGAGGTGCTCTATGTCACCGAGCGCTGTGTCATCCGGCTGACCGACGCCGGGCTCGTCGCGACCGAAATCATGCCGGGCATCGAGCCGGAGCGCGACATCGTCAAGGCCTCGCTCGGCCGGGTCAGCCTCGCGCCGGATGCGAAGGTGCTGCCCGGGAGCCTGCTCGCCACCGGTCCGATGGGCCTGCGGCTCGAACCGAAGCCGGCGCCGGTTCCGCGCGCGCACGGGCTGGAGCCGGTGAGGGTGGCGTCGTGAGCACGCTCCATCTGAGCGTCGCGGGCGCGGTGGCTGAGCTGCGGCTCGACAATCCGGCCAAACTCAATTCGCTGACGGTGCCGATGCTGGAGGCGCTCGACGCGCATTGCGCGACGCTGGAGCGGAGCGCCGAGATCCGCGTGGTGATCCTGACCGGCGCCGGCGAGAAGGCCTTCTGCGCCGGGGCCGACATCGGCGCGTGGGGACCGATGGCGCCGTTCGATTTCGCGCGCCTGTGGGTACGCGAGGGACATCGGATCTTCGACCGGCTGGCGCGCTTGGGCAAACCGACGATCGCCGCGTTGAACGGCCATGCCTTTGGCGGCGGGCTGGAGCTGGCCGCCTGCTGCGATATCCGGGTGATCACGCCGAAAGCGGCGCTGGCGCTGCCGGAGGCCGGGATCGGGATCGTGCCGGGCTGGTCGGGGACGCAGCGCGTCGCCCGGCTGCTGCCGGAGGCGGTGGTGAAGGAGATGGCGCTCTTCGGCCGGCGGATCGGCGCGGAGCGGGCGCTGGCGCTCGGTTTTGTCGCCGAGGTGGCCGAGGATGTCGGCGCGGCGGCGCGGGCCATCGCCGAGCGGGCGGTGAACCTGTCGCCCCGGGCGGTGGAGGTCGCGAAATACATGATCCAGGCGGGCGTCGGTGAGGATCGCGCGGCGCTGATCGAGGCGCTTGGATCGGGGATGATCGCGGCCAGCGCCGACCGGGCGGAGGGCGTCGGCGCCTTCGCCGAGAAGCGCAAGCCAGTGTTTTCGGGGAGGTGAGGGCGCATGGGCGTTGAGGGTCTGACGCTGGTCGGTGCACGCGGGGCGCCGGTGGTCGAGCCCTTCGCGGCGCGCCACCTGATCGCCGGCGCCTGGCAGGGCAGCGCCGACGGCGCCACCTTCGAACGGCTGTCGCCGGCGCATGGCGTTCTGGTGACGCGCGCGGCGAAGGGCGGCGCGGCGGAGACCGAAGCCGCGATCGCGGCGGCGCGGGCGGCGTTCGACGACGGGCGTTGGTCCGAACGGTCGGGCAAGGAGCGGGCGACCCTGCTGCTCCGGGTCGCGGATCTGATCGACCGGGAGCGGGAGCGGATCGCGCGGATCGAGACGCTGGAGGCCGGCAAGCCGATCGCTCAGGCCCGCGCCGAGATCGAAGGCGCGGCCGATCTCTGGCGCTACGCCGCGGCGCTGGCGCGGACCGTGGCGGGGGACAGCCACAACAGCCTCGGACCCGACATGCTCGGGCTGGTGCTGAAGGAGCCGATCGGCGTCGTCTCCATCATCTGCCCGTGGAACTTCCCGTTCCTGATCGCCAGCCAGAAATTGCCCTTCGCGCTCGCCGCCGGTTGCGCGGCGGTGGTGAAGCCGTCGGAGATGACGCCATCGACGACGGTGATCCTCGGCGAGCTTCTCGTCGAGGCCGGGCTGCCGGCCGGGGTTGTGAACATCGTGCTCGGCTATGGCCAGCCGGTCGGTGCCATCATGACCACCGACCCGAGGGTGGATATGGTGACCTTCACCGGCTCCACCGCGGTCGGCAAGGGGATCGTCGCGGCGGCGGCGCCGACGCTGAAGAAGGTGTCGCTGGAACTCGGCGGCAAGAACCCGCAGGTGCTCTTTCCGGACGCCGATCTCGACGCGGCGGTCGATGCCATCGTCTTCGGCGTCTATTTCAACGCCGGCGAATGCTGCAACTCCGGCTCGCGGATCATCGTTCACGAGGATATCGCCGAGGCGGTGACCGAGCGGGTCGTGGCGCTGTCGCGCAAGGTCACCTTCGGCGACCCGCTGGACGAGGCCACGAAAGTCGGCGCCATCGTCTCGCCGGA
Source organism: uncultured Amaricoccus sp. (assembly GCF_937891315.1). GTDB lineage: Bacteria > Pseudomonadota > Alphaproteobacteria > Rhodobacterales > Rhodobacteraceae > Amaricoccus. The sequence goes on along the minus strand of NZ_CALAGI010000088.1, from coordinate 15,434 downwards.
GCATCGGGCGAAGATCGACGCCTATGTGCGCGGCGCGGTCGCGGCGGGCGCGATCCTGCGCCTCGGCGGCGCGCCGCTGGAGGTGCCGGGGCTCGGCGGTCAGTTCTACCAGCCGACCGTGGTCGCGGGCGTCACGCCGGACATGGCGATCGCGCGCGAGGAGGTGTTCGGCCCGGTGCTCTCGGTGCTGACCTTCCGGACTATGGAGGAAGCGATCGCGCTGACCAACGCGGCGGCCTACGGGCTTTCGGCCGGGGTCTGGAGCGCGAATGTCCATACCTGCCTGGAATTCGCCCGCCGGGCGCGGGCCGGGACGGTCTGGACCAACAGCTGGATGGACGGCTTCGCCGAAATGCCGTTCGGCGGAATGAAGGAAAGCGGGCAGGGGCGGGAGCTCGGCCGCTACGGCCTCGAGGAATTCCTGGAAGTGAAGACGGTTCAGATGCGGATCGGAAGGACGCGCGCGCCCTGGGTGGCGCCGTCCGCCGCCGGCTGACCGGCCCGGAACAGACGACGAAGTCAACAGTGGAGGAAGACAAGAAATGACAAGAATGTTCGGAAGGACCGCCGGAGCCGTGGCGGCGCTGGCCCTCTCCGCCGGGGTGGCGGCGGCCGCCGACGTGGAGGTGCTGCACTGGTGGACCAGCGGCGGTGAGGCGGGCGCGCTCAATGTGCTGAAGCAGGATCTGGAGACGCAGGGCATCGGCTGGCAGGACATGCCGGTCGCCGGCGGCGGCGGCACCCAGGCGATGACCGTGCTGCGCGCGCGGGTGACCGCCGGCAACCCGCCGTCCGCTGTGCAGCTGCTCGGCTTCGACATCACCGACTGGGCCAAGGAAGGCGCGCTGGCCAATCTTGATTCCGTCGCCGGTCCGGGGGGCTGGGACGCGGTGGTTCCCGAGGCGTTGCAGAAATTCTCGAAATACGACGGCCATTGGGTCGCGGCGCCGGTCAATGTCCACTCGACCAACTGGGTCTGGGCCAACAAGCCGCTGCTCGACGAACTCGGCATCGCGCAACCGACGACCTGGGACGAGCTGGTCGCGGCGATGCAGAAGGTGAAGGACGCCGGCAAGGTCGCGGTCGCCCATGGCGGCCAGCCGTGGCAGGACGCGACGATCTTCGACGCGGTGGCGATGTCGACCGGCGGCCCCGAATTCTACCAGAAGGCCTTCATCGAGCTTGATCCCGCGGCGCTCGGCTCGGACACGATGAAGGAGACCTTCGACCGGATGACGGTGATCCGCGGTTTCGTCGATGACAACTTCTCGGGCCGCGACTGGAATCTGGCGAGCGCGATGGTCATCAACGGCGACGCGGCGTTCCAGTTCATGGGCGACTGGGCCAAGGGCGAGTTCCTGAACGCCGGCAAGGTACCGGACAAGGATTTCCTCTGCTTCCGCTTCCCCGGGACGGAACAGGAGGTGACCTTCAACACCGACCAGTTCGCGGTCTTCAAGCAGGGCGACGAGGTGAAGCCGGAGCAGGCGGCGCTGGTGACGGCGATCATGTCGCCGGAATTCCAGATCGCCTTCAACAAGGTCAAGGGATCGGTTCCGGCGCGGACCGACGTGTCGGTCGCCGATTTCGACGCCTGCGGCCAGAAGGCCTATGAGCAACTGAAGGCCGCCGCGACCTCCGGCAACCTCCTCGGCTCGATGGCGCACGGCCATGCCAATCCGGCGGCGGTGAAGAACGCGATGTACGACGTCATCACCGCCGAATTCAACGGCGAGTACGACGCCGCCACCGCGACGCAGGAGATGGTCAGCGCCGTCGAGCTGACCCAGTAAACCGACCTTCGCGGGGCGGATTCCGGTCCGCCCCAACCTCCCGGGGAGCGTCCATGTCACAGATCACCCACGCCCGAAGCGGCGGCCGGGACTGGCTGCGCGATGCGCTGCCGAAGCTGGTCCTGAGCCCGAGCTTCGCCATCGTGCTGATATTCGTCTATGGCTTCATCATCTTCACCTTCGTGCTGTCCTTCACCGACAGCAAGATCCTGCCGTCCTTCGGCTGGGTGGGCTGGCAGAACTATCAGCGGCTGTTCGGGCTGCGCGCCTGGGGGATCGCGGTGAACAACCTGATGATCTTCGGCACGCTCTATATCGTGATCTGCTGCCTGCTCGGGCTCCTGCTCGCCATCCTGCTTGACCAGAAGATCCGGGCGGAGGGGTTCATCCGTACCGTCTATCTCTATCCCATGGCGCTGAGCTTCATCGTCACCGGCACGGCGTGGAAGTGGTTTCTGGATCCCGGCATCGGGCTGCAGGCGGTGGTGCGGTCCTGGGGGTGGGAGAGCTTCACCTTCGAATGGATCAAGGATCCGAAGATGGCGATCTATACCATCGTCATCGCCGCCGTCTGGCAGTCGTCGGGCTTTGTGATGGCGATGTTTCTCGCCGGCCTGCGCGGCATCGACAACGAGGTGATGAAGGCCGCGCAGATTGATGGCGCCTCGACCTTCGCGCTCTATCGGCGGATCGTCATCCCGCAGCTCCGGCCCGCCTTCATGTCGGCCTTCGTCGTGCTCGCCCACATGGCGATCAAGTCCTACGACCTTGTCATCGCCCTGACCGGCGGCGGTCCGGGGACGGCGACCGAGCTGCCGGCGACCTTCATGTATTCCTACACCTTCACGCGCAACCAGATGGGCATCGGCGCCGCCTCGGCCACGATCATGCTGATGTCGATCGCGGCGATCATGGTGCCGTTCATCTGGTCCGAACTCCGGGAGAAGAAGTAATGGCTGCCGCGGCTGCTCCTACGTCGACCGCGGGCGAGGCCCAGGTCATTCGCACCGGCGCCGGCGCGCGCTTCGTGATCTATACGCTGCTGGCTTTGTTCTGTCTCTATTACTTGCTGCCGCTCTATGTGATGGTGGTGAATTCTCTGAAGCCGCTCTCCGAGATTCAGGCGGGCGGCATGATGGCGCTGCCGAAACAATGGACCGTCGCGCCCTGGGGCTCGGCCTGGTCGACGGCGCAGATCGGGGTGGCCCAGACCGGGCTCCGGCCGTTCTTCCTCAATTCGATCCTTATGGTGGTGCCCGCCGTCGCGCTCTCGACCGTGCTCGGCGCGCTCAACGGCTATGTGCTGACCAAATGGCGGTTCCGGGGTGACACGCTGGTCTTCGGCCTGCTGCTCTTTGCTTGCTTCATCCCGTTCCAGATGGTGCTGATCCCGATGGCGCGGATGCTCGGTCTCATGGGCCTCGCCGGAACGGTGCCGGGCCTCATCTTCGTGCATCTCGTCTACGGGATCGGCTTTTCTACCTTATATTTCAAGAACTACTACCAGCAGTTTCCGACCGAGCTGGTGCGGGCCGCGCAGATCGACGGGGCGGAGTTCTTCACCATCTTCCGGCGGATCATGCTGCCCTCGTCGGGGCCGATCGCGGTGGTCTGTGTCATCTGGCAGTTCACCAACATCTGGAACGACTTCCTGTTCGGCGCCTCCTTCTCCGACTTCGACAGCCAGCCGATGACGGTCGCGCTCAACAACCTCGTCCAGTCCTCGACGGGGGTGAAGGAATACAACGTGCATTTCGCGGGCGCGATCATGGCCGCGCTTCCCACCCTCCTCGTCTATGTCGTGGCCGGGCGGTACTTCGTCCGCGGGCTGATGGCGGGGTCGGTGAAGGGGTGATGGAAATGGCAGGGAGATCAATGGTTAACGGGAAAAACCTCGATGCACATCCTATGCGCAAAGCATGCACGGCGCGTATTCCAACCAAAACGCTCGGGATTGAATCGTTAACGCCGGCCGGCCGATCGGCCGAGGGAGACAGGTGATGGGTTTTCTCGACATCAAGCGGGCGACCAAGAGCTACGGCGCGGTCAAGATCCTGCACGAAACCGATATCTCGATCGAGGAGGGCGAATTCCTCGTCCTCGTCGGACCCTCGGGCTGCGGCAAGTCCACTTTGCTCAACATGATCGCGGGGCTGGAGGAGGTCACCTCCGGCGAGATCGCCATCAAGGGCCGGTCGATGAACGGCGTCCGGCCCGCCGAGCGCAACATCGCCATGGTGTTCCAGTCCTACGCGCTCTACCCGAACATGAATGTCGGGCAGAACATCGTCTTCGGGCTGGAGATGCATGGGGTGCCGAAGCCCGAGCGCGAAAAGGCGATGAACGAGGTCGCCGACCTGTTGCAGATCCGGCACCTGCTCGACCGCAAGCCCGGCCAGCTCTCGGGCGGCCAGCGCCAGCGGGTCGCCATGGGCCGGGCGCTGGTGCGCGATCCCGACGTGTTCCTGTTCGATGAGCCGCTGTCGAACCTCGACGCCAAGCTGCGCGTCGACATGCGGACCGAGATCAAGAAGCTGCACCAGAAGCTGAAGACGACCATCGTCTATGTCACCCACGACCAGATCGAGGCGCTGACCCTCTCGACGCGGATCGCGGTGATGTTTGGCGGGCATGTCCAGCAGCTCGGGACGCCGAAGGAGATCTATGACACGCCGGCCAACATGTTCGTCGCGGGCTTCATGGGCTCGCCCTCGATGAACCTGTTTCCGGCCAAGGTCGCGGTGGAGAACGGCCGGGCGGTGGCGCGGGTGACGATGGCGGACGGCGCGACGGCGGCGCTGCCCTTCGCGCCCGACCGCTCGCTCGTCGCGCATGACGGGCGCGACGTCATCCTCGGCATCCGGCCGGAGGCGATCACCGACGAGGACGGCGCGGACCGCAAGAGCCACGCGATCCATCGGCTGGACGCGCGGATCGAGCTCACCGAGCCCGCCGGTTCGGACACCTTCGTCATGACCCATATCGGCGGCAAGGCGGTGACGGGGCGGTTCCGCGCCGATGTGGACGCCCGGCCGGGCGAGGTTTTCCCGTTCGCCATCAATATGGAAAAGGCCGTCGCCTTCGATCCTGTCACCGAGGCGCGGATCGGCTGAGGCGCGGCCCGCGGGGGCCTTTTCCACCGCGATCACTCATACAGGTTTGACCCAATGGAACCCGACATCGTCATCATCGGCTCCGGCATCGGTGGGGCCACGCTCGCGGCGGCGCTCGCGCCCACCGGCCGCCGCGTCGTGATCCTGGAGCGCGGGCGGCGGCTGGCCGACTGTCCCGAAGCGCGGGACGACAAGGCAATCTTCGGCCGGGGGCATTTCCGGCCGGATGAAATCTGGTTCACGCCCGAGGGCGCGGCCTTCAACCCCGGCAACTACTATTATGTCGGCGGCAATTCGAAGTTCTATGGCGCCGTGCTGATCCGCTACCGCGCCGAGGATTTCAGCCCGCTGCGCCACAGGGGCGGCACCACGCCGGGCTGGCCGATCAGCTATGACGCGTTCGAGCCCTGGTATCAGGCGGCGGAGGAACTCTATCAGGTGCGGGGCGACGCCGGGCAGGATCCGAGCGAGCCGCGGCATTCCGGCGCCTATCCCCATGCCCCGGTGCCGGACGAGCCGGCAATCGCCGATCTGCGCGCCCGCCTGCGGCGGGTCGGGCTGCGTCCCGCCTCGCTGCCGCTCGGGGTCGATATCGCGCGCTGGCTCGACCGGGCGCGCACGCCATGGGACGCCTTTCCCGACACCACGGGCGCGAAGATGGATGCCGAGACCGTCGGTATCGCGCGGGCGCTCGCCCATCCCAACGTGACGCTGGAAACCGGGGCGCTGGCGACGCGGCTGGTCGCCGGGGCGGACGGCCGGGTGACGGCGGTCGAGTATGTAAAGGACGGCGTTCCGGGCCGGATCACCGCGCCGCTCGTGGTTCTGTCGGCCGGCGCGGTCAATTCCGCCGTGCTGCTGCTGCGCTCCGGCCTTGCCAACCGCTCCGATCAGGTGGGGCGCAATTTCATGAACCACAACAGTTCCGCGGTGCTGGCGCTGCATCCGCTGCGCCGCAACGACGCGATCTATCAGAAGACGCTGATGGTCAACGATTTCTACCTGACCGGCGGCGTGGATGGCACGCCGCTCGGCAATATCCAGCTGCTCGGCAAGATCTCGGGGCCGATCCTCGCCGCCACCGCCCGGCTGCCGGCGCCGCTCGCGAACTGGGTCGCCAGCCATGCGATCGATCTCTATGCGATGAGCGAGGATCTGCCCGATCCCGCGAGCCGGGTGACGCTGGCGGGCGAGCGGATCGTGCTCGACTGGCGGCGCTCGAACTGGGCGGCGCACGAGGCGCTGGTGACAAAGCTGAAGGGGCTGCTGCGCCGCGCGGGCTTTCCGATCGTGCTGTCGCGGGCGTTCGACCGGCGCACGCCGTCGCATCAGTGCGGCACGGCGCGGATGGGGCGGGATCCGGCGACCAGCGTGCTCGACATCTTCTGCCGCGCGCACGACCACCCGAACCTTTTCGTGGTGGATGCGAGCTTCCTGCCGACCTCGGCCGCGGTGAACCCGGCCCTGACCATCGCGGCGCAGGCGCTCAGGGTGGCGGATCACATCACGAGCCGGGATCTCGGGGCGTGACCCGGGTCGCGCTCGTCACCGGCGGACAGCAGGGTATCGGCCTCGGCGTCGCGGCGGCGCTCGTCGGCGCCGGGTTCTCGGTCGCGCTGGCGGCGGAGGTGGCCCCGGAGACGCCGGCGGTCGGCGCGGCGCTGGCGGCACTGGGCGAGGCGGCGCGCTACTTCCGGCACGACCTGCGCGACGTGGCGGCGGCGCCGGAATTGCTGGACCGGATCGCCGCCGAGATGGGGCCGGTCTCCTGCCTCGTCTCCAACGCCGGCGTGCCCTCGCCGGCGCGCGGCGACATGCTGGACGCGACGCCGGAGAATTTCGACTTCGTGCTGTCGGTCAATCTGCGCGGCGGCTTCTTTCTGGCGCAGGCGGCGGCGCGGCGGATGCTGGCGCTGCCCGCCGCGCCCTATCGCTCGATCGTCTTCATCACCTCGGTCAGCGCCGGGATGGTTTCGGTGGAGCGGGCCGACTACTGCGTTTCCAAGGCCGGTGCCGCGATGATGGCGCGTCTGTTCGCGGCGCGGCTGGCGGCGGAGGGGATCGGCGTCTTCGACCTGCGCCCCGGCATCATCGCGACGCCGATGACGGCGGGCGTCCGCGACCGGCATTCCGCGCGGATCGCCGACGGGCTGGTGCCGGCGGGCCGCTGGGGCGAGCCGTCGGATATCGGCGCGGCGATCCTGCCGCTGGTGCGCGGCGACATGGCTTTCGCCACCGGGGCGGTGATCCCCGTCGATGGCGGCCTTTCCATCGCGAGGCTCTGATGGCCGAAGGGTTCGATTTCGTGATCGTCGGCGGCGGTTCGGCCGGGTGCGTTCTGGCCGCGCGGTTGAGCGAGGAGGCGTCCGCCACCGTGCTGCTGCTCGAAGCCGGGGGGACCGACCGGCACCCGTTCTACCACCTGCCGGCGGGTTTTGCGAAAATGACCAAGGGCATCGGCTCCTGGGGCTGGCAGACGGTGCCGCAGCGGCACATGAAGGACATGGTGATCCGCTATACCCAGGCGAAGGTGATCGGCGGCGGCTCGGCGATCAATGCGCAGATCTACACGCGGGGCAACGCGCTCGACTATGACGAGTGGCGGCAGATGGGGTGCGAGGGCTGGTCCTACGAGGATGTGCTGCCGTATTTCCGCAAGGCCGAGGACAATGACAGCTGGGACGACCGCTATCACGGGCGGGGCGGGCCGCTGGGGGTTTCGCGGCCGGCGGCGCCGCTGCCGATCTGCGAGGCCTATTTCGCCGCCGCCGGCGCGCTCGGCATTCCGCGCAATCTCGACATGGCGGGGGCGCGGCAGGACGGCGTCGGCTACTACCAGTTGACGCAGCGCGCCGCGCGGCGGTCCTCCGCGGCGATGGCCTATCTGGCGCCGAACCGGCACCGCCCGAACCTGACGGTGCGCACCGGCGCGCAGGTCCGGCGCCTGCTGGTCGAGGGCGGCCGCGCGGTCGGGGTCGAGATGATGGACGGGGCCCGGATCACGGCGGCGCAGGAGGTCATCCTCTGCTCGGGCGCCATCGGCTCGCCGCGAATGCTGATGCTGTCGGGGATCGGGCCGGCGGATCATCTGGCCGAAGTCGGGGTGAAGCCGGTCTTCGACCAGCCGGGGGTGGGGTCGAATTTCCAGGATCATCTCGATCTCTTCGTGATCTGCGAGGTGACGGGCCCGCATACCTATGACCGCTATGCCCGGCCGCTCTGGTCGGCCATGGCCGGGCTGCGCTACCTCGCGACGCGGGGCGGGCCGGTGGCTTCGAGCCTCTTCGAGACGGGGGGGTTCTGGTACGCGGATCGCGACGCGCGCTCGCCCGATATCCAGTTCCACCTCGGGCTCGGCTCGGGGATCGAGGCGGGGGTGGCGGCGATGCCGAACGGCGGGGTGACGCTGAACTCCGCCTATCTGCGGCCGCGTTCGCGGGGGACGGTGCGACTGGCCAGCGCCGATCCGGCCGCCGCGCCGCTGATCGATCCGAACTACTGGCAGGATCCGCGCGACCGCGAGCTGTCGATCGAGGGGCTGCGGATGGCGCGCGAGATCATGGCGCAGGCGCCGCTCAGGCCCTTCGTGCTGGCCGAGCGGCTGCCGGGGCCGGAGGTTCGGACCGAGGCGGATCTGATCGATTATGCCTGCCGGCATGCCAAGACCGACCATCATCCGGCCGGAACCTGCCGGATGGGGGCGGATCCGGGCGCGGTGGTCGATCCGCGGCTGCGCTTCAACGGGATCGCGCGGCTTCGGGTGGTCGATGCCTCGATCATGCCGGCCGTCGTCTCCTCCAATACCAACGCGCCGACGATCATGATCGCGGAAAAGGCCGCCGACATGATCCGCGCCGACCAATGAAGGCCCGGCTGATGAAGGACTGTGCCATGCGCCTGCCGACCTATGACGGAACCCTCGAACCCTATGCCCCGACGGGCGAGCCGCTGGTCCCGCGCCCGCCACGCGTGCCGCTGACGCGGACCGCCTTCGCCGCCGCGCACCTGGTCTCGGACCCGATCGCCGAGCGCGCGCCCTGGGAAGGGCGGCCGGCGGTCGACTGGGAGAACACGCTCGGCTTTCGGCGCTGGCTCTGGGATCAGGGGCTCGGCCTGGCCGAGGCGATGGACACCGCGCAGCGCGGCATGGGCGTCGACTGGCCGACCGCGAAGGAGCTGATCGAGCGCACCATGGTCGAGGCCAGGGCGCATCCCCTGAAGCCGCGCGTCGCCTGCGGCGCCGGCACCGACCAGCGCGCGGCCGGTGAGATCACCGACGAGGCCGGGCTGATCGCCGCCTATTCCGAACAGATGGAAGCGATCGAGGCGGCCGGCGGACAGGTGATCCTGATGGCGTCGCGCGCCTTTCCCGCGCTGGGGGCCGATGCCGAGACCTATGCCCGCGTCTATGGCCGGCTGCTGGATCAGGCGCGGGCGCCGGTGATCCTGCACTGGCTCGGCGACATGTTCGACCCGGGCCTCGCCGGCTACTGGGGTTCGGCGCATGTGCCGACCGCCTCGGAGACGGTGCTCGGCATCATTCGCGACAATGTGGCCAAGGTCGACGGCATCAAGATCTCGCTGCTCGACCAGTCGCATGAGGAGGCGTTCCGCGCCCGGCTGCCGGAGGGTGTCCGGCTCTATACCGGCGATGATTTCAACTACGCGGCGCTGATCGAGGGTGACGGGACGCGTCACAGCCACGCGCTGCTCGGCGCCTTCACCGCGATCGCCCCGGCGGCGGTTCAGGCGCTGGAGGCGCTGGCGCTGGGCGACCGCGCAACCTACCACGCGCTCCTCGCGCCGACCGTGCCGCTCAGCCGCGAGATCTTCAAGGCGCCGACCCGCTTCTACAAGGCGGGTATCGCCTTTCTGGCCTGGCTCAACGGCGCGCAGAGCCATTTCATCATGCCGGGCGGCTTTCAATCCTCGCGCGAGATCACGCATTATGCCGAGGTCTTCCGCCTCGCCGACCGCGCACGCCTCCTGAGCCGCCCCGATCTCGCGGTCGAGCGGATGACACTGCTCGCGCGGTTGCACGGCCTGGAATGAGGTTCTGGCGATGAACAAGCGGCCGACGATCGTCGATGTGGCGCGTCACGCGGGTGTCTCGAAATCGACGGTCTCGAACGTCCTGCAGAACAGTCCCCTGGTGAAGCCCGCGACGCGCGCGGTGGTCGAGCGGGCGATGATCGATCTGAACTATGTCTACAACCGCTCGGCCGCCAACCTGCGCGGCGGCGATGTCGGGCTGATCGGCCTCGTCATCAACGACCTGCGCAACCCGTTCTTCACCGAGTTCGCGGCCAGCGCGCAGATGAGCTTCGCCAGCCGCGGCTATGCCACGGTGATTGCCAATACCGACGAGGATCCGGCGCTGCAGGCGCGGGTCATCGCTTCGATGATCGAGCATGGCGTCTCGGGGTTCCTGATCTCGCCCACCTATGTCGATGAGCCGCGGGCGCTGGAGAACGTCTGGCGCGCCGGGATTCCGGCGATGCAGGTGCTGCGCCGGATCGATGCGCGGACCGATATCTTTCCCTTCGCCTCGCTCGACTACGCCGTCGGCGGCCGGCTGGCGACACGGCATCTGATCGCGCAGGGCGCGCGGCGCATCGCCTTCGTCGGCGGGATCGCCGATCGCCCGGTGACGCTGGAACGGGTGGCCGGCTATCTCGAAGTGATGCGCGAGGCCGGTCTGGCGCCGAGGGCCTTCCACGGCCGGCCGTCGCGCGCCTTCGGCCGCGACATCGCGCTGCGGCTCGCGGCGGCGGCGCCCGAGGTGGAGGCGGCGGTCTGCTTCAGCGATCTCGTGGCGCTCGGCATGCTCGCCGGCTTCGCCGAGGCCGGAGTTCGGGTCGGCGAGGAATTCCGGCTGGTCGGGTTCGACGATATCGAGGAATGCGCCCTGACCTGGCCGCGGCTCTCCTCGGTGCGCTGCGACGTCGCCCGCTTCGGCCGCCATTCCGCCGAGGCGATGCTTGCCTGGCTCGAGACCGGCGCCCGCCCGCCGGAATGCCATCTCGCGCCCGTCGAGATGATGGCCCGCCACTCCAGTCTCGGCGGCTGAGGGTCGCGGGTCTCTCCCGGCACTGCATATGAGAACTATTCTCATCGGAAATCAGAGACTTGCGCCCTGTCGCCCCGGCGGCTAGAGCAATATCCAACCAGACGGAATCGTCTGGTGGCCAAGAGATTGCGCCAAATCAAGACTCTGGAGCGGACGAGCCGGCTCTGCCGGATCGGACGCCGCTCCAGGGGACGGAAAGGGCGGACGGCAGGGGATTCCCCATGAGCACGACTTTCAGGATCGCGGCGGGGAGCATCGCCGTCGGGCTGCTGGTGCTCGGGATCAAATATGTCGCCTACCGCGTGACCGGATCGGTCGCGCTCTATTCCGACGCGCTGGAGAGCCTCGTGAATGTCGCGACGGCGGTCGCGGCGCTGATCGCCGTGCATCTCGCGGACCAGCCGGCCGACAGCAATCATCCCTACGGCCATTCCAAGGCGGAATATTTCAGCGCGGTGCTGGCCGGAACGCTGATCATCGTCGCGGCGATCCTGATCCTTCGCGAGGCGTGGGCGGCGATTCAGGCACCGCGTGCGATCGAGGCGCCGGCGCTCGGGCTCGCGATCAGCGCGGTCGCCAGCGTGATCAATGGCCTCTGGAGCCGAACCCTGGTCACCGTCGGCCGCCGGGCACGCTCGCCGGCGCTGGTCGCCGACGGACGGCATCTGATGTCGGACGTCGTGACCTCGGTCGGGGTGGTGGTCGGCATCGCGCTCGCGGTCCTGACCGGCTGGGCGGTACTCGATCCGGCGCTGGCGGCGCTGGTCGCGGTCAATATCCTCTGGTCGGGCTGGAGCGTGATCCGCGAGTCGCTCGGCGGGCTGATGGACGAGGCGGTGCCGAAGGAGCGGCTGGCCGAGATCAAGGAGGTGATCGCGCGCGAAGCCGACGGTGCGATCGAGGCGCATGATGTGCGAACCCGCAACGCCGGGCGCCGGGTCTTCATCGAATTCCATCTGGTGGTGCCGGCCGCGATGACGGTCTCCAGGGCGCACGAGATCTGCGACCGCGTCGAGATCGCGTTGAAGGAGACGGTGGAGGGCGCCTCCGTCACCATCCATGTCGAGCCGGAGTACAAGGCCAAGCACAACGGCGTGCTGGTGATCTGAGGGTTTGTTTCATACGAACTCCGACCGATCGGCTCGGTCCCTTGTCCCGGAAAGACTCCTCGGACCGGATCAGGCGACAGTCCAGTGGACTGTCGACCCGGGACGTTGGCCTTCGACCAGTCGAAGGCCAAGGGGCCGTCCGATTTCTACGAGAGACGGTAATCAGGCCGCGCCTGACTGGCTGGCGCGGAAACGCGCCTGCCGGGGGCAGGCAGGCGCGGCCTGATTTGTGTACCCCAAATCAGGCAGGAAACAGCAAGACCATCCCCGAGCCGAGCAGCCGCAGTTCGTCTCGGGCGCGACCCGGCTCAGCGCCGGCCGGCGCGCCGCGACTGGCGCCCGGCGCGGCCGGGGTCGTTGTCGAAGAGGGCGGCCAGCTGTTCGGTCATCGCGCCGGCGAGCTGCTCGACGTCGGTGATGGTGACCGCGCGGCCGTAGTAGCGCGTGACGTCGTGGCCGATGCCGATGGCGATGAGCTCGACGAGGCGCCGGCGCTCGATCATCGCGATCACGTCGCGCAGATGCTTTTCGAGATAGTTCGCCGGATTGACCGACAGCGAGGAATCGTCCACCGGCGCGCCGTCCGAGATCACCATCAGGATCCGCCGCGCCTCAGGCCGCGCGACAAGGCGCCGATGCGCCCATTCCAGCGCCTCGCCGTCGATATTCTCCTTCAGCAGCCCTTCCTTCATCATCAGTCCGAGATTGGGGCGTGCCCGGCGCCAGGGCGCCTCGGCGGACTTGTAGATGATGTGGCGCAGGTCGTTCAGGCGCCCGGGCTGGACCGGCCGCTGCGCGGCGAGCCAGGCCTCGCGGCTCTGGCCACCCTTCCAGGCGCGGGTGGTGAAGCCGAGGATCTCGACCTTGACCTGACAGCGTTCGAGCGTCCGCGCCAGAACGTCGGCCGAGATGGCGGCGATCGAGATCGGTCGGCCGCGCATCGAGCCGGAATTGTCGAGCAGCAGCGTGACGACGGTGTCGCGGAACTCGGTATCGCGCTCGCGCTTGAAGCTGAGCGGCGTCATCGGGTTCGCCACGACCCGCGCCAGCCGTCCGGCGTCGAGAGTGCCTTCCTCGAGATCGAACTCCCAGGCGCGGCTCTGCTGCGCCTGCAGCCGGCGCTGCAGGCGGTTGGCAAGACGCGAGACGGCGCCGCGCAGCGGCTCGAGCTGCTGGTCGAGATAGGCGCGCAGCCGGTCGAGCTCGGCCGGATCGGCCAGATCCTCGGCGGCGATCTCCTCGTCGAATTTGGTCAGATAGACCTTGTAGGCGGGGTCGGCGTCGGAATGCGGCGGCGGCGGGCGATGCTCTGGCGGCTCGCCGTCGCGCATGTCGACCTCGTCGGCCAGATCGGAATCGTCGGCGTCGCCGACGTCGGCCCGCATCTGCTGGGGTTCGCCATTCTGGTCGGACGGCGCCTCTTCGGAACTCTCCCGCTGGTCGGACTCCTCCTGGTCCTCGCCGCCGGTCGAATCCTCGCGCGCGTTTTCCTCCTCGCTGTCCTCGGTCTCCTCCTCGAGATCGTCGGCGTCCGGATCCTCGCCGAGCTGGTCGCCATAGCCGAGATCCTCGATCACCCGCCGGGCGAAGCGGGCGAAGGCCTGCTGGTCGTCCAGCACGGTTTCGAGATCTTCGAGCGTGTCCCTGGCGCGACCCTCCAGATGGCCGCGCCAGAGGTCCATCACGTTCTGCGCGCCGCGCGGCAGGTCGCGGCCGGTGGCGAGGTGGCGCACGAGATAGCCCGCCGCCTGCGCCATCGGCGCCTTGTTCGGATCGGTGATCTCGGCATAGCCGAGACGGCGGGCCTCGTCGGCGATCCTCGCGTCGATATTGCCCGCGGTGCCCGGCATGACCCGCGCGCCCATCGCCTCGCAGCGCGCCGTCTCCATGCTCTCGAACAGCGCGGCGGCGACGTCGCCCGAGGGCGCGTAGCGGCGGTGCGTGGCGTCGTCGTGGTAGCGCAGGCGCAGCGCGTAGGAATCCGCCGTCCCGCGTGCCAGCATCACCTCGTCCCGCGTCATGCGGCGCGTGACCTGGGGCAGGCGCATGGTCGCGTTCGAGCAGCCCGGCGGATCGACCGAGAAGGCGACGGTCAGTTCGGCCTGACCGGCCATCGCCTTGGTGGCTTCGGCGAGCGCCTTCTTGAACGGCTCGGCTGGATTGTCGGGCGGCTTCGTCATGCCTTGGTGAAAGCACGCGGGCGGACCGCGTGCAAGCCCGCCACGGCGCCCTCGCGATCGGCATAGGCGCGGCGGGCGGTCTCGATCCGCCCGGCGTTCTCGATGGTCCAGGCGGCGAGCGCGCCGACCGGCACGAGCAGGCCGCGACCGAGGTCGGTCAGGGCATATTCGGTCTGCGGCGGCGTGGTCGGCGAGACGGTGCGGACGACGAAGCCGTCGCGTTCCAGCCCGCGCAGGGTGCTCGTCAGCATCTTCTGCGAGATGCCGCCGATATGGCGGCGCAAGGCGTTGAATCGCATCGGGCTTTCCCCGAGCACACGCACCACGAGCACGGTCCATTTGTCGCCGACGCGCGCCAGCAATTCGCTGATCCGGGCGCAGGCCGCGGTTTCCTCGGCGTCACCTAGTGGCAAATTCGTGCCCCCTTGCGCAATTCCACCGGAACGTTAGTGCCTGCGGTATCGTTTTGATACCAGGATCACAAGGAGACTTCCATGGCAAAGCCCCGCATAGCGGTGATCATCGGCTCGACCCGCGCCGCGCGTTTCGGCGACAAGCCGGCGAAATGGATCTTCGATCTCGCCGCCCAGCGGAGCGACTGGGAGGTCGAGCTCGTCGATCTGCGCGATTTCGACCTGCCGATGTTCGACGAGGCGGCCTCGAACGCGTGGGTGCCGAGCAAGGACCCGCGCGCGGTCGCCTGGCAGAAGAAGCTTGCGACCTTCGACGGCTTCATCTTCGTCACCGCCGAATACAACCACTCGGTTCCCGGCGTGCTGAAGAACGCGCTCGATCAGGCCTATGTCGAGTGGGTGCGCAAGCCGGCGGCGGTCTTCGGCTATGGCTCGATGGGCGGCGCGCGCGCGGCCGAGCATCTGCGGATGATCGCGATCGAGTTGCAGATGGTCCCGACCCGCTTCGGCGTTCATATCGGCGGCGGGGATTTCTTCCAGCTGTATCAGGGCAAGGCGACGCTGGCCGATATCGAGGAGCATATCCTGCCCGCGGCCAAGGCGATGCTCGACGATCTCGACTGGTGGACCCGCGCCACCATGGCCGCCCGCGCGGCCTGATACGGCGTCCGCCTCCGGATCGGGATGTCTTCGCGGACCGCCCTTAGGGGGCGCCAGTGGCGCGCCCGCGGTCCGCGCGCCCGGAGCAAGCTTGCG
>NZ_CALAGI010000087.1 GCF_937891315.1 uncultured Amaricoccus sp. | reverse complement strand
CCCTACACGACGCTCTTCCGATCTGGTCGACGTAGTTCTCCGGGCGGAAGCGCGGGGTGCAGAGGCAGTGGAACTCGAGCGGGGCGGGGCCGGTGGCGGTGATGCGCTGGGGGGTGTCGGCGGGGATGAGGACGCGGTCGCCGGGGGCGACGGGGGCGGATTGGCCGGCGATCTCGACGATGCCGGTGTCGGCGAGGATGAGGTAGCGCTCGACGGTGCCGAGGAGATGGTGCAGGCGCGTCGTCACCCCGGGCGCGACGCGGGCCAGCGCCAGCGAGACCTCGGGACAGGCGGGATCGTTCATGAGCTCGGTAATGAAGCAGCGCTCCTCGGTGGGGAATTCCGCTGGGAACGGGCCGGGCAGCAGCCAGGCGGGTGGCGTCTTCGACATCGGTCAGCCTCCGGTTGACAGGCCCGGATCCGCGTGCAGGGATGCGGCCCATGACGGCCGACCTTATCATCACGAACGCGCTTGTCGTCACCGCCGACGCCGCCGGAACCGTGATCCGCGACGGGGCGGTCGCCGTCGCCGGCGGACGGATTTCGGCGCTGGGACCGAGCGCCGGGATTGTCGGGCAGGGCGGCGCGGCGCGGGTGATCGACGCGGGCGGCATGCTGCTGATGCCGGGCCTCGTCAATACCCATTGCCACGCGGCGGACAGCCTGTTCCGCGGGCTGGTCGAGGATTTGTCGCTGGAGCCCTGGCTCCGCGCGGTGTGGAAGGCCGAAGGCGCGATCCTGACGCCCGAGACCGTCCTGCTCGGCGCGGAGCTCGGCTTCGCCGAGCTGCTGCTCGGCGGGGTGACGACGGTGATGGACATGTTCTGGCATCCGCGCCGGACGGTCGCGGCCGCGCAGGCGGTCGGCATGCGTGTCTCGACCGGCGGGATCTTCTTCGATTTCCCCGGCGTCGATCATCTCGACCATGCCGGGCGGCTTGCCGAGGCGCGGACCTTCTTCGAGGAATTCGCCGGCGCCGAGGACGTGATTCCGGCGGCCCTCCCGCATGGCACCTATACCGTCGGGCCGGAGCATCTGGCGGATGCCAAGCGGCTGGCCGACGAATTCGGCGCGCTTTTCTGCACCCACGCGGCCGAGACCCAGGCCGAGCAGGCGGATATCGCCCGGCGCTACGGGCGGTCGGTGATCCGGCATCTCGACGCGCTGAACCTGCTCGACGCGCGGACGGTGCTCGCCCATTGCGTCTGGCTCGACGACGAGGAAATCGCGATCCTGGCGCGGACCGGGGCCACCGTGTCGCACAATCCGGTCTCGAACCTGAAGCTCGCCAGCGGGATCGCCCGGGTGCCGGACCTGCTGGCGGCCGGGGTCCGGGTGACGCTCGGCACCGACGGCGCGATCTCGGGCAACGATCTCGACCTCTGGATGGCGCTGCGGCTGGCGGCGACCCTGCACCGGGGCGCCACGCTGCGGGCGGACGCGGTCACCACCGCGCAGGCGCTGCGCATGGTGACGCTGGACGGGGCGGCGGCGCTGGGTGCCGCGGACCGGATCGGCTCGCTCGAGGTCGGCAAGTTCGCGGACATGATCCTTCTCGACCTCGCCCGGCCGCACGCCGTGCCAATGTTCGATCCCGCGACCCATATCGTTTTTTCCACCGCCAAGTCGGACGTACGGCATGTGTTCGTCGGCGGCGAGCAGGTGGTGCGGGATGGCGCGCTCCTCCGGCTCGACCTCGAAGCGACACTGGCCGAGGTCGCGGCGCTGGCGCCCCGCGTCGCGGCGAGCATCCAGTGACCAGCGTGGCGCGGGTGGAAGCGGCGCGGGCCTCGGTCGCGGCGCGGCTGGGCGATCCGGTGGAGATCGGGCTCATCCTCGGCTCCGGGCTCGGCGAGCTGGCCGAAGCCGTCGAGGACGCGGTGGCGGTGCCCTTCGGCGAAATCGCCGGAATGCCGGTCTCCACGGCGCCGGGGCATGCCGGGCGGCTGGTGGTCGGGCGCCTCCACGGCCGGCGGGTCGCGCTGGCGCAGGGGCGCCTTCATCTCTACGAGGGCTGGACGGCGGGAGAGATCGCGCTGCCGGTCTATCTTCTGCGCGCGCTCGGGGCGCGGCGCCTGATCGTGACCAACGCGGCCGGAGCGCTCAATGCCGACTTCGCGCCGGGCGAGGTGATGCTGATCGAGGATCACCTGAACCTGACCGGGGCCAATCCGCTGACCGGGCGGAACGACGCAGGCCTGGGGCCGAGGTTCCCGGACATGAGCCGCGCCTATGATACGGGACTTCGCGCCGCGGTCTGGGCGACCGGCCTCGTCGAGCGGCGCGGCATCTACGCCGGGATCGCGGGGCCGTCGCTCGAAACCTCGGCCGAACGGCGCTGGCTGCGCTCGACCGGAGCGGACGCGGTCGGAATGTCAACGGTGATCGAGGTAATCGCGGCGGTCCATGCCGGGCTCGCGGTGCTGGGTCTGTCGGCGATCACCAACGCGGCGACCGGCGGCCCGGACCAGGCGCCGGACACGATCGAGGAGGTGCTGGCGCAGGCGGCCGCCGCGGGCCGGCGAATCGAGGCGCTGCTAGCACGACTGCTGCCGGAATTGTAGCGCGGCGGGCGGATCGGGCGCTGGAGGGTCGGGTACGAGCGGGCCGAGCGTCCTTGTCCCGTAGTCACGGGGTAGTCACGACATGCTCCGCGAGATTAAATCAAAGGCAGCACAACCTGCGTTTGAGTCGTCTTCATATTTGTTGTTGAATAGGCATAGGCAAACAACATGGCCGGTGATTCTCGCGGTGAGTCCCGCGGCGAATTCGGTGGTCCAGGGAGACGATGAATTGCACCCCAGACTAGTCGCCTGCATGCTCGCTTCTGTCGCCGTCGGCGGTTGCTTCGCCGCGACCGCGCTGGCGTTCGGCCTCGGTCCGCTGGCGGCACTGGCCTGCTACAGCCTGTCGGGCTCGTCGTCCCTGGTTCTTTTCGCCACGCTCGCCGCTTCCTGGCCGTCCGGCGGGGCGCCGGTCCTCGCCGCGCCGGCCTGCGCCTGATCCGCCAAGGACCAGCTTCGCGTCGGACAGGCGCGAAAAGGCTGACAAATGTCCGCCCTGCGATTCCCGATCGAGTCCGTATTCAGAGCACGTAGCGGCTGACGTCGGTGGCGCGCGCGAGATCGCCGAGATATTTCTCGACGAAGGCCGCGTCGAGCACGACCTTGTCGCCGGCCCGGTCGGGCGCGGTGAAGCTCAGTTCCTCGAACACCCGTTCGAGCACGGTATAGAGCCGCCGGGCGCCGATATTCTCCACCGTCCGATTCACCTCCGCCGCGATATGGGCGAGCGCCTCGATCCCGTCCGCGGTGAAATCGACGGCGACCTGCTCGGTCGCCATCAGCGCGGTGTACTGCCGGGTAAGGGCATTGTCGGTTTCGGTCAGGATGCGCACGAAATCCTCCTCGGTCAGCGGCGAGAGCTCGACGCGGATCGGCAGCCGGCCCTGCAGCTCGGGCAGCAGGTCGGAGGGCTTGGCGATATGGAAAGCGCCGCTGGCGATGAAGAGCACATGGTCGGTCTTGACCGGTCCGTGCTTGGTCGAGACCGTGGTACCTTCGATCAGCGGCAGCAGGTCGCGCTGCACGCCCTCGCGGCTGACATCGGCGCCGCGGGTCTCGGCCCTCGCGCAGACCTTGTCGATCTCGTCGAGGAAGACGATGCCGTTCTGCTCCACCGCTTCGATCGCGTCGCGGGTGACGACCTCCTGGTCGAGCAGCTTGTCGGCCTCCTCGGTGATCAGGAGCGCGTAGGAGGCGGCGACGCTCATCCGCCGCCGGGTCTTGCGGCCGCCGAACGCCTTGCCGAACAGGTCGCCGAGATTGACACCGCCCATTCCGCCGGGCTGGCCGGGGATCTCCATCGTCGGGAAGGGGCTCGACGTGTCGGCCACCTCGAGCTCGATCTCCTTGTCGTCGAGTTGTCCATCGCGCAGCTTCTTGCGGAACATCTCGCGGGTCTGGTCGCGCGCGCCCTCACCGGCCAGGGCGTCGAGTACGCGGTTCTCGGCGGCGGCGTGGGCGGCGGCCTTGACCCGCTCGCGCATTTCGGCGCGGACCATGACGATGGCGGCATCGACGAGATCGCGGATGATCTGCTCGACGTCGCGGCCGACATAGCCGACTTCGGTGAACTTGGTCGCCTCGACCTTCAGGAACGGCGCCCGCGCCAGCTTGGCGAGGCGGCGCGAGATCTCGGTCTTGCCGACGCCGGTCGGGCCGATCATCAGGATGTTCTTCGGATAGACCTCCTCGCGGATGTCGTCGGGCAACTGCTTGCGGCGCCAGCGGTTGCGCAGGGCGACGGCGACGGCGCGCTTCGCCGCCGACTGGCCGATGATGAAACGGTCGAGCTCGGAGACGATCTCGCGGGGGGTCAGTTCGGTCATGCGTCGAGGGTCTCTACCGTGAGGTTGCCGTTGGTGTAGACGCAGATGTCGGCGGCGATCGCCATCGCCTTGCGGGCGATCGCCTCGGCGTCGAGATCCTGATCATAGAGCGCCCGGGCGGCGGCCAGCGCGTAGTTGCCGCCGGAACCTATGGCCGCGACATCATGCTCGGGCTCAAGCACATCCCCGGCGCCGGTGACCACGAAGAGGTCGCGGCCGTCGCTGACGATCAGCATCGCCTCCAGATTGCGCAGGTACTTGTCCGTGCGCCAGTCCTTGGCCAGTTCGACGGCGGCGCGCTGCAGCTGGCCGGGCGCGGCTTCGAGCTTCTTCTCCAGCCGCTCCAGCAGGGTGAAGGCGTCGGCGGTCGAGCCGGCGAAGCCGCAAAGCACGGGCTTGCCGCCCGGCGCTATGCGGCGAACCTTGCGCGCGGTGCCCTTGATCACGGTCTGGCCGAGGCTCACCTGCCCATCGCCGGCCACCACCACCTTGCCGTCCTTGCGGACGCCGACGATGGTCGTGCCGTGCCAGCCCGGAAATTCCTCGCGCCTGTCCATGCCATCTCCCCCGCTCGCGCGCTGATATATGGGCTCGCGAACCCGATGACTAGGGTCGGAACCCCAAGAGACTGTTTGAGAATTCGGCGGCGAAGAGCCGGAATGGGATTTTCGCGATCCCGGCGGGAGTTTTCAAACAGTCCCTAGGTGGCGCGCGAGCCGCGGACCAGTTCGGCATGCAGACGTTCGGCGTCGCCGCGGCGACAAAGTCCGGTGCCGGGATGCATCACCGTGGCGCTCCCCGCGGCCATGCCGAACAGGAAGGCATGGGCGACCGGGCGCTGTTCGGCGAGGGCGAGGGTCATGGCCCCGACGAAACTGTCGCCCGCGCCGGTCGCGCTCCTGACCGGAACGGGGGGCGGGCGGCGGATCAGGTTCGCCTCGCGGCTGGCGAGCACGGCGCCCTCGTGCCCGAGCGTGACCGCGACGATGGCGGCGCGGCCGCTCTCCACGACCTCGCGCGCCGCCTCCGCCACCTCGCCCGGGTCTTCCAGCGCGAGGCCGGTAAGGGCGCGGAACTCGCCGAGGCTCGGCTTGATGAGCGCGAGGCCGCCAGCGTCGAGCGTCGCGGCGAGCGCGGGGCCGGAACTGTCGAGCACCACCTGGGCGCCCCTGTCGATGGCACGGCGAGTCAGTGTGACGAAACAATCGTCGGGCAGACCGCGCGGCCGGCTGCCGCTGACCACCAACCAGTCGAAATCGAGCGTCTCGATCACCTCGAGGCAGGCGAGCCATTCGACGGGCGAGATCTCCGGCCCTTCCGGCACGAAGCGATATTCGTTCCCGGTCGCGCGCTCCAGCACGGCGAGGCTGATCCTTGTATGACCGGCGATCGGTACCCGCCGGGCCGGCAGGCCATGCTCGACCATCAGTTCGTCCAGCACGTCGCCGGTGGCGCCGCCGGCGAGATAGACCGCCAGCGCCGGGCCGCCGAGTTCCGCGATCACCCGGGCGACATTGACGCCGCCGCCGCCCGGATCATAGCGGTCGCCGGAGGTGCGGATCTTGTGGGTCGGCTGGACCCGTTCCGCCTCGCCGGCGCCGTCGATCGAGGGGTTGAGCGTCAGGGTGACGATTGGCTTCATGCGGCGGGCTTCATGCGGGCGGGCTCCCAGGTGAGTTCCGCTCCGTGGTATCATCCCGCGCCGCCCGGTCCAACGCGGCTGTGCGCGACGGATGGTATCAGGTTCCAGCCGGTGTCTCGGGGCTGGCTGACCGAGCCCACGCCCGGCCCGGAAACACGAGACGCCCGCCGCCTTGGCTCGCGGCGGGCGTCTGTTCGACGCGAGATCAGGCCAGCTGGCGGACGACCGATTCGGTCTCGAAGATTTCGATCACATCGTCCTCGCGGATGTCCTCGTAGTTCTCGAAGGCCATGCCGCATTCCTGGCCGGCGAGGACTTCCTTCACCTCGTCCTTGAACCGCTTCAGCGTCTTCAGCTTGCCTTCGTGGATCACCACGTTGTCGCGCAGCAGACGGACACCGGCGGCGCGGCGCGCCACGCCCTCGGTCACCACGCAGCCCGCGACCTTGCCGATGCCGGTGATCTTGAAGACCTCCTTGATCCGCGCATATCCGACGAACTTTTCCTTGATCTCGGGGCGCAGCAGGCCGGACGCGGCCTTCCGCACATCGTCCACCAGATCGTAGATGATGGAATAATAGCGGATCTCGACGCCCTTCTGGTTCGCCGACTCGCGCGCCGGGGCGTTGGCGCGGACGTTGAAACCGATGATCGGCGCGTTCGAGGCCTCGGCCAGCGTCACGTCGCTCTCGGTGATCGCGCCGACCCCGGAATGCAGGACGCGAACGCGGACCTCCTCGTTGCCGACCTTCTCCATCGCCTGGACGATGGCCTCGGCCGAACCCTGCACGTCGGATTTGACGACGATGGGCAACTCGCGCACGTCCTTGTCCGCCTTGGCCTTGGCCAGCAGCTGGTCGAGAGTGGTCGCCGAGCCGACGGCGGCGCGCTTGTCGCGGGTCACCCGCTCGCGGTAGCTCGCGATCTCGCGGGCCTTGGCCTCGTCATCGACCACGTTCAGGACATCGCCGGCCTCGGGCGTGCCGCTGAGGCCGAGCACCTCGACCGGCACCGAGGGACCGACTTCCTCGACCCGGTCGCCCTGGTCGTTGATCAGCGCGCGAACCTTGCCCCACTGCTCGCCCACGACGAAGATGTCGCCGCGCTTGAGCGTGCCCTTCTGCACCAGAACGGTGGCCACCGGGCCGCGACCAACGTCGAGCTTGGCCTCGATCACCGCGCCCTCGGCCTGACGGTCGGGGTTGGCCTGCAGGTCAAGCAGCTCGGCCTGCAGGCCAATCGCTTCGAGCAGCTTGTCGAGACCCTTGCCGGTCAGCGCCGAGACCTCGACGTCGAGCACGTCGCCGCTCATCTCCTCGACCACGACCTCGTGCTGCAGGAGCTGGGTGCGGACGCGGGTCGGATCGGCCCCGGGCTTGTCGACCTTGTTGATGGCGACGATCATCGGCACGCCGGCGGCCTTGGCGTGATTGATCGCCTCGATCGTCTGCGGCATCACGCTGTCGTCGGCGGCGACCACCAGCACCACGATATCCGTCACCTGCGCGCCGCGGGCGCGCATCGAGGTGAAGGCGGCGTGGCCCGGCGTGTCGAGGAAGGTCACCTTGGCGCCATCCGGCGTCGCCACCTGATAGGCGCCGATATGCTGGGTGATGCCGCCCGCCTCGCCAGAGACGACGTTGGTCTTGCGGATCGCGTCGAGCAGCGATGTCTTGCCATGGTCGACATGACCCATGATGGTCACGATCGGCGCGCGCGCCTTCAGGTTCGCCTCGTCATCCTCGGAGGCGAGAGTAATGACATCCTCCACGTCCGATTCCGAGACGCGCACGACCTTGTGGCCGAATTCCTCGACGATGAGGGTCGCGGTTTCCGGGTCGATCGCCTGGTTCTGCGTCGCCATGATGCCGTTCTGCATCAACGTCTTCACCACCGCGGCCACCCGCTCCGCCATGCGGTTGGCGAGCTCCTGCACGGTGATCGCGTCCGGAACATGCACCTCGCGCACGACCTTCTCGCGCTCGCCCGAATGGCTGGCCATGCGGCGCTTGTCGCGCTCCTGCCGGCGCTTCATCGCGGCGAGCGAGCGCTGACGCCCGTCCTCGTCGGTGGCGTTGGCAATGGTCAGCTTGCCGGAACGGCGGCGGTCGTCGTCGCCCTTGGCGCGGGTGGTCTTCTTCTCCTCGACCACCGCCTTGGCGGCCGGCTTCTTCGCCGTGATCGTGCGGCCGGCCTCGACCCGGGCAGCCTCGGCCTGGGCGGCGGCGGGGTCGATCGGCGCCTCGGACGCGCCGGGACGCGCCGGGGCCCTGGCCGGGCGCCCGGCGACGGCCTCGGCGGTCTTCGCCGCCTCGGCGGCCTGCTCCTCGGCCAGCGCGGCGGCGCGTTGTTCGTGAATCTCGCGTTCGCGCTGGGCGCGCTCGGCCGCGTCCTTTTCGGCGCGGAGGCGGTTCAGCTCGGCCTCGCGGGCGGCGGAGGCCTCGCGTTCGCGCTGGGCGCGCTGGGCCTCCTGCGCCTTCGCGGCCTCGACCGCCTTCAGGCGCCGCTCGAACTCGGCGTCCGACAGGTTCTGCGCGGCGGCGCCGCGCGGATTGGCGGCGGTGGCCGAACCGGTGCCGGGCTTGGGAACGACGACGCGCTTGCGCTTGTGCTCGACCGTGACCGACTTGGTCCGGCCATGGCTGAAGCTCTGGCGCACGTGGCTGGTCTCGGTCCCCGAGCCGCCCCGAACTCCGAGAGTCTTGCCCTTGCCGTCACTGTCCTTGGTATTCGTCATCCGATCTAGCCTTTCTCGCGGGAGCCTTCCCCCGCCCTACCGTTCCCGGCGTCCATTCCTGTGCCCGGCTCCACGCCCGAAGCACCCGGCGCCCGTTCCGGGCCCGTTTCGCCATGTGTCGTCCCCATGCCTGCCCTGAGTCCGCTCAGCCGCAGGGCATCGTCCCTTATCCGCTCACTCAGGCCGCCCGCCAGCACGGCTGCGTGTATCACATTATCCCGGCCGAATGCCAAACCCAATTCGTGCCCGAAAAGGCACGAAACAAGGGTGTTTTCACCCGGGGGCGGGCGAAGTTCCGCGCGTTCCCGCACCGAGCCGTCCGCCGCCTGCAACAGAAGCGTCGCCTGGCCACCGACCAGCGCCGCCTTGGTCTTCTCGAATCCTGTCACCGCCTCGCCCGCCTTGCGCGCAAGCGCGACGAGTTCGACGAGACGCCGGGTCAGAGCCGATTCGACCCGCTCGAACAGGTCGGGCGGCACCCTTACGCTCTGTTTCGCGGCCCGGGCGAAGAGATTCTTCGCCGCGGCCCGCCGCAGGGCCGACGCCTCCGCGCTGACCCAGATGCCGCGACCCGGCAGGCGGCCGGCGAGATCGGGCGTGATCTCGCTCTCGGGACCGACCACGAATCGGATGAGCCCGGTCCGCGGCTGGCTCTCGCGGGTTGCGACGCAGCGCCGTTCGGGCTCGTCCCGCGTCTTCACCCTTCCCCCGCGCGCCACTCCCGGACTCAGGCCTCCTCGCCCGCGCCTTCTTCCTCGCCGGCCGCCTCGGTCACCAGATCGGCGGGATTGACCCAGCCGAGCTGGACCCGCGCATTCATGACCAGCGTCTGCGCCTCCTCGAGGCTCATGTCGAACTTCTCAAGCAGACCGGTATCCTTCACCCGCTTGCCTTCGGCGTTGGTGGTGTAGCCGCCGGCCAGCTCCCAGTCGGCGCAGGTGGCGAAGTCCTCCAGCGTCTTTACGCCGTCCTCGGCCAGCGCCTCGATCATCTGCGGCGACAGCCCCTCGAAGTCGAACAGGCTCTGCTCGACGCCGAGCTCCTTGGCATGCTCGATCGCCTTGGCATTGATCTCGTCGAGGCTCTCGCGAGCGCGGGCCTGCAGTTCCTCGGCCGTGCCTTCGTCGAAACCGTCGATGCTGACCAGCTCGTCGAGATCGACATAGGCGATCTCCTCAAGCGACGCGAAGCCCTCGGAAACCAGGAGCTGCGCGACCATCTCGTCCACGTTCATCGTATCCATGAAGAGCTGGGTGCGCTCGGCGAATTCCGCCTGACGACGCTCGCTCTCCTGCGCCTCGGTAAGGATGTCGATGTCAAATCCGGTAAGCTGGCTCGCCAGCCGCACGTTCTGGCCGCGGCGGCCGATCGCGAGGCTGAGCTGCTCGTCCGGCACCACGACCTCGATCCGCTCGCTGTCCTCGTCGAACACCACCTTGGAGACCTCGGCCGGCTGCAGCGCGTTGACAAGGAAGGTCGCCGGATCCTGGTTCCAGGGAATGATGTCGATCTTCTCGCCCTGCAGCTCGGTCACCACCGCCTGCACGCGGCTGCCGCGCATGCCGACGCAGGCGCCGACCGGATCGATCGAGCTGTCGTAGGAGATGACGCCCATCTTCGCGCGCGAGCCCGGATCGCGGGCGACGGCCTTGATCTCGATGATGCCGTCGTAGATCTCCGGCACTTCCATCTTGAAGAGCTCGGCCAGGAACTCCGGCGCGGTGCGGCTGAGGAAAATCTGCGGCCCGCGGGTTTCGAGCCGCACGTCGCGGATCAGCGCGCGCACCCGGTCGCCGTTGCGGAAGGCCTCGCGCTGGATCAGCTGGTCGCGGCGCAGGATCGCCTCGCCCCGGCCGACGTCGACGATGACATTGCCGTATTCGGTGCGCTTCACCACGCCGTTGATGATCTCGCCGACCCGGTCCTTGAACTCCGCGTACTGCCGCTCGCGCTCGGCCTCGCGCACCTTCTGCATGATGACCTGCTTCGCCGACTGCGCGGCGATGCGGCCGAAATCCATCGGCGGCAGCGAATCGGTCAGATAGTCGTCGAGTTCGGCGTCCGGCTTGATTCCGCGGGCATCCTTCAGCGTCAGCTCCGTGAAATGGTTCTCGACCTCCTCGACCACGTGCCGGTAGCGCGTCATGAAGAGTTCGCCCGACTTGCGGTCGATCCGCGCGCGGATGTCGTATTCGGCGCCGTAGCGCGAGCGCGCGGCCTTGCCGAGACTGTCCTCCATGGCCTCGATGACCAGAGCGGGGTCGATCATCTTCTCGCGCGCGACCGCGTCGGCGATCTGCAGCAGTTCGAGCCGATTGGCGGAGGTGACACTCATCGTTTGTCCTCGATCTCGTCCGAAGTTACGGTTTGCTGGCGTCCGGTTGCATCCTCGCCGGTCGTTTCCTCGGCCTCGGACTCCGGCTTGTCGGTTTCTGTCTCGTCGGCCTCGATCTCGTCGAAGGCGGTCTCGTCGAACGCCTCGTCGAAGCCCTGCGCCTTGCGCGCGGCCAGGCTCTCGGCGATCAGCTCGTCGGTCAGCACCAGCTTCGCGTCCGTCAGCCAGTCGAAATCGAGGCCGATCGTGCCTTCCGGAATCTCGATCAGCACCTCGCGCCCCTCGACGCCGCGCAGCGCACCCTTGAAGCGGCGGCGGCCGTCGATCAGCTCGGAGGTCTCCAGCTTGACCTCGTAGCCGTCGTAGCGCTCGAAATCCTTCAGCCGGGTGAGCGGCCGATCGATGCCGGGGCTCGAGACCTCGAGCACATATTCGCCGCTGATCGGATCCTCGACATCGAGCACCGCCGAGACCGAGCGGCTGATCCGCGCGCAATCATCGACCTCGATGCCGCCCTCGGGCCGCTCGGCCATGATCTGCAGCGTCGCGCGTTTGCCGCTCATCAGGCGGATGCGTACCAGCTCGAACCCCAGTCCCTCGATGGACGGGGTGATGATGGCCGCGAGGCGGCGATCGATGGCGGCTTTGGCGACAAGGTCGACCAAGATCAGGCTCCGTTGGGTCGGCGTTCAGGCGGGTTCGGTATTCGGCGGACAGTTCGGTCCGCGATAGACATCGGGCACAAAAAAACGGGCGCGCGGCCCGTTGAAACACCCGGTGGAGGATCGACCCGAGGACCAATCCGCCGCTGATGGGAGCGATATAGGCGCGGCATCCGCGGGATGCAAGGGCTTTCGAGCCCGCCGGCGAAACCTCGGGGGCGGTCGAGGGTTAACCGGGGATTAACGCCAGGCTGCGACGGTCGCGGGCGCAATGCTGGCTCGGCTTCTTCTTCTCCTCGCGGGCGCGCTGATCGCGCCCTTGTCCGCGACGGCGGCCGAACGTCTTCGGATCGCGACCTACGACGTCGATCTCAGCCGGGACGGGCCGGGGCTGCTGCTCCACGAGTTGCGGCGCGCGCCGGAGCCGAAGGTGGCGGCGGTGATCGCCGTGATCCAGGCGGCGCGGCCGGACGTGCTGCTCCTCAACCAGTTCGACCACGACCTGCGCGGCGAGGCGCTGGCGGCGTTCCGCGCCCTGCTCCGCGCCGGGCCGGAGGGGATCGACTATCCCTACTGGTTCGACGCGCCGGTCAACGCCGGTGTCCAGACCGGGCTCGATCTCGACGGCGATGGCCAGACCATGGGCTGGGACGACGCGCTCGGTTGGGGCAAGTTTCCCGGCGATGGCGGCATGGCGATCCTGTCGCGCCATCCGATCGACGCGGCCGCGGCCCGTACCTTTCGCACCCTGACCTGGGCCGGGCGGGCGGGCGGGTCGCCGCCGCGCGAGGCCTTGGCATCGACGCCGCTCTCCTCGCGGTCGCATTGGGAGGTGCCGGTGATCCTGCCCGGCGGGGCGCGGTTGCGCCTCCTCGCCGCCAATCCGACGCCGCCGCTCTATGGGACCCACGGGCTGAACGCGCGGCGCAACGACGCGGAGATCGGACTCTGGGCGGACTATCTCGATGGCGGGACGCTGCGCGACGATCAGGGCCGCGCGGCACCCGCCGGCCCGGGGCCGCTGGTCCTGCTCGGCAATCTCAACGCCGATCCGGTCGATGGCGCCGGCCTTGGCGATGGGCTCCGGCGCCTGCTGGCCCATCCCCGGCTGCGCGATCCGCTTCCGGAAAGCGCGGGTGGAGAGATGGCGGCGACCGCGAGCCACCGCGGCGCGCCCGAACTGGATACCGCGTCCTGGGCCGGGCCGGGAAATCTGCGCGTCGATTACGTCCTCCCGTCGCGCGATCTCGAACCGCTGGGCTCCGGCGTCTTCTGGCCGGCGCCGGGCGCGCCACTGGCGGACATCGTCGCCGCCGGCCCGGCCCACCGGCTGGTCTGGATCGACATCACTCCGCCAGGACCCTGACCACCGGAGCCCGGCGGTCCCGACCTTGACCCCGTAGGCTCACGGCGGTAGCGGAAAGCCAAAGACGACATCGGGGACTCTTCGCATCATGGCCAATCCGACGCTGCTCATCCTGCCCGGCGACGGGATCGGTCCCGAGGTTATGGCCGAGGTGCGCAAGGTGGTCGACTGGTACGGCCGCCACGGCCTGCCATTCGACGTCGAGGAGGAACTGGTCGGTGGCTGCGCCTATGACGCGCATGGCGCGGCGATCAGCGACGCGGCGATGGAGAAGGCGCAAGCGGCGGACGCGGTGCTGCTGGCGGCCGTCGGCGGGCCGAAATGGGACAAGGTGCCCTACGACGTCCGGCCCGAGGCCGGCCTCCTGCGACTGCGCAAGGATCTCGAGCTTTTCGCCAACCTGCGCCCGGCCAAATGCTTCGACGCGCTGGCCGATTTCTCCTCGCTGAAGCGTGAACTGGTCGAGGGCCTCGACATCCTGATCGTCCGTGAACTGACCGGCGGCGTCTATTTCGGCGAGCCGAAGACGATCACCGACCTCGGCAACGGCCAGAAACGCGCGATCGATACCCAGGTCTATGACACGTTCGAGATCGAGCGCATCTCGGCCGTCGCCTTCGAAATGGCGCGGGTGCGCGACCGTCGCGTCTGCTCGATGGAAAAGCGCAACGTGATGAAATCCGGCGTTCTCTGGAACGAGGTGGTGACCGCGACCCACGCCCGCTTCCCCGACGTCGAGCTCAGCCACATGCTCGCCGACGCTGGCGGCATGCAGCTCGTCCGCGCCCCGAAGCAGTTCGACGTGATCGTGACCGACAATCTCTTCGGCGACATGCTGTCGGACGTGGCCGCGATGCTGACCGGTTCGCTCGGCATGCTGCCCTCCGCCTCGCTCGGCGCGCCGGATCCGAAGACCGGGCGCCGCAAGGCACTCTACGAGCCCGTCCACGGCTCCGCGCCCGACATCGCGGGACAGGGCAAGGCCAACCCGATCGCCTGCGTCCTCTCCTTCGCCATGGCGCTGCGCTATTCCTTCGACGCGGGCGCCGAGGCGGATCGGCTGGAGGCGGCGGTGGAAAGCGTGCTGGCCGACGGCCTGCGCACCGCCGATCTGGTCGGACCGGAGGACAAGGCGGTGAGCACGACGGAGATGGGCGACGCGATCGTCACGGCGCTGGAGCGAAGCGCCGCCTGAGGTCCGCCGTGGCACGGGGGACCAGTCCGGCGAATGCGCGGGGCGCGCTGCTCGCCCTGACCGCCTTTGCCATCTATTCGACCCACGACGTCGTGGTGAAATTCCTCGGCGCCGACTACTCGCCATTCCAGCTCGTCTTCTTCAGCACGCTGTTCGGATTTCCGGTGGTGACGGTGATGCTGATGACCGACCGGATCGACGGCAACCTGCGTCCGCGGCATCCCTGGTGGGTGCTGCTGCGGACGGCGGCGAGCGTCGTTACCACGGCGGCGGCGTTCTATGCCTTCTCGGTGCTGCCACTGGCGCAGACCTATGCGATCATTTTCGCATCACCACTGCTGATCACGCTGCTCGCGATCCCGATGCTGGGCGAGACCGTTGGCTGGCGGCGGTCGGTCGCGGTCGCGATCGGGCTGGTCGGGGTGCTGGTCGTGCTGCGGCCGGGCGCGACGGATCTCGGGGCCGGGCATCTCGCGGCGCTGGCGGCGGCGATCTGCTCGGCCTTCGCGGCGGTGATCATCCGCAAGGTCGGCGCCGAGGAGCGGAGCGCGGTGCTGCTGCTCTATCCGATGATGGCGAATTTCCTGATCATGGCCTGTGCCATGCCCTTCGTCTATCGACCGATGCCGGCGCTGCATCTCGGCGGCTTCGGGCTGATCGCGGTCTTCGCCTTCGTCGCGGCGCTGTTCCATATCGCGGCCTACCGGAACGCCAGCGCGATCGTGGTGGCGCCGATGCAATATTCCCAGATGCTCTGGGCGGTGATCTATGGCGTGATCTTCTTCGACGAGACGCCGGACTGGAGCACCGCGATCGGCTCGGTGATCATCATCGCGAGCGGCATCTATGTCGTGCTGCGCGAGGAAACGGTGTCGAAGAACCGCCCGGTGCTGCGCACCCAGACGCGCTATCTCATGGGCACCATCCCGCGGATCGGCGCGCTGCTGCGTTTTCGGCGGCGGTGAGCGCGCCGCCGGAGAGATGGCGCGCGGCGCTGGACGGGGCGGAGCTCGGGCCCGCGCTGGCATTTCAGGCCGGGGAGCGGGCACGGGGGCGACTGGTCCATCCCGAGGAGGCGGCGCTGTTCCGGGCGCTGGAACTGACGCCACCCGAGGCGGTCAAGGTGGTGATCCTGGGGCAGGATCCGTACCACGGGCCGGGTCAGGCGCACGGCCTCAGCTTCAGCGTCCGCGAGGGCGTTCCGCCGCCGCCGTCGCTGCGCAATATCTACAAGGAACTGGAGGCGGATCTCGGAATATCGCCGCCCCCGCATGGCTGCCTCGAGGCCTGGGCGCGGCGCGGCGCGCTGCTGCTCAACACTGTGTTGAGCGTCGAGGACGGCAAGGCCGGCTCGCATCGCGGCCAAGGCTGGGAAAGCGTCACCGACGCGGTGATCCGCGCGGTGAACGACGGGCCGCCGGCGGTGTTCCTGCTCTGGGGCGCGCCGGCGGCGGCGAAGGCCCGACTTGTAGACCGGGACCGGCATCTGGTGCTGACCGCGCCGCATCCCTCGCCGCTCTCGGCCTATCGCGGCTTTCTCGGCTGCCGGCATTTCTCGCAGGCGAACACCTGGCTGGAGGCGCGCGGGCGCGGCGCGGTGGACTGGCGGCTGTGAGCCGGGAATGCCGACCACGGGGTCTTGCGGGGGGGCGCGGAGTCGCGTAACTGTCCGCCCCGTGTCGGAGTGTAGCGCAGCCTGGTAGCGCACCTGCTTCGGGAGCAGGGGGTCGGAGGTTCGAATCCTCTCACTCCGACCAAGTATCGGAGTCCGACCCGGCGCGGTCCGAAAGGCGGCGGATCGGCCGCGGGGAAAGGGCAAGCGCTATGTCGCCGCGGCCGGAAAGTTCCACGACGGGCGAGAGCCCGACTCCCGAACAATCGAAACCCCAAAGCATCCCGCCCGAAAATCCGGAGGCCGGGCAAGTCGCCGCGCCTTGGCTCTCCATCGTCGTGCCGATGAAGAACGAGGCCGAGAACGTCGCCTTCGTCACCGAGGCGATCGCGGTGGCCTGCGCCGGGGTCGGGCCGTTCGAGGCGATCTATGTCGATGATGCCTCGACCGACGCGACGGCGGCGGCGATCCTCGCCCTGCGCGCGCGTTTTCCATTTCTGCGGCTGGTGCGCCACCCGCTGAGCGCGGGGCAATCGGCGGCGATCCACAGCGGCGTGCTCGTGGCGCGGGGGGACGTGATCTGCACGCTCGACGGCGACGGGCAGAACCCGCCCTCCGAAATCCCGAAGCTGCTCGGCAAGCTCGAGGCCAACAGCTTTGGCGGCCGCGCGTTTCCCGAAGGCGTCGCCCTGGTGGCGGGCCAGCGCGTCGGGCGTCGCGACACGCTTTCCAAGCGCTGGGCGTCGCGGGCCGCGAATGCGATCCGCCAGAGCCTGCTGCGCGACGGGACGCGGGACACCGGCTGCGGGCTGAAGCTGTTCCGGCGCGACGCCTTCCTCGCCCTGCCCTATTTCGACCATATGCACCGCTACCTGCCAGCGCTCTTCGCCCGCGACGGATGGCAGGTGACCCATGTCGACGTGGCGCATGCGGAGCGGCACGCCGGCCGGTCGAACTATGCCAATCTCGGCCGGGCGCTGGTCGGGATCTATGACCTGATCGGCGTCGCCTGGCTGATCAGGCGTCGCAAGAAGGCGCGTGGCACCGAGGTCCTGGAGGAGGTGTCTTGACCCCGCTGTTCGAATTCTTCCACGTCAATCACTGGGGCGAATTCTGGTGGGTGGTCGTCGGTCTGCTCGGCCAGTTGTCGTTCTCGATGCGCTTCATCATCCAGTGGATCAAGTCCGAGAAGGCCCGCAAGTCGATCATCCCGGTCGCCTTCTGGTATTTCTCGATCGGCGGTGGCGTGATCCTGCTCGCCTATGCGATCCATCGTCGTGACCCGGTGTTCATCCTCGGACAGGCGTCCGGGCTTTTCATCTATGCCCGCAACCTCTGGCTGATACGTGCGGCCAAGCCCCGGGCCTGAGGCACAGGCCCGCGTCTTTCGCCTCGGGCTCGCCGGTATCGCGCTCGTCACCCTGTGGCGCGTGGCGCTGCTGCCGTTCGACCGCGCCGATCTCTATGTGGACGAGGCGCAATACTGGTTCTGGGGCCAGGAACTCGCCTGGGGCTATTATTCCAAGCCGCCGCTGATCGGCTGGATCCTGCGGCTGAGCACCGCGATCGGCGGCGACGGGCTGTTCTGGATCCGCCTGCCGCTGCCGCTGATCCATGCCGGGACCGCCGTCCTCGTCGCGCTGATCGGCCGCCGGCTCGCCGACGCGCGGACAGGCGCGCTCGCCGGCGTCGGCTTCGCCACGGTGCCGGGGGTGGCACTCGGCAGCCTTCTGGTCTCGACCGACACGCCGATGCTGTTCTGTTTCGCCCTCGCCATGCTCGCGCAGATCCAACTCGCCGCGCGGCGCTCGCCCGGCTGGGCGCTGACGCTCGGCGCGGCGGTGGGCACGGGCATGCTGGCGAAATATGCGATGATCTATTTCCCACTCGCCGCCATCCTCGCCGCGCTGCTCATGCCGCGGGCGCGCATATCCTGGCGGGACGCGGGTGTCGCGGCGCTGGTCGCACTGGCGGTGCTGGCGCCAAACCTCTGGTGGAACCTCGACAATGGTTTCACCACCCTGCGCCACACGGCGGAGAACGCGAGCCTCGGCGCGGAAGCGCGCCTCAGCCTCGGCGGGATGCCGGAATTCTGGGGCGGACAGTTCGCGGTCTCCGGGCCAATCCTGTTCGCGGCCTATCTCGCGGGGCTGCCGCGCGCGCGGGGCGGCGGCGTCGCCGGCTATCTCGCGCTGATGTCCGCGCCGATCTTTCTCGCGCTGTCGGCCCAGGCGCTGCGGGCGGAGGTGAACGCGAACTGGGCGGCGACCGCGCACGTGGCGGCGGTGGTGCTCGGCATCCTCGTGCTGCGCGACCGGCGCGGCTGGCTGATCGCGAGCTTCGCGGTCAATCTCGCGGTGACCATCGCGCTGCCGCTGACCACGCTCTTCGCCGACAGCCTGCGGTTCGGCTCGGGCGACCTGCTGCTCGCGCGCTATGTCGGACGGGCGGACGTGAGCCGGCGGGCCGCCGAGATCGCGCGGCGGGAGGGGCTCGATACGCTGGTCTCGGGCGACCGCGCGATCCTCGCGGACTTCTTCTATACCTTGCGCGACTCTGGCCTCGTGCTCCGGGCCGAGCCGACCAAGGGCTTTCCGCCGCATCACTATGCGCAGAAGCATCCCCTGACGCCGGGTGGGGGCGACGTGCTGCTGGTGACGCGGAGCCTCGATGGGCCGGCCTGCGCGCCGGGCATCACGCCGCGCGAGGTCGCGCGCTGGACGCCGACGGACGGCTATTCCAAGCGCGAGATCCGGGCGCTCCGGGTGCCCCGGGCCTGCTGGTTCGGATCGTGACGCGGCCCCCTTCGGCACGCGGCATGGCGCGGCGCGGCCGCTAGCCCATGGCGACGCATGTCCGGCACCCGATCCTGATCTCGGTCTCCCAGCCGGGGGCTTGGTCCTTCGGCCTGCTGTTCTTCTTCGAATCGATCGCGCGCGCCACGCTGGTCACCGTGCTGCCCCTGACCGCCTTCGCGCTTCTCGGCGACAAGGGGACGGTCAGCCTCGCCTTCACGGCGGTGGCGCTCGCCGCGCTCGGCCTCAGCTTCGCGATTCCGGTCGCCGTGCGGCTGCTCGGCCGGCGCTGGACCTATACGCTCGGCTGCGCCCTGCTCGCGGCCTTCGCCGCGCTGCTCGCCATGGACGCGGCGCCGGCGCTCCTCGTCGGCATGATCGCGCGGACGGTGGGGGCGGCCATGCTGAACATCACCCTCGCGCTCTATATCATGGACAATATCGGCAAGCGTGACCTTACCCGGTCCGAGCCCTTGCGGCTCGCCATGGCGACGCTCGCCTGGGGCGTCGCGCCATTCCTCGGCGTCTGGCTGATGAGCGTCGTTGGACTCTGGGCGCCGTGTCTGCTCAGCGCTCTGGCGGCCGCGGCGCTCTGCGCGATCTTCTGGGCGCTGCGGCTGGCGGAGGGCGGGCCGATCCGCGCCGGCGGGGCGGCGCCGGGGCCGGCCCACCCGGTGGCCGCGATCCGGCGCTTCACGGCGCAACCGCGGCTCCGCCTCGCCTGGGGCATCGCCTTCGCACGTTCGGCCTTCTGGTCGACCTTCTTCATCTATATCCCGATCCTGATGGTCGAGGGCAGGCTCGGACCGGAGGCCGGCGGCCTCGCCGTCGCGGCGGGGAACCTGATGCTCCTCAACAATCTCTTCAGCCGGCGGCTGGCCGAGCGCTTCTCGCTCCGCTTCGTGCTCGGCACCGCCTTCCTCGCGGCGGCGGCGCTGGTCGCGGCGGTGGCGGGCCTCAGCCCGTCCCTTCCGGCGCTGGCCGGGGCGACCATGGTGGCCGCGGCCTTCTTCGTCGCGCTGATCGACGGCCTCGGGCCGGTGCCGTTCCTGCGCGCGGCGCGGGCACACGAGCGGGCGGAAATGACGACGGTCTATCGCACCTATATCGACCTCGCCGAGCTCCTGCCGCAAATCGCCTATTTCTTCCTGTTCATGGCCTTCGGCTATCCGGGCGCGTTTCTCGCACTCGCCGCGCTTATGGCCCTGGTCGGCTGGCTGACCCTGCGCCACCTGCCGCGCGGCATGTGATTTACTTCTCGGGGCAAAAGCGGCAGAAGCGCGCTCGGACGATCCTTGGAGAATGAGATGGGCTACCGCATCGCCGTCGTTGGCGCCACGGGCAACGTGGGCCGCGAAATGCTGAACATCCTCGCCGAGCGGGAATTTCCCGTCGACGAAATCGTGGCGCTCGCCTCGCGCAGGAGCCTCGGTACCACCTGTTCCTTCGGCGACAAGACCCTGAAGACCGAGGATCTCGACACGTTCGACTTCGCTGGCTGGGACATCGCGCTCTTCGCCATCGGCTCGGAGGCGACGAAGAAATACGCCCCGGTCGCGGCGAAGTCCGGTTGCGTGGTGATCGACAATTCCTCGCTCTACCGCTACGACCCCGACGTGCCGCTGATCGTGCCCGAGGTGAATCCGGATGCGATCATGGGGTATGCGAAGAAGAACATCATCGCCAATCCGAACTGCTCGACCGCGCAGATGGTGGTGGCGCTGAAGCCGCTGCACGACCGGGCGACGATCCGCCGGGTGGTGGTCTCCACCTATCAGTCGGTCTCGGGCGCCGGCAAGGAAGCGATGGACGAGCTCTGGAACCAGACCAAGGGCCTCTATGTCCCGGGGCAGGAGGTGGCACCGAGCGTCTTCCCCAAGCAGATCGCCTTCAACGTGATCCCGCATATCGACGTCTTCCTCGACGACGGCTCGACCAAGGAAGAATGGAAGATGGCCGCGGAGACGAAGAAGATCGTCGATCCCGCGATCAAGGTGACGGCGACCTGCGTACGCGTGCCGGTCTTCGTCGGGCATTCCGAGGCGGTCAATGTCGAGTTCGAGCAGGATCTGGACGAGGCCGAGGCGCGCGAGATCCTGCGCGAGGCGCCGGGCGTGCTGGTGATCGACAAGCGCGAGCCCGGCGGCTACGTGACGCCGATCGAATCCGTTGGCGAATATGCGACCTATGTCAGCCGGATCCGTCAGGACCCGACCATCGACAACGGCCTCAATCTCTGGGTGGTGAGCGACAACCTTCGCAAGGGCGCGGCGCTGAACGCGGTGCAGATCGCCGAGCTCCTCGGCCGACGGGTGCTGAAGAAGGGGTAGCTTGCGCCAGAGTCCCGGCCTCCCGGCCGGGACCGGAGGCTCCCGCGGGCTTCACGCTGTTGGTCGCGAACCCTTGTTCTCCCCGGCCGTTGGCGGCTCCGCGCGTCCTGTCCGACAGGAATCTGCCAGTGTGAAAACCCGGGAGATGATCCCGCGCGGACATGGCCTCGCAGGGCTTCCGGCGCACTGGGCGGAACCCGTCAGGCTTTGGATTTGGACGGGCGCTCCTCGTAGGGGAGGAGATGGGCGGGCTTCGACAGGGTGAACTGGCGGTCGCTGGTCAGATAGTTGTCGGCATGGAGGCGGGCGATCGGCTGGTAGGCCTCGGGGCGGACATAGCGGCCGGCGGCGTCGAGGCAGTCGTCGCGCACATGCATCTCCACCACCTCGCCGAGCACGAGTCCCCGGTTCGGCCAGTCGAGGATGCGCTCGACCCGGCATTCCATCGAGCAGGGCGATTCGGCGATCCGGGGTGCCGGAACCTTGACGCCCGGCACCGCCGTGAGGCCGGCGAAGGCGATCTCGTCGATCCCGGCTTCGAAATTCACCCCGCAGACGATCATCGCCTCGGCGAGGCTCATGTCGACCATATTGACGACGAAGGCGCCCTCGCGCCGGATATTGGCCAGCGTGTCCTTTTCCTCGCCGCCCCGGCCCTGGATGCCGAGAATGAGCAGCGGCGGCTCCTGCGAGAAGACATTGAAGAAGCTCATCGGCGCCGCGTTGTTCGCGCCACCCGGCGAGCGGGTCGAGACGAGGGCGATCGGGCGCGGGACGACGAAATTGGTGAGGAGCCGATAGCGGTCGGGCGCCGGCAAGGTGGTGAAATCGAACTCCATCCGCTCAGCCGACCCGACCGTCGAGCGCGCGCTGGTAGAGATCCATCGCATCGCCCGCCGTCAGCGTCCGGGGATTGCCGCCGGCGGTCGGATCGACCACCGCCATCTCCGCCATCTCGGCGAAGCGGGCGCCGTCGAGCCCGATCCGGTCGAGGGTATGCGGGATGCCGAGGTCGCGCCGCAGCCGCAGCAGGAAGTCGAGGAAGCCCGAGAAGCCATCCGCGATGCCGAGCCAGGCGGCCAGCCGCTCGATCTTGTCATAGATCGCTTCGCGATTGAAATCGAGCACATAGGGCATGAAGACCGCGTTGGTCAGCCCGTGGTGCGTATTGTAGATCGCCCCGACCGGGTGCGACAGAGCATGGATCGCCCCGAGGCCCTTCTGGAAGGCGGTGGCGCCCATCGCCGCCGCGCTGAGCATTTGCGCCCGCGCCTCGAGGTCGGCGCCGTCGCGGTAGGCGCGGGGCAGGTACTCCTTGACGAGGCGGATGCCCTCGACGGCGATGCCCTCGGCCATCGGGTGATAGGCCGGCGCGCAATAGGCTTCGAGGCAGTGGGCGAGCGCGTCCATGCCGGTGCCGGCGGTGAGATGCGGCGGCAGGTCGATGGTGAGCTCGGGATCGCAGATGACCTCCGTCGGCATCATCCGCGGGTGGAAGATCACCTTCTTGGTGTGGCTCGCGACATTGGTGATCACCCCGGCGCGGCCGACCTCGGAACCGGTGCCGGCGGTGGTCGGTACCGCGACGATCGGCGCGATGCCGGCCGGGTCGGCGCGGGTCCACCAGTCGCCGACATCCTCGAAATCCCACATCGGCCGGGCCTGGCCGCGCATGAAGGCCACCACCTTGCCGCAATCGAGCGCCGAGCCGCCGCCGAAGGCGACGACGCCGTCATGGCCGCCGGCCCGCAGCGCGGCGAGGCCGGCCGCGACATTGTCCTCGGTCGGGTTCGTCTTCACCTCCGAGAAGACCGCCACCTCCAGCCCCTCGCCCCGGATCGCCGCGAGCGCGCGCGCGGTGATCGGCAACGACACGATGCCGGGGTCGGTGACCAGCAGCGGGCGGCTGATGCCGGCGGTGACGCAGGCCCGGCCGAGTTCGGCGATCCGTCCCGCGCCGAAGCGGATGGCGGTCGGATAGTTCCAGTTGGCGGTCGCGGCCATGATGTCAGAGCTTCCTGAGATGATAGGATTTCGGCCGGGTCAGGCTGAGATAGCCGAGATAGGACATGCTCGCACCGCGACCCGTGTCCTTCACCCCGGTCCAGCAGAGCGCCGGGTCGAGATAGTCGCAGCGGTTCATGAAGACAGTCCCGGTCTCGATCCGCGCGCCGATCTCGGCCGCCTTGTCGAAATCCTCGGTCCAGACGCTCGCGGTCAGCCCGTAGTGGCAGTCGTTCATCAGGGCGATCGCCTCGGCATCGTCGCGGACCTTCATCACGCCGACCACCGGGCCGAAGCTCTCCTCCATCATCACCCGCATCGAATGATCGACATCGACCAGCAGCTGCGGCGCGAGATAGGCGTCGGCGCCGGTATCGGCGGGAAAGAGGCCGGGGTCGATCAGCGGTTTCGCCCCCGCCGCGACCGCTTCGGCCACCTGGCCCCGCACGGTGTCGGCGAAGCGCTTCGAGGCCATCGGCCCCAGCGTGGTCTCGGCTTCGAGCGGATTGCCGAGGCGGTATTGCGAGACGGCGGCGACCGCCTGCTCGACGAAGCGGTCGTAAAGGCTCTCGTGGACATAGATCCGCTCGATGCCGCAGCAGCACTGGCCGGAATTGTAGAAGGCGCCGTCGACCAGCGTTTCGACCGCCACGCCGAGATCGGCGTCGGCCCGGACATAGGCCGGATCCTTGCCGCCGAGCTCGAGCCCGACGCCGGTAAAGGTGCCGGCCGCCGCGCGCTCGATCTCCTGCCCGCCGCGTACCGAGCCGGTGAAATTCACGAAATCGAACGCCCGCTCGGCGATCAGCGCCGCGGTCGTGGCATGGTCGAGCACGAGGTTGGAAAACACGCCCTCGGGCAGATGCGCGAAGGCCTGAGCCAGACGCTCACCGACGAGAAGCGTCTGACTGGCGTGTTTCAGCACCACGGCGTTGCCGGCGATCAGACCGGGGACGATGGTATTGATCGCGGTGAGATAGGGA
The DNA here is from genome assembly GCF_937891315.1 of uncultured Amaricoccus sp. Taxonomy (GTDB): domain Bacteria; phylum Pseudomonadota; class Alphaproteobacteria; order Rhodobacterales; family Rhodobacteraceae; genus Amaricoccus. Next base: position 11,837 of record NZ_CALAGI010000087.1, on the reverse strand, counting down.
TAGTTCCACGGCGCGATCACGAAGACAAGGCCCAGCGGCTCCCGCGCGAGGTACCGGCGGAAGGCGCCATCGTCCTCGACCACCACCGGCGCGAGGGTTCTGGCCGCGATCTCCTCCATATAGGCGGCGCGGTCGCGCAGGGGCTTCAGCTCGCCGCCGAACCGGACCGGGCGGCCCATCTGCCAGGCAAGTTCGGTCACCACGTCGACATTGACGCGGGCGAGCCGCTCGATGCCCTCACGCACCAGCGCGACGCGCTCGTCCAGCGGCCGCGCGGCCCAGAGCTTCTGGGCCGCGCGCGCCGCCTTGAGCTTGTCGCGCACGGCGGCGATCGGCTCGGCCGGACGGCTGGCCCAGACGCTGCCGTCGATCGGCGTGACGCAGGTGATCTCGCTCATTCTTCGCTCCTCACGCCCGCTCGAAGCCGCGGGCGATTTCCCAGTCGGTGACGCGCCGGTCGTATTCCGCCTGCTCCCAGCGGCCGGCGTGCAAATAGTGCTCGACGACCGCGTCGCCGAAGGCGCCGCGCAGCATCGCGCCACCGTCGAGCGCCTCCAGCGCGGCGCGCAGGGTCTTCGGGATCTCGCGAGCATCGGCCACGTAGGCGTCGCCGCGGAACTCGGGCTCCAGCTCCAGCCCGCGCTCGATGCCGTCGATCCCGGCGGCGAGCAACGCGGCGTAGGTGAGATGGGGATTGAGGTCCGAGCCGCCGACCCGGCACTCGACCCGGATCGCCTTCGACCCCTCGCCAACCACGCGCCAGCCGGCCGTGCGATTGTCGTCCGACCAGACCGCCTTGGTCGGCGCGAAGGTGCCGGCGGCGAAGCGCTTGTAGCTGTTGATGTTCGGCGCGAGGAAATAGGTGATCGCCTCGGCATGGGCGAGCTGCCCGGCGAGGAAGCCGCGCATCAGGGGCGACATGCCGCCGCTGTCCGCGTCGAGGAAGGCGGGCTCGCCGGCGAGGGTCCAGAGCGACTGGTGGACATGGGCCGAGGATCCGGCCGCGCGGTCGTTCCACTTGGCGAGGAAGGTCAGCGCCCGACCCTTGGCGAAGGCGATCTCCTTGCAGCCGTTCTTGACGATGACATGGCCGTCCGCCGCCTCCAGCGCCGCGGCGTAGCGGACGTTGATCTCCTCCTGGCCCGCGCTCGCCTCGCCCTTGGAATTCTCGACCGGAATGCCCGCGGCGTTGAGGCCGGTGCGGATCGCCCGCATCACATCCTCCTCCTTCGAGGTCTGGAAGATGTGATAATCCTCGTTGTAGGCCCCGAGCGTTGTCAGGCCGCGATAGCCGGCCGCCTGCAGCTCGGCGTAGCTCTGTTCGAACAGGAAGAATTCGAGCTCCGAGGCCATCATGGCCCGCAGGCCCATCGCCTCCAGCCGTGCGATCTGGCCCTTGAGCAGCGTGCGCGGCGAATGCGGCACCTCGGCGTGCGTGCGATGGTCCTCGACGTCGCAGAGGACCAGAGCGGTGCCGGGCAGCCACGGCACGACGCGCAGCGTCGAGAGGTCGGGGCGCATGGTATAGTCGCCGTAGCCGGCCTGCCAGCTCGTGGCGGCGTAGCCCGGCACCGTCTCCATTTCGAAGTCGGTGGCGAGGAGATAGTTGCAGCCGTGAGTCTCGCGCCAGCCGCTTTCGAGGAAGAACTCGGCCTGGAAGCGCTTGCCCATCAGCCGGCCCTGCATGTCGATCAGCGCGACCAGCACGGTGTCGATCGTTCCCGCCGCCACCGCCTCGGCCAGTTCCTCGAGCGTCAGTTTGCCCCGCATCTCAGACCCCGCATTGCCTCGAACCACGCTTTCACCCACCCTCCGACCCCGAGAGCGACCACGAACGGCTGAGCGAAGATGCGCGCCAAAGCTATCCCGGCGCCAAAACCGCTTGCAAGGCGAATTCCTCGGCACTTGCAACGGACGGCCTTCAGGGCAATTCTCGCCGCTCGGATAAAAACGGGAGGACTGGGGATGAGCCTGAAGGAAGCTTTCACGCCGGAGGAATGGGCGCGGGTGGTCGGCGCACCGATGCTCGCCAGCATCGCGGTGACGGCGGCCGATCCCGGCGGCCTGTGGGGCGCGGTCAAGGAGAGCGTCGCGGTCGCCGGTGCCATCGGCAAGGCCGCGGGTGGCAATGCGCTGGTGGACGAGATCGTCGCCGCCTACCAGACCAGCGAGGGTCGCGACCTCGCACGGAGCGCGCTGAAGGCCGAGGCCCGGGGCAAGGCGCCGGCGGCGATCGTCGATTCCGCGGTGACCGAGCTCGGCGCGGTCTCGGCTCTCGTCGCGGCCAAGGCGCCCGAGGCGGCGTCGGGGTTCAAGGCCTGGCTGAACGAGATCGCGGCCAAGGTGGCCGAGGCGGGAAGCGAGGGCGGCTTTCTCGGCTTCGGCGGCGAGAAGGTCAGCGCGGCCGAGAAGGCGACGCTGGAGCGGATCGCGACGACGCTGGCCTGAGGCGTCCGGCGTCTATCCGGTGCGGCGCGCGGTTGGCGGCGGCGGCGGCGCGTCGCGCTCGGCCCGCGCCGCGCGGACTTGGGCGGCGTCCCGATCCGCGTGGTCGATGAGCTTTTCCAGCGCGGCGTGCTTGCCAAGGCTCTGAAGCGCCGTCGCCCGCGCCTCGGCGACCCGAGGCTCAAGCGCCGCCATCCGCCGCCGAGCCTGAGCCACGCGCTGGTCGGCCCAGATCTGGCGGAGCGCGAGCTGGGCCATCGGCATCTCGGCCGCCGCCGCCAGATCCTGAACCACCGTCCGCGCCGCGTCCTCGATCTCGGCCTCGCAAGCGCGGACCTCGGCCAGCAGCGCGTCGAGCCGGGCGAGGTTCCCCGACTTCCGTGCCTCGGCGAGGCGCAGGAGCTCGCGGAGCCGGGCCGGCGTCACGAGATTCCCCGCGCCCTCGCGGATGCGCGCATCCGATCGGCGAAGCGGACGGCGGCGGCCACCGCGCGATAGTGCTCGGGCCGGATCTCGCGCCCGATCTCCACCGCCGCGTGGAGCGCGCGCGCGGTCGGCGGGTCGCTGTGGATCGGAATCTTCGCAGTCTCGGCGATCTCGCGGATCCGGAGCGCCACATCGTCCTCGCCCTTGGCGACGCAGACCGGCGCCGAACCCTTGGCCCGGCTCCATTTCAGCGCCACGGCGAAGTGCGTCGGGTTCACGATCACCACGTCCGCCTTCGGCACGTCGAGCAGCATGCGGTTCATCGCGATCTCCTGACCGCGCTGCCGCCGCTGCGCCTTGACATGCGGGTCGCCCTCGGACTGCTTGTGCTCCTCGCGCATGTCCTGGAACGACATGCGCAATTTGCGGGCGTGGTCGAAGCGCTGCCAGACGAGATCGACGCCGCCGATCAGCACCGCGATCCCGGCGGTGATGGCAAGCAGCGTGACGAGCGTCTCCATCATCAGCGCCGGCACCGCCCCGGCCTCCGCCGTCGCGGCGCCGATCATGCCATCGACCCCGCGCACCAGATAGAAGAACAGCGCCGTGGCGATCGCGGTCAGCTTGATCGTCGCCTTGGCGAACTCGACGAGACCGGTCGGCCCGAACTTGTTCTTGAAGTTCGACAGGATCGAAATGCGCGACATCTTCGGCTCGATCTTGTCACCGGCGAAGACCACCGCCTGCTGGGCGAAAAGGCTGACCAGCGCCCCCACCATGGGCAGGAGGAACAACGGCGCCAGCGGCGTCAGCACGTCGGCCATCAGAGCGGCGGAGAGGCCGGGGCCACCGGGACCGAGCATCCGGCCGGCGAGCCGGTCGGGCTGCGCGAGCAGGGTCATCAGCGCCGAGGCCGAGCGCTGGACGGCGACCGCGCCCACCGTCGCAATGACGGCGAGCAGCGCGAGATAGGTCGCCGCCGCCGTCACATCGGCGGATCGCGGGATGTCGCCCTTCTTCCGCGCCTCGGCCAGCCGATGCGGGGTTGGGTCGAGGACCTTTTCGCCGCCGCCCTCCTCGCTCATCGAGGCACCCCGAGCGGGTTGGCCAGCGTCGCGTCGAGCTCGGCGTTCCAGAAGCGCAGGATCACCGGCGCGGCCAGCATCAGGAGCAGGAGGCCGCCGGCCGTGATCGCCGGCGCGCCGATGAAGGCGACCATCAGCTGCGGCATTGCCCGGTTGATGGCGCCGAGTGCGAGGTTGTAGGCGAAGGCCGCGATCACGAAGGGCGCGGCGAGACTGAAGCCGAGCGCGAAGGCCCGCGCCACCCGCGCGGTGCCCCAGGCCGCCACGTCGGCGCCGGCGAGGCCGAGGCCCATCGGCAGCAATTCGTACGAGCGCGCCATCAGCAGCGCGGCCTTGACATGCAGGCCCGTGACCACGGCGAGCGTGATCCCGGCCAGCATCAGGATATTGCCGATCGCGGGCATCGGATCCGGGGCGACGCCGGCGCCGAGGATCTGCGCCAGCGCGGTCGACTGGGCGATGACCGTCCCGGTGAACTGCAGCGCCCAGACCATCATCCGGACCCCGATGCCGAGCATCAGGCCGATCCCCGTCTCGATCACCAGCGTCAGCATGAAGGGCCGGCCCGGATCGAGCGGCGGCAGCGTGCCGGCCAGCATCGGCCAGACCACCATGGCGAAGGCGAAGGTGAGTGCCAGCCGCACCCGCGCGGGGATCAGTTGTTCGCCGAAAGCGGGCAGCAGCGTCATGACCGCGCCGACCCGGACGAAGACGAGGATGAAGCCGGCGAGCCCCGCCTCGGTCAGGTCGAGCAGGGCCGCCAGCCCCTCGATCATGCCAGCCCCAGCACCGCCGGCCGCGCCGTGGCGCCGATCTCCTCGAAGCTCAGCACCGGGTTGCGGATACCCTTGGCGGCGAGCACGGTATGCAGGAACCGCCGTCGCTTGGTCGAGGTGACGACGGCGGGATAGCGGCCCTGCGCCCCGGCGGCGGCGATCTTGTCGGCGATGGAATTGGCCAGCCGGTTGAACTCCGCCGGCGGCAGGGCGACATCGACGATCCCCGAGCCCTCGGGCAACTGGTATTTCTGGAACAGCTCCTCCCAGGCGGGGGTGAGCTGGATCAGCGGCAGGGCGCCATCCGCCTCCCGTATCTCGGCGACGAGTTGGAATCCGAGCCGGTGACGGACATGCTCGCTGATCACCGCCGCCCCGGCCTGGGGGCTGTAGACCTCGGCGATCCCCTCGAAGATCAGGGGCAGGTTGCGCACGGAAACCCGCTCCTCGAGCAGCAGCCGCAGCACGGCCTGCAGCGTGTCGATCGGGAATTTGTCCGGCACGAACTCGTCGATCATCCGCCGGTTGGCTTCCGCGCGTTTGGTGTCGCTGAGCGTGGTGAATTCGTCGAGCAGCTTGCGCAGGCTGCGCCGGGTGAAGAGCCGTCCGAAATTCTGCTTCACGATCTCCAGGAGATGCGTCGCCACCACCTCGGTCGGGGTGACGACCGAGAGACCCATCAGCGCCGCCTCCTCCTGAAGGCTCGCCGCGATCCAGCGGGCGGGGGCGCCATAGACCGGCTCGGCCACCGTCCGGCCCTCGGGCGCGTCGGCGCTCTCGTCGGGCAGCAGCACCAGCACCTGGTCGGTCTCGATCCGGCTGCGCGCCGCCTCGATCCCCTGGATGCGGATCGCATAGGTGCCGGGCGGCAGGCCCGGATTGTCGGTCAGCCGGATCTCCGGCATGATGAGACCGAAGGCCTGGGCGATATGGTTGCGCATGTTGAGGATGCGCGCATCGAGGCCGGTCGCCGCGTCCATCACCACCGGAACGAGGTTCGGCGCGAATTCCATGTGGATCTCGTCGACGTCGAGCAGATCGCCGAGCGACTTCTTCGGCGGCGCCTCCGCTTCCGGCTTGGGCGCGGCCTTGGCCTCGGCCTCCTTGCGCAACGTGCCCTGCGCCACCCAGGCCGCCGTGGCGAGACAGCCGGCGCCGATCATGAACGGAATGAAGGGCAGGCCCGGCACGAAGGCGAACAGCGCCATCAGCACCGCGACGGTGGCGAGCGCCACCGGATAGCCGCCGAGCTGCGACATCAGCGCCCGGTCGGTCGAACCGACCAGCCCGCCCTTCGACAACAGCATGGCGGAGGCGATCGAGATGATGACCGCCGGGATCTGGGTGACGAGCCCGTCGCCGACGGTCAGGATCGAATAGGTCTCGAACGCGTCGTAGACCGGCATCCCGTGCACCAGAACGCCCATCGCGAGGCCGACGACGAGATTGAGCAGCGTGATCAGCAGGCCCGCGACCGCGTCGCCCTTGACGAATTTCGACGCGCCGTCGAGCGAGCCGAAGAAGGTCGTCTCCTCCTGCTCGATCCGCCGCCGCTCGCGCGCCTGCTCATGAGTGATCGCGCCGGCCGCCATGTCACTGTCGATGGCGAGTTGCTTGCCGGGCATCGCATCGAGGGCGAAGCGGGCCGAAACCTCGGCCATGCGGCCCGCGCCCTTGGTGATGACAATGAAATTCACGATGAGCAACACCGCGAAGATCACCAGCCCGAGGAACACCGACCCGCCCATGATGAAGTTGGCGAAGCCCTCGATCACATGCCCCGCCGCCCCCGGCCCGGTATGCCCCTGGCCGATGATGAGCTTGGTCGAGGAAACGTTGAGCGACAGGCGCAGCATCAGCGAGGCGAGCAGGATCGTCGGGAAGGACGAGAAGTCGAGCGGCCGCTGGATGAAGAGCGTGATGGTGAAGATGAGGATGGCAATCCCGAAGGACGCGGCCAGCCCCATGTCGACGATCCAGGTCGGCATCGGCAGGATCATCATGGCAATGACCGCCATCAACGCCATGGCGAGCAGCACGGTCGGCTGGTAGAGCATCCGCGCCGAGAACCGCGGCGACGAGGAACTTGCGAGCGCGTTCAAAACAGCCCTCCGCCGGGCGCGGTCAGCAGCGGGCGCCCTTCGATCAGCAACGGCGAGCCCTGGGTGAGCAGGGCTTTGCCTTGCGTCAGCATCGCGCCATCGAGCGGCTGGGCCGGCATCGGCGCGATCGAGCCGGCGAGCGGCGCCAGCGGTGGCCCGGCGCGCGCGATCCGTTCGGCCATCGCCTTGCGTTGCGCCTCGCGCCGCTCCTGCCGCGTGCTGTGACGCTGGCCCGGTCCGGCGCGCGCGACGAGCATGCCGGCGTCGGGCAGGGCGTCCGGATCAAGCCCGGCGAGGATCCGGTCGAAGCGCTGGCGATAGATGCCGGCCTTGTCGGGGGTCAGCGAGTGATAGGCCCCCGCCGCCTCGGACCAGCTGCCGCGCTCCTCGTAGAGGTTGCGCAGGAACTGCGCCGCGTAGGTGGCGGTATATTCCGGATCGAACATCTGCTCGATCGACGGGAAGGCGTGGCCGTGCCAGCGGTAGTTGATCTGCACGCAACCGACGTCGAAGGACGGCCGTCCCTCGGCCAGGCTCTGCTTGCCGAAAGCCAGCGCCTCCTCCTGGTTCCTGAACCAGTAGCCCTTGCCCTCGCGGTTGATCGCCCAGGGCCAGGGCCGCATCTTGCCACCCGTGTTGCGCCCGGTCTCGGTCAGGGCGACGGCGTGCAGCACTTCGGGCGGCACCCCGCCCCGGCGGGCGCCGTTTGCGATCGCCTGCTCGCAGAGCGCGGCCGAATAGTCCTCGGGATCGGTGTCGGCGCCGTCGATCGCCCAGACCGGCGCGGCGGCGAGCAGATGGCCGAGCGCGAGCGCGAGCCACAGCCAGGGGCCGATCCGGGGCATCATCGCGCGGGTTTCTCCTCGAACGCCAACCGTTTCCGGTCTAGGCAGCCAAGGTTACCAGTTGGTTAGCGAGCCCGCCCGGGACGACCCGTCCGAGCTTTCAAACGAACTCCCGGAGCGGAAGCCGATCCGGCAGAACCGGCTCGGCGTCCACTCCAGAGTCTTGATTTGACACAATATCTTGAACACCAGACGATTCCGTCTGGTTGGATACTGCTCTAATGCGCGGCCGCCCAGTTGGCGCCATGGCCCGCCTCGACCACCAGCGGCACGTCGAGCGCGACGGCCGGCAGCGCCGCGCCCTCCATCGCCGCCTTGACCGCCGCCGCCGTCTCTTCGACCGCGCCGGCCTCGACTTCGAACAGAAGCTCGTCATGCACGGTCAGCAGAAGCCTGGCCGGCAGGCCCTCGATGGCCGCCGGCACCCGGATCATCGCGCGGCGCAGAATATCCGCCGCCGAGCCCTGGATCGGCGCGTTGATCGCCGCGCGCTGGGCGAAACCCGCGTGCGGCCCGCGGGCGTTGATCTCCGGCGTATGCACCCGACGCCCGAACAGGGTCTCGACATGGCCGTTCGCCTTGGCGAAGGCGATGGTCTCATCCATGTATTCGCGGATCCCCGGAAAACGCTCGAAATAGGTGTCGATGAACTTCTTCGCCACCTCGCGCGGGATGCGCAGGTTGTTGGCGAGGCCGAAGGCCGAGATGCCGTAGATGACGCCGAAATTGATCGCCTTCGCCTGGCGCCGGACGCTCGGGTCCATGCCCTCGATCGGCACGCCGAACATCTCGGAGGCGGTCATCGCATGGATGTCGTGCCCGTCGAGGAACGCCTGCTTCAGGGCGCCGATATCGGCCATGTGCGCGAGGATGCGGAGCTCGATCTGGCTGTAGTCGAGACTGAGCAGCGCATTGCCCGGGCCGGCGACGAAGGCCTCGCGAATGCGGCGGCCTTCCTCGCTGCGGATCGGGATGTTCTGCAGATTGGGCTCGGTCGAGGCGAGCCGCCCGGTCGCCGCGCCGGAGATGACATAGGAGGTATGCACCCGGCCGCTATTGGGATTGATGTAGTCCTGCAGGCTGTCGGTATAGGTCGATTTCAGCTTGGAGAGCTGGCGCCAGTCGAGCACGCGCGCCGGCAGGTCCTGCCCCTGCGCCGCCAGCTCCTCCAGCACGTCGGCGCCGGTGCCATAGGCGCCGGTCTTGCCCTTCTTGCCGCCCTGCAAGCCCATCTGGTCGAACAGGACCTCGCCGAGCTGCTTTGGCGAGCCGATGTTGAACCGCCCTCCGGCGAGCGAATGGATCTCGTCTTCCAGCTGCGCCATGCGCTGGCCGAAGACGCCCGAGAGGCGCGACAGATGCTGGCGATCGACCAGTACCCCGTGCATCTCCATCTCGGCCAGCACCGGCACCAGCGGCCGCTCCAGCCTCTCGTAGACCCGCGCCACCCGGCCGAACGGCAGCCGGGGCTTCAGCGCGGTCCAGAGCCGCCAGATGATCTCGGCCTCCTCGGCGGCGTGGCCGGCCGCGTCCTCGATCCCGATCTGGGCGAAGCTCCGGGCGCTCTTGCCGCCGCCGGTCAGTGTCTTCAGCGCCGCCGGCACGTGACCGAGATAGGTCTCCGACAGATAGTCGAGCCCGTGGCCGTGGGTGCCCGCGTGCAAGGCGTAGGAGATCAGCATCACATCGTCGATCGGCGCCAGCGCGACGTCGTGGCGCCGGAGCAGCTTCGCGTCGAACTTGATGTTGTGTCCGATCTTCAGGATCGCCGGATCCTCCAGCACCGGGCGCAGAAGGTCCAGCGCGTCGTCCAGCGCAATCTGCCCCTCGGCGCGCTGGCCAGCGTCGAAGAGATCGCCGGCGCCGCTGAGATGGCCAAGCGGCAGATAGGCCGCTCGCCCCGGGCCGAGCGACAGGGCGATGCCGACGAGGTCGGCCACCATCTCGTCGACGCCGCTCGCCCGCGTGTCGATCGCCACCGCGCCCCGCGCCTTGATCCGGTCGATCCAGCCGCCGAGCGCACCTGCGTCGCGCAGGATCTCGTAGGGCGCGCGGTCGATCGGCGCCGCGGCCGGCCCGACCACCGGACCCTCGCGATGCGCCACCCCGCGCTCGGCCGCCTCGGCCTTGCCCAGGCCGGCGGGCGCCGCCTCCGCCATCACCGGCGGCGCCATGCCGAGCTTGCCCGCGATCCGCGCGGCCAGCGTGCGAAACTCCATCTCGCCGAGAAACGCGAGCAGCATGCCCGGATCGGGGTCGCGCACCTCCAGCGCCTCCAGCGGCTCCTCGACCGGCGTGTCGCGCTTCAGCGTCACCAGTTCGCGCGAGATCCGGATCTGGTCGGCGAACTCGATCAGCGTCGCCCGGCGCTTGGCCTGCGGCACCTCCCCGGCGCGGGCGAGCAGCGTGTCGAGATCGCCGAAGGTCTCGAGCAGTTGCGCCGCCGTCTTGATGCCGATCCCCGGCGCTCCCGGCACGTTGTCGACCGAATCCCCGGCCAGCGCCTGCGCGTCGATCACCAGCTCCGGCCCGACGCCGAATTTCTCGCGCACCTCGTCGGGGCCGATGCGGCGGTTCTTCATCACGTCCAGCATCTCGACGCCGCCGCCGACCAGCTGCATCAGGTCCTTGTCCGATGAGATGATGGTGACCCGCCCGCCGCGCGCCGCCGCCTGCGTCGCATAGGTGGCGATGATGTCGTCGGCCTCGAAGCCCTCCATCTCCAGGCAGGGCAGGTTGAAGGCGCGCGTCGCCTGCCGGATCAGCCCGAACTGCGGCACCAGATCCTCGGGCGCCGGCGGTCGCTGGGCCTTGTAGGCGGGATAGAGCGTGTTGCGGAACGTTCGCTCGGACTTGTCGAAGACCACGGCGACATGGGTCGGCGCGTCGGGGCCTTTCGACTCCTCGACCATCTTGTAGACCATGTTGCAGAAGCCGGCGACCGCGCCCACCGGCAGGCCGTCCGACTTGCGCGTCAGCGGCGGCAGCGCGTGGTACGCGCGGAAGATGAAGCCCGATCCGTCGATCAGATGCAGATGATGACCCGCGCCGAAGCCCGACACTTCGGCGCTCACGTCAATGGTCCGGCGTGGCGCCGGGCTTCAGCACGAACTTGCGGTCGCAATAGCCGCATTCGACATATCCCTTCGCGGGGTCGATCTCGACCCAGACCCGCGGATGCCCGGCCGCTCCACCGCCGCCGTCGCAGGCGATCTTGCTCTTGGTGACTTCGATGACTTCCGGCGGCGGAATCGGCATGTGGCTAGCTCCGTTCGGGCGCTCGTCGCGGCGCACCGACCTGCTTATCCCGGCCGACCGCCACCCGGCAAGAGCATGCGCCGCCGTCTGCCCGGTTTCAGATCACCAACCTCGGGCGCGGGGCTCAGCCGGCGCGCAGCCAGGGCGCGCGGTTGGCGTAGTCCGCCTCGAACGTGTCGATATCGGCGACCTTTTCCATGGTCAGACCGATATCGTCGAGACCGTTCAGCAGGCAATGCCGCCGGAACGGGTCGAGATCGAAGGGAATCTGGCCGCCATCCGGCCCGGAGATGGTCAGGGTCTCGAGATCGACGGTGACGACGGCGTTCGCGCCGCGCTCCGCGTCGTCCATCAGCAGATCGACCTGTTCCTGGGGCAGCACGATCGGCAGGATGCCGTTCTTGAAGCAGTTATTGTAGAAGATGTCGGCGAAGCTCGGCGCGATCACGCAGCGGATACCGAAATCGAGCAGCGCCCAGGGCGCATGTTCGCGGCTGGAGCCACAGCCGAAATTCTCGCCCGTGACCAGGATCTGGGCCTGCCGATACGCCGGCTTGTTGAGGACGAAATCCGCGACCTCGTTGCCCTCGCGGTCGTAGCGCATCTCGTCGAACAGGTTCTTGCCGAGCCCGGAACGCTGGATCGTCTTCAGGAACTGCTTCGGAATGATCATGTCGGTATCGACATTGATCATCGGCATCGGCGCCGCGACGCCGGTCAGCTTGGTGAACTTGTCCATGCCTCGCCCCTCCAATATCCGCCGCCGGTAAACCACGCCACGCGCCGACTCGCAAGGCGGGGAGCCGCGGGGTAGCGGGTCATACCAACGGCCACGCCGGCTGACTCTTTACTCAGGGGTCGGACACAAGCCCCAGCCGGGCGTTGGGCGTGACGGATGGG
>NZ_CALAGI010000086.1 GCF_937891315.1 uncultured Amaricoccus sp. | reverse complement strand
GAGTCTTGATTTAGCGCAATATCTTGACCACCAGACGATTCCGTCTGGTTGGATACTGCTCTAGAGCTCGCGCGCGGTCGCGCGCAGCACGAACTTCTGGACCTTGCCGGTCTGGGTGCGCGGCAACGGGCCGAAGACCACCGATTTTGGCACCTTGAAGCCGGCGAGCTGGCTTTCGCAGAAGGCGATGATCTCGGCCTCGGTCACGGTCGCGCCCTCCTTCAGGACCACGAAGGCGCAGGGCGTCTCGCCCCACTTCTCGTCGGGGCGCGCGACCACGGCCGCCTCCATCACGTCCGGATGGCGATAGAGCACGTCTTCGATCTCGATCGAGGAGATGTTCTCGCCGCCGGAGATGATGATGTCCTTCGAGCGGTCCTTGATCTCGACATAGCCGTCCTCGTGCCAGACCGCGAGGTCGCCGGTATGGAACCAGCCGCCTTCGAAGGCCTCTGCCGTCGCGGTCGGGTTCTTGAGGTAACCCGAGAACAGGTTGTTGCCGCGCATGAAGATCTCGCCGATCGTCTCGCCGTTCTTCGGCACGGGGAGACGGGTCGCGGGATCGGCCACCATCACCGCTTCCAGCATCGGCCCGCGCACGCCCTGACGCGCCTTGATCGCCGCCTTCTGGCCCAGGTCGAGCCCGTTCCAGCGGTCGTGCCAGACATTGACCACCGTCGGCCCGTAGCATTCGGTCAGCCCGTAGACATGGGTGACCTCCCAGCCCATCGCCTCCATCCCCGCGATCACCGCCGCCGGCGGCGCGGCGCCCGCGACCATCGCCTTCACCTTGCCGGTGATGCCTTCGCGCAACTGGGCCGGGGCGTTGTTGATCATGTTGAGCACGATCGGCGCGCCACAGAAATGCGTGACGCCCTCGCTCCGGACGAGGTCGAGCACCGTCTCGACCCGCACCGTCCGCAGGCAGACGCTGGTGCCCGCCACCACCGCCAGGGTCCAGGGAAAACACCAGCCGTTGCAGTGAAACATCGGCAGCGTCCAGAGATAGACCGGCCGCTCCGCCAGCTCCCAGCTCAGCGCGTTCGACACCGCGTTGAGATAGGCCCCCCGATGGTGATAGACGACGCCCTTCGGATTGCCGGTGGTGCCCGAGGTATAGTTGAGCGCGATCGGCTCCCATTCGTCGGTCGGCCCGGCGAGGGTCTCGGCGGCGTCGCCCTCGGCGAGGAAGGCTTCGTAGTCCGTGTCGCCGATCAGCTCGCCGCCCTCGAAGCTCGGATCGTCGATGCCGATCACCGGGATCGGCCGGCCGAGGATGGCGAGGGCCCGGCGGGCCGTTGCGCCGAACTCGCGGTCCACGAACAGGATGCGCGCCTCGCCATGGGCGAGGATGAAGGCGATCGCCTCGGGGTCGAGCCGGGTGTTGATCGCATTCAGCACCGCCCCCATCATCGGCACGCCGAAATGCGCCTCGAAAAGCTCCGGTGTATTGGCCGCGAGAAAGGCGACCGTCTGGCCCCGCCCGACGCCGCGGCGGGCAAGGGCCGAGCCGAGGCGGCGACAGCGGCCGGCGGTTTCGACCCAGCTCCGGCGGACCGGCCCGTGCACCACGGCGGGCCGCTCCGGCCAGACCGAGGCGGCGCGGTCGAGGAAGGTGAGCGGCGTCAGCGGCACATGGTTCGCCGCCGTCTTGTCGAGGCCGGAGAGATAGGGCGAGGGGCTCGTCAACATCGGGGGTCTCCTCCGGATCCTCAGGGGTCCGGATCGCGCCCCGGCCTCCGGTTTTTCCTGACTCATGACTCCTGGGGCCTGATCTTTCCACCAAGAAACCCATCGAGCCGCTCCGCCAGCGCACGGCGCCGCGTCGGCGTCGTCTCGCATTCCCAGATCACCAGGACCTCCCAGCCGTCCGCGCGCAGCGCCGCCTCGACGGATGCGTCGCGCGCGGCGTTGGCGCTGAGCTTCGGCACCCAGAATTCCGGTCGCGATTTCGGCAGCCGCGCGCGCCAGCAGCCGGGATCGCCATGGCGATGCCAGAAGCAGCCATGCACGAAGACGATTCCGCGCCGCCCCGCGAACACCAGATCGGGCGCGCCGGGCAGGTCGCGGCGATGAAGGCGAAAGCGGTAGCCGAGCCCGTGGGCGAGACGGCGCACCACCATCTCCGGCCCGGTATCCTTGCCACGCACCAGCCGCATCTGCGCGCTTCGGGCCGGATCAACCCCTACCCCTCTCGCCGCAGCGCCTCCAGCTGGGCCGGATAGGTCCGGGTTTCGCGATAGAGGATCACCCGGTTCGGCAGCACCGTCGCCTGCCAGTCCGGCGGCAGCTCGGCGAGGATGCGCAGCAGCAGGGCGCGCGTCGTCACCGGCGGCGCCGGCACCTCGATCGTGCGCCACATCATGTCCCGGTGCCCGCCGCGCCATGCGCTCGCCCCCATCCCGTCCGCCTCGTACCGGAAGAGATAGGGAAGACGCGCCTTCAGCGCCAGCATCACCTCGAACAATGGATGCGGACCCGGCGGCGGCGCCTCGACCGGCTGATCGATATCGACCGGATAGTCGCGATCGAAGGCGGCCGGCGCCTGGCCCTCGCGGTTGCGCCCGGGGTCGTTCGAGCCGAAGCCGCTGAAGTTCCAGGCCGGCCGCTCGCCACCGAGGCGGGTGAATTCCTCGATCAGCATGGTTTCAAGGTCGAAGGTCGAGAAGACGAAGATCCGCGCCGCCTTGAAGGACATCCGCTCCGGCGCCAGCCCCCGCCGATGCTGGATGTTCTGCGCGTGCCGGGCGAGGCGACCGCGAAAGCCCGCCTGGGCGTCGGTCTTGCCGACATAGACGAGGCGCGTGTCGAGAAACAGCAGATAGGCGCCCTGCGCGCCGTCCGGCAACCGCTCGACATTCTCCGGGGTCAGCACCGCCGCCGGCAGCGTGGCGAAGAAGGCGGGCAGCTGGGCGCGCATCACCTTCGGGATGTCGAGCTCGAACTCGCCATAGGCCGCCGCCATCAGGCGGCCTTGGTCTTGCCCGCGACCTCGTCGCCTGCCCGGCGGCGGGACCGGCCGGCCGCCCCGGTCCGCCGGGCGACCGCCACCGCCATCACCCGCGCCGCCGCCTCGGCGAGCTCGGTCGGCACCGCGTTGCCGAGCTGGCGCATGTTCTCGGACCAGGAGCCGACGAACTCATAGGCGTCGGGCAGACCCTGCAGCCGGGCCGCTTCGCGCACCGTCAGATAGCGCACGCCACCCTCGGGCAGCGCGATGGTATTCTCGCCGCCCGGCACGCCATGCACCCCGGCCTTCAGCGCCTTGGCCGGCATGTCGAGCGGACTGCCGGTATGGCCGGGATAGGCCCGCGCGCCCGGCTGGGCGACATGGTTGAGCGCCGCGCCGGTGCCGGGTGGGCCGAGGCCGGCGATCGCGTCGCGGACCGTGCGCCACGGCAGCCCCTCCGGCACCGCCCCCTCGGCGCGAAGCCGCGCCACCGGCCGCGCGTCGAGCCGGTCCGGCCCCGCCGCGGGCGCCCGCAGCCCGTGCCGCGCCCAATAATCGCCCGTGACCCACTGGTCCCAGAGCAGGCGGGCGCGCGAATGGGTCGGGTTCAGTTCCGGCGCCGCCGGCCCGAGGTCGCGACGCAGGCCGAGCAGGATCACCCGATGCCGCTTCTGCGCCGCGCCAAAATCCGCCGCGTTCACCTGGACGACGCGCAGGTGATAGGCGCCCGCGCCCGCCGCCGTCAGCCGCGCGAGATGCGCCGGGCGCGATTCGTCCGCGCCACGCGCGATTCCGGGCTGGCCGAGCGCCGCGACCACCCAGGCGAGATAGTCGGCGAAAGCCTCGCGCGCCAGCCCGCGCACATTCTCGAACAGAAAGCCGCGCGGACCGATTTCGCGGATCGCCCGCACCGCCTCGGGCCACATGTCGCGACGGTCCTCGTGCCCGCGATGCTTGCCGCCGATCGAGAAGGGCTGGCAGGGCGGACCGCCGGCGACGAGATCGACGCCGCGATGCCGGGTCCAGGCGACATCGCGGACATCCTCGCACTGGATCGGCCAGTCGCGCAGATGCTCCAGCCCGCGGGCGCGATTGTGCAGGACATTGCCGACCGAATGGCGATCCCATTCGACCATGCGCGCCGGCCTGAATCCCGCGCGCGACAGACCGAAGGCGAGACCGCCGCAGCCTGTGAACAACTCGACGCTGGAGCGCAACGCCCGTCCTCTGCTCTTTTCGCGACCTTTACCGATGCGTGCCCGTCCGGCAACGGAATTCTGCGCGCCCGTCCGGCGACGGAATTCGCAATGTACCCGCTTCGTTCTCGAAGTCCAGCGCGACCGGGGCCATTGGAACCAGCGCCGGCCACCTCACGCCGAAGCGCGGCGGTTCAGACGTTGAGCAGCAGATGGTCGCGTTCCCAGGGCGAGATCACCCGCAGGAAGGTCTCGACCTCGTCGCGCTTGATCGTCCGGTAGAGCGCGCAGAACTCCTCTCCCAGCACCGCCGTCACACTGCGATCCTTGAAGAGATCGAGCGCCGCGAGCAGGTCGCGCGGCAGGGCGCGCGGCTGCTTGTAGGCCTCGCCCGCCACCGCCTCGCGCGGCTTCAGGTCGCCCTTCATCCCGAGATAGCCGCAGGCGAGCGAGGCGGCGAGCGCGAGATAGGGATTGGTGTCCATCCCCACCACCCGGTTCTCCACGCGCCGCGATTCCGGGTGGCTGATCGGCACGCGGATCCCCGTGGTGCGGTTGTCCGGCCCCCATTCGAGATTGATCGGCGCCGCCCCGCCCGGCACGAAACGGCGGTAGCTGTTGACATAGGGCGCCAGCATGCAGACCACGTCGGGAATATGCCGCTGCAGCCCGGCGATGAAGCTGTTGAAATAGGCCGTCGGCCCGCCGCTCTCGTCGGTGAAGATGTTGCGGCCGGTCTTCGCCTCGACCACCGAATGGTGGATATGCATGGCGCTGCCCGGCTCGTGCTGCATCGGCTTGGCCATGAAGGTCGCGAAGCAGTTGTTGCGCAGCGCCGCCTCGCGGATGGTACGCTTGAAGAAGAACACCTGATCGGCGAGCTTGAGCGGATCGCCGTGCAGCAGGTTGATCTCCACCTGACCGGCGCCGCCTTCCTGGATGATCGTGTCGATCTCGAAGCCCTGGGCCTCCGAGAACTCGTAGATATCGTCGATCACCTTGCCGTATTCGTCGACCGCGGACATCGAATAGGCCTGGCGCGAGACCATCTGCCGGCCGGTGCGGCCGACCGGCGGCTCGATCGGCTCGTTCGGGTTGAGGTTCGGCTTGATCAGGTAGAATTCCATCTCCGGCGCCACCACCGGCGCCCAGCCCTCGGCGGCGTAGAGCTGCACCACCCGCTTCAGCACGTTGCGCGGCGAGACGGGCACCGGCTTGCCACTCAGATCCTCGACATTGTGGATGATCTGGAGCGTGACGTCGTCGGCCCAGGGCGCGGCGGTCGCGGCGGCGAAATCGGGCTTCAGCACCATGTCGGACTCTGTCCACTGCATGACGTCATGCATGTCGACATAGTCGCCGGAGATCGTCTGGTGGAAGATCGAGGTCGGCAGGAACATCCGGTCCTCGCGCGAGAACTTCGCCGCGGGCATCGCCTTGCCGCGCGAGATGCCGGCGATGTCCGGCACGATGCATTCGACCTCCTCGATGCGCCGGCCGGACAGCCAGCCGCGGAAGGCCGCCGGCAGGCGGTCGATGAATTCGGTGGTGGACGGCGGGGCCATGAGGGCTTCCTCGGGGAGATGCGTCAGAGACGGCCGACCGGCCGGGGGGCGGCGCCCGCGGCGAGCGCGATCAGGCACAGCCAGTCATGCGCCAGATGCGCCGCCGCGATCGCGGTGATCTCGGCATGGTCGAAGGGTGGCGAGACCTCGACGAGATCCATGCCGACGAGGTTCAGCCCGGCGAGGCCGCGCACGAATTCCAGCGCCTGCCAGCTGGCGAGTCCCCCCGGCACCGGCGTGCCGGTCCCCGGCGCGAAGGCCGGATCGAGCCCGTCGATGTCGAAGCTGAGATAGACCGGCGCGTCGCCGGCCCGGGCACGGACCGCCTCGATCGCCGCGCCGATCCCTTCGCGATGGATCCAGGGCGCGGTCAGCACCTGCAACCCCTCGGTCGTGTCGTGAAAGGTACGGATGCCGACCTGGGTCGATTTCGCGGCATCGACGATCCCCTCGCGGATCGCGCGGCCCATCATGGTGCCATGGTCCATCCGGCCCGGATCGTCCGGCCAGAGATCGCCATGCGCGTCGACCTGGACCAGCGCCAGCGGCCCGTGTTTCGCCGCGTGGGCGCGAAGCAGCGGATAGGCGACGAAATGGTCGCCGCCGAGGCTGAGCAGCCTGGCGCCCGTGGCGAGGATCTCCGCCGCCTGCGCCTCGATATCGGCGACGACCGTCGCGGGATGGTGTGGATCGACATAGGCGTCGCCATAATCGACCACCGACAGTGCCTCGAAGAGATCGAAGCCGAAGGGAAAGGCATTGAGCTCGGCGAGCTGGACGGAGGCGGCGCGGATCGCCCGCGGGCCGAGGCGGCAGCCGGGGCGATAGGTGACCGAGGCGTCGTAGGGTACCCCCCAGACCGCGACATCGACCCCGGCGAGGTCCCGGGCATAGCGCCGGCGCAGGAAGGAGACCGCGCCGCCGTAAGTCATTTCTGGCCAGTGCGCGCGATTGTCCGGCGCGCGGAAGGCCTGGTCGCCCCTATCCATTCTTCGCCGCCTTGCGCATCTGCCAGGAGGCGACGCCGACACCGATCGCGACGAAGGCGATGATGATGGTGGCGAGCGCGTTGATCGCCGGATTGACCCCGAGCCGCACCTTGGAAAAGATCACCATCGGCAGGGTCGAGGCGCCGGGCCCGGTGACGAAGCTCGCCACCACCAGATCGTCGAGCGACAGGGTGAAGGCGAGCAGCCAGCCCGCGATCAGCGCCGGCGCGATCACCGGCAGCGTCACGTCGAAGAACACCCGCACCGGGCGCGCGCCGAGATCCATCGCCGCCTCCTCGAGGCTGCGGTCCATGTCGGCCAGCCGTGACTGGACCACCACCGCGACATAGGCGAGGCAGAAGGTGACATGCGCGATGATGATCGTCAGTATGCCGCGGCTCCCCGGCCAGCCGATCAGCTGCTGCATCGAGACAAAGAGCAGCAGGAGCGACAG
Source organism: uncultured Amaricoccus sp. (assembly GCF_937891315.1). Taxonomy (GTDB): domain Bacteria; phylum Pseudomonadota; class Alphaproteobacteria; order Rhodobacterales; family Rhodobacteraceae; genus Amaricoccus. The sequence goes on along the minus strand of NZ_CALAGI010000086.1, from coordinate 14,309 downwards.
GCCGGTGATCACCTCGGGCATGACGAGCGGCGCGGTCGACATCGCGGTCAGCAGTGGTCGCCCGCGAAACCGGGTGAAGCGGACCAGAACATAGGCGACCAGCGTCCCGAGGCAGACCGCCAGCGTCGCCGAGATGACCCCCACCTGCAGGCTGATCCAGGCGGCGCCGAGGATCTGCGGGTCGCGCATGAGCTCGCCGTACCATTTGGTCGAAAAGCCGCCCCAGACCGTGACCAGCTTGCTCTCGTTGAAGCTGAAGATGACCAGCGACAGGATCGGCGCATAGAGGAAGATGAACCCCAGAAGGCAGACGAAGGGCATGATCCAGCCGCGGCGCATCAGCTTTCCTCCGTCTTCTGCTGGAAGCCCCGCAACAGCATGATCGGCCCCACCACCACGACCAGCATGGCGATGGCCACCGCGCTCGCCACCGGCCAGTCGCGGTTCGAGAAGAACTCGTTCCAGAGCACCCGCCCGATCATCAGCGTATTCGGCCCGCCGAGCAGTTCGGGGATGACGAATTCACCGATCGCCGGCACGAAGACCAGCATGAAGCCGGCGACGATTCCCGGCATCGAGAGCGGCAGCGTCACATGGAAGAAGGTCGCCATCGGCCGCGCCCCGAGATCGGCCGATGCTTCGAGCAGCGCCTCGTCGAGCTTCACCAGCGTCGCGTAGAGCGGCAGGATCATGAACGGCAGGTAGGTATAGACGATGCCGAGATAGACCGCGAAATTGGTCTGCAGCATGACGAGCGGCTGGTCGATGATCCCCGTCCAGAGCAGGAAGTTGTTGATGACCCCGTTCGAGCGCAGGAACCCCTGCCAGGCGTAGACGCGCAGGAGGAAACTGGTCCAGAACGGCAGGATCACCAGCATGAGCAGCACGGAGCGCCGATTGTCGGGACTCCGCGCGATGTAGTAGGCCATCGGATAGCCGACCAGCAGGGCCAGCACCGCCGAGATGAAGGCGATGCGCAGCGAGAAGACATAGGCCGTCACATAGAGCGGGTCGTCGAAGAGAAAGGCGAAATTCTCGAAGTTCAGCGTCAGGATCGCCCGGAGCCCGTCCCATTCCAGCAGCGGCGTGAAGGGCGGCAAGGCGATCGCCGCCTCGCTGAGACTGATCTTCGCCACGACGAGAAACGGGATCAGGAAGAAGACCAGCAGCCAGAGGAAAGGCACCGCGATCACCAGCGCCCGCCCCTCGAAACCGAGCCAGCGCAGCGGCGCCGTGGTCCAGCGGCGAAGCGCGCTCATCGGGTCAGTACCACGCCGGCGGTGTCGTCCCAGGTGAGCCAGACCTCCTCGCCCCAGGTGATGCCGTCGTCGTCATAACGGGTGAGGTTCGCGCGGGTGGCGCGGACCAGCTTGCCGCTCGGCAGCTTCAGGCGGAAGATCGAGAGGTTGCCCATGTAGGCGACCTCGTCCACCACCGCCTTGAAGACATTCTCCCGGCCCTCCGGCCGTTCGCGGCTGACACGCATCTTCTCGGGCCGCACCGCGTACCAGAGCTTCTGGTCGATGGTGCAGGAAACGCCGTGGCCGACATAGATCACCCCCGCCTCGGCGGCGTCGATGCGGATATAGTCCGGCTCGTCCTCGGTGACGCGCCCCTCGAACATGTTCACCGAGCCGATGAAATCGGCGACGAAGCGCGAATTCGGGTGTTCGTAGATTTCCGCCGGCTCGCCGATCTGCGTGATCACCCCGGCGTTCATCACCCCGATCCGGGTGGAGAGGGTCATCGCCTCCTCCTGGTCGTGGGTGACGACGATGAAGGTGACGCCGAGCGTCTCCTGGATCTTGATCAGCTCGAACTGGGTCTCCTCGCGCAGCTTCTTGTCGAGCGCGCCGAGCGGCTCGTCGAGCAGCAGGAGCTTCGGCCGCTTGACGAGGCTGCGCGCCAGCGCCACGCGCTGCCGCTGGCCACCCGAGAGCTGATGCGGCTTGCGCGCGGCGAATTGCGACAGCTGCACCAGCTTCAGCATCTCGGCGACCTTGTCGCGCGCCTCGGCCCGGCCGACGCCGTCGCGCAGCAGGCCATAGGCCACATTCTTCTCCACCGTCATGTGCGGAAACAGCGCGTAGGACTGGAACATCATGTTGGTCGGCCGCTCGTAGGGCGCCTTGCCGGCCATGTCCTGGCCATCGATCTCGATCCGCCCCTCGGTCGGCGACTCGAACCCGGCGAGCATGCGCAGAAGCGTCGACTTGCCGCAGCCGGAACCGCCGAGAAGGCAGAAGAGCTCGCCCTTGTAGATATCGAGGCTGACGTCATCGACGGCGGTGAAGTCGCCGAAGCGCTTGGACACTTTCTGGATGCTGACGAAGGGTCGTTCGGTACCCGATACCCAGGGCTTCACAGGCACGGCGGCGACGGTCTCGGTCATGAACTCTCCGCTGGAACGGGGTGGCGGGAGCCCGGGCAAGACACCGCGCCTCCGCCGTCTGAAAAACCTTAAGGGCCGGTCGCGGCGGCTGTCCAGTGCCGCGTGTGCGAAAGGCCGGCCAGCAGGCCGGCCCATTTCGCACTTGCGGCGGCCAGGGTGTAGTCAGCCTCGATCGTGCCGCGCGCAGCCGCGATCCGCGCCAGGCGCTCGGGTTTCGCATCCATCAGCCGGGCCAGCCCTTCGTCCCAGTCATCGAGCAGGGCGCTGTCGTGAAACGGCTGGTAACTCGGGATCGCCGAGGCGGCTACCGCCACGCCGTTGGCGAAGGCGGTGGTCAGCCGATTGGCACTCTTGGCCCAGTTGTAGTCGTTGCGGCGCACCGGCAGCACGGCGATGTCATGCAACCGCAGGCAGTGGTTGAAGGTCCAGAAGTTCCAGTCGAGGTAGCGGACACGAAAGCCGGCGCCGGCGAAGAGCTCGCGGTATTTCGCCCGGCTGTCGCTGACGATGGTCAGCGAGACCGGCGCGCGGGCATCGTGGCGCGCCAGCATGTCGGAGAAGGCCGCGAGGTCATAGAGACCGTTGCGCGACTTCCTGGTGCCGCTGATCCCGAACCAGATCAGCCGCCGCCCCTCGGCGACGCCGGAGGCGGCCAGCTCGGCCCGAAGCCGCGACAGGCGCAGGAAAGCCGGCGCCGCGATCAGCCGCGCGACGGGTGAGGGCGTCGGCTCGGCCTCGACCGCGTCGGGGATCACCGGCAAGCGCATGCCGGTTGGCACATGCGCGGCGACCGCGTCGCGCAGGAAGCCGGACGGGGTGACGATCGCGTCGAACCCGCCGAGGACGCCTCCGAGCCGGGCGGCGTCCCCCGCGTCGCCGCCGAAGAAGATATTGTCGCAGAGGTCGAGCACCAGCCGGGTGCCGTGCCGGCGCCCGAGATCCAGCGCGGCGGCCAGGTCGGCGTCCCGCGTCCGCTTCACCAGGACGAGCAGGTCGGGAACCGGGCTGGCGGCTGCGAACCGTCCGCGCGGCCGGTAGAGGCTGGTCGGGATGCCGCGCGCCGCCAGCCCGTCGCGGATCTGGGCGCAGCGGATACGGTAGCTGGCGACCGAGATGTCCGTGGTGTTCGGCCAGAAGGCGATCCGGGTCGGCGTCATGTCGCGTCCCCCGAGGCGGGCGCGGCGCCGGAGCGCCGCGCCGCGGGCGTCACTTTCCGGTGCGGACCGTGGTCCAGAGGCGTGTAACGATCCGGTCGGTCCGGGCGTTCTGCACCACCGCCGGGAACAGCTTGGCCAGCACCTCGGCCGGCGGGAAGATCGCCGGATCGCCGGTAATCTCGGGATTGATCAGCGGCAGCGCGGCCTTGTTGGCGGTCGCGTACCAGACAAAGTCGGTGTTGGCGGCGGCGATCTCGGGTTCCATCATGAAGTTGATCCAGGCGAGCGCCCCTTCGGGGTTCGGCGCGTCGGCCGGGATCGCCATCATGTCGAACCATTGCAGCGCGCCCTCGGTCGGCACGCTGTAGGCGATCTCGACACCGTTCTTGACCTCGATCGCCCGGGCGGCGGCGATGAAGACGTCGCCGGAGAAACCGAGGGACACGCAGACCTCGCCGTTGGCGAGGTCTGAGATGTATTCCGACGAGCTGAACTTGCGGATATAGGGCCGCACGGTCATCAGCAGGTCGGCCGCCTTGGTCAGCTGGTCGGGATCGCTGGTCTTGGGATCGAGCCCGAGATAGGCCAGCGCGCTCGGCATCACGTCCGACGACGAATCGAGCATGGTGATGCCGCAGTCGGCGAGCTTGGAGGCGTATTGCGGATCAAACACCAGCTTCCAGCTGTTGACCGGGGCGTCCTCGCCCAGCCGCTCCTTCACCTTGGCGACGTTGTAGCCGATGCCGGTGGTGCCCCACATGTAGGGTACGCCGTAGGTGTTGTCGGGGTCATAGGCGGTGGCGTTGGCCATCAGCGCCGGATCCATGTTCACGAGATTTGGCAGCGCGTCCTTGTTCAGGGGCTGATAGACGCCGGCCGCCGCCTGCCGCTGCATGAATTGCGAGGTCGGCACCACCACGTCATAGCCGGAATTGCCGGCCAGCAGCTTCGCCTCCAGCGTCTCGTTCGAATCGTAGACGTCGTAGACGACCTTGATGCCGGTCGCTTCCTCGAACTTCTTGACGGTGTCCTCGGCGATGTAGTCCGACCAGTTGTAGATATGGACCACCTTCTCCTGTGCCATCGCCGGAACGGCGATCAGCGTGGCAATGGCGGCTAGGGTCAAGCGTAGGGTCATCATATCCTCTAACAGCGCGAGTCAAACGCCAAGGCGATCGCGCAGCCCGTACCACCAGGAACCGAGGGCGGAATACGGTACGCGGAACCGCCGGCCTCCCGGGAAGGGAGTCCAGGGCACATGGGCGAAAACATCGAACCGCGACAGGTCCCCGTCAACCGCCTCCGCGAGAATTCGCCCAAAAAGATGGCTGCCGACCACGCCGTGCCCACTATATCCGCAGGCGAAATAGCTGTTCGGCCCGAGACGCCCCATCTGCGGCACGCGGCTGAAGGAGATCGCGCAATTGCCGGACCAGGCGAAATCGATCCGCGCGCCCTTCAGGCTGGGGAAAATCTTCTCGAGGTTCGGCAGGATCTTGGCCCGGATGTCGGCGGTGTCCGTGCCGCCATAGACGGTGCCGCCGCCGAACAGCAGCCGCCCGTCCGCCGACAGCCGGTAATAGTCTAGGATATAGCGCAGATCCTCGACGCACATGTCCGTCGGCAGCAACTCCCGTCCCCGCGCGCCGAGCGGCTCGGTGGCGATGATCTGGGTCGAGAAGGGCATGATCCGCGTATCGAGCTCGGGCACCACGCCGCCGAGATAGGCATTGCCGGCGAGGATCAGGGTCCGCGGCCGGACGAGGCCATCCGCCGTCCTGACCACCGGCTTGCCGTCGAGCGCCTCGATCGACACGACCGGGCTTGCCTCGTGGATCACCCCGCCGCGGCTCTCCAGCGCCGCCGCCTGACCGAGTGCCAGGTTCAGCGGATGCATATGCCCGCCGGAATGGTCGATCATGCCGCCGAGATAGGCGTCCGTCGCGATGTGCCGTCGGACGCCGGCGGCGTCCAGCATCTCGAAATTGTCGTGGCCATAGGTCCGCCACAAGGCCTGCTTCGCCTCGAGCTCGGCCATCTGTTTCGCGGTGAAGGCGGTGAAGATATTTCCCCGCTTCAGGTCGCAGGCGATATCGTATTTCGCGATCCGCTCGCGGATGATCGCGCCGCCCTCCTGCACGACGGTCGCGACGAAATCCGTGGTCGCCTTGCCATAGCGCGCGGCGATGGTCTCGAGGCTGGCGTTCAGTCCGTTGACGATCTGGCCGCCGTTCCGCCCCGAGGCGCCCCAGCCGATCCGCGCGCCTTCGAGCAGCACCACGCGGTGGCCCTTCTCGGCGAGGTCGAGCCCGGCGGACAGGCCGGTGAAGCCGCCGCCGACCACGCAGACGTCGGTCTCGACATCCCCCGCCAGCGGCGGCCGCGACGGCGCGGAATGGGCGCTCGCCGCGTAATAGCTCGACGGATAGGCGCCGTCCCCGGCATAGGATCCGCCGCTCATCTCAACTTCTCCCAATGCTGGTCCCAGTCGGTCGAAACGGCCTCAGACCGTCTCCAGATAGGTCTCGTGCTCGAAGGCGCTGATCTGGCGGGAAAAGACCTGAACCTCCTGCTTCTTCATGCCGACGAAGCTCTCGCGCAGGATCGGCGCGAAGATCCGGGCCATGGCCTCCGACCGCTCGAACGCCTCGATGGCCAGCTTCCAGTCGATGGGAAGCGTCGCGCCCGCCGTCACATCGTCGGTGGTCTCCAGCGGATCGGGCGGCTCGATCCGCCGCTCGATCCCTTCCAGCGCGGCGCCGAGGATCGCGGCGAGCACGAGATAGGGATTGGCATCCGCCCCCGCCACCCGATGCTCGACCCGCCGCGCGGCGTTCGAGCCGCCCGGAATCCGCACCGCCGCCGAGCGCGTCTCGTAGCCCCAGCAGACTTCGGACGGGCTGTGCGCGTTCGGCTGCAGGCGCCGGTAGGAATTGAGATGCGGCGCGAAGACGAGGCTCGAGGCGCGCATCATGGCGAGCAGCCCGCCGACGGCGTGGCGCATCGTCTCCGAGCCCTCCGGCCCGCCGCTGTCGAAGACATTGCGGCCCTCGCGGTCGAGCAGGCTGAAATGCACGTGAAATCCGTTGCCCGCCCGGTCGAGAAAGGGCTTTGCCATGAAGCTGGCCGCCAGCTCGTACTTCCGGGCAATTCCCTTGACGAAACGCTTGAAATAGAGCGCGTCGTCCGCCGCCTTCAGCGGATCGGGCACATGCAGGAGATTGATCTCGAACTGGCCGCCGCCGTTCTCGCTGATCGCGCTGTCGACCGGGATGCCGTGGGCGTCGCAGGCGGCGTAGACATCGGTGAAGAACGCCTCGAAGTGATCGAGATCGTCGATGCAGAGCGCGCCGTCGCCGTCGAGGATCTTGTGGGTGACCGGCGACTTCGGCGGCATCGGCACATCGCCGGTGGTATCGACGAGATAGAATTCCAACTCGGTCGCCACCACGGGCGTCAGCCCCAGCGCCCGGTATCGCTCGCAGACGGCGGCGAGCGCGCAGCGCGGATCGCCGAGGAACGGCAATCCGTCCTCGCCCATCAGCCACAGCGGCATCAGCGCGGTCGGCGAGCCGAGCCAGTTCATCGGTAGGAAGCCGCGGCCGGTCGGCGCGCAGCGCCCGTCGATGTCGCCGTACTTGTAGACCAGCGGATTGCCGGCGAAATCCTCGCCCCAGATATCGAGGCAGGCGATCGAATAGGGCATGCGCATCTGGCCTTCGAGGACCTTGTGCGCCTGGGCGACGGGGACGCGCTTGCCGCGCAGGATGCCGTTCAGGTCGCAGACGGCGGCGCGCAAACTGGTTATGTCGGGGCGGCCTTCCAGCCACTCCAAGGCTTCGCGGGTTTCCAATTCGGACTCCGATATGAGGCCCGAGCCCTAGCACGGCGCCGTCCCGCGCGCCAAGAGGGCGCTGTTGTCGCCGCCCGCCGTCTGGGCTAGGCTCGGGAAAAGCAGGGGAGGGAGCCTTGAGCCGCGCCTTTGTCCGCGAAGACGACGGATCGAAAGCCGAGGTGCTGCCAGAGCATCCGGTCAGCGCCGCGCCGAACCTCGTCACGGCGCGCGGCCTGCGCCTGATCAGCGCCGAGATCGAGACCTTGAACGCCCAACTCGCCGCCGAGGCCGACGCCGAGCATGTCGCCCGGCTGCGCCGCGACCTGCGCTACTGGAACCTGCGGCACGCGACCGCGCGGATCGTCACGCCCGATCCGGGCGATCCGGCCGCGCAGTTCGGCGCCCGCGTCACCTATCGGACCAGCGAGGACGAGGCGGAAAAGACCGTCACCATCACCGGCGAGGACGAGGCCGACCCGGCGAACGGCACCGTCGCCTACACCGCGCCGCTCGCCCGCGCCCTGATCGGCGTCGGCCCGGGCGGTGAGGCGACGCTCCGACTCGGTCCCCGCCGCGTCGAGATCGAGGTGTCGCGGGTGGAGTTGCCGACCGACTGAACCGGTCGCCGTCCGCGGGGCGCGCCGGGCCGCGAGAGGACTTTCCCGCGGCCGCGGCGCGCCCCATATTCGGTCCCGGGGGAAACTTTCATGGGCCGTTCGACGATCCCGCTGATCCTGATCCTGCTGGCGGTGGCGGCGCCCCGGACGACGCATGCGATCGAGGTCTGCCGGACCAACGCGCTCGGGCAGGTCGCCTGCTCGGGAAGGTCGACGCATGGGTTCGATCCGATCGAGCCGTTCCGCCCGCGCAAGTCCGGAGTCGCACGGGTTCAGACCCCCGCCGGCGCCGAAAACGCGGACAAGGGCTTCGTGCCCGCGCAGCGGACCAACGCCTTTGGCGACACCCCGCCCCGCCCCGGCGAGGTGCCGCCGCCGAGGCCGCGCATCTGCCGCGCCGACGCGTTCGGCAACCTGCGCTGTTAGAACAGTATCCAACCAGACGGAATCGTCTGGCGGCTAGGATATTGCGCTAAATCAAGACTCTAGAGCGACGCTCCTATTCGATCCGCGTGATCCGCCCGTCGGTCCCCGGCACATAGTCCGGGTGCTTCGCGAGATAGTCGCCGAGCACGTCCTCCAGGTTCGGGCCGAAGTCATAGGCCTCGGTGCCCTGGTCGCGCAGTGCGACATAGCCGTCGCCGCCGTTGCGCATGAAATTGTTGGTCGCGACGGTGTAGATCTTCGTCGGCGCGATCGGCACCCAGGCGCCGCCCTCGAACACCAGCACCTCCTTGATCCTCCCGGCGTTGGGCGCGACCGACGGGTCCCAGCTGAATTTGAGCCCCGCGACCTGCGGGAAGCGGCCGCCGCCCTCCTCGACCTGGCTGACGCCATTCTCCAGCGCGGCGACGATCCCCGCTCCCGGGATGTTGAAGGTCGAGAGCGTGTTCTGGAACGGCAGCACCGCCAGCACATCGCCCTTGCTGACCTCGCCGCCCTGGATCGAGGCGCGCAAGCCACCGCCGTTCTGCAACGCGATGGTGACGCCCTGGCCCTTCACCCGGTCGCGCATCGCCTCGGCGACCAGATCGCCCATCGGACATTCGCCCGCGCGACAGCTTTCGCGGCTGCCGTCGATATCGGCGCCGATCACCGCGACCTTCTTCGCCTTCAGCTCCTCGATCGGGCCGACATAGGCCTTGATCTCCTCCAGCACCTTCGGATCCGGCGTCACGCTCGCATCGAGCAGGATGGTGGACCCGGTCGCGGCCGTCACCTTGCCTGCATCGTCGAAGGTGAGCGTCAGGTCGCCGAGATATTTCGAATAGGCCCCGGCCGAGACGATCGGCACCTTGACCCCGTCCGGCCCGTCGACGAGCAGCGGATAGGGCTCGGGCGCGCCCTCGACCGTGTTCGAGAACAGCGTGTGGCTGTGACCGCCGACGATGGCGTCGATCCCCGGCACCTGCTCGGCGACGCGAATATCCGCCGGCACGCCGAGATGGCTCAGCACGATGATGTGATCGACGCCCTCGGCCGCGACCGCCGCGACCGCGCCCTTCAGATAGGCGATCGGGTCGCCAAAGCTCACCGTCGGTCCGGGCGTCGAGATCTCGGCCGTCTCGGGCGTGATCGCGCCGAGGATCGCCACCTTCTCGCCCGCGACATCGAGGATCAGCGGCCCCTTGTCGAGCGGCCCGAGCTTCGGATCGGCCGAGGCGTCGGTATTGCCGAACAGCACCGGGAAGTTCGCGCCTTCGATGAAGGCGGCCAGCGGCGCCGGCCCGAGGTCGAATTCGTGGTTGCCGAGCACCATCGCATCGAAGCCCATCTCGTTCAGGAAGGCGAGCTCGGCCTTGCCGGAATAGGTGCTGAAGAACAGCGACCCCTGGAAATTGTCGCCGGTGGAGAGCAGCAGCGCCGGCTCGCCCCGCGCCTCGGCCGCGTCGCGCCGCGCCCTGATTTCGGTCGCGAGCCGGGCGGCGCCGCCGAAACATTCGCCCGCCGCCTCCTCGTCGGACGAGCAGGTCGCGTCGAACTTGTTGATCGATTCGATCCGGCTGTGGAAATCGTTGATATGCAGGATATCGAGCGTGAAGGCCCCGGCGGGCGCCGCGAACGCGCCGGTGATGGCGGCGGCGAGCGGAAGGAGGCGGTGGCGCATGGCGGTTTCCTTCGGATCAAGCGTATTCCCCGACTGTGCCCGCCCGGCATGACGGTCGCAAGACGATAGGGCCTCGCCCCTTGCGACTCGCGGCGCGGCGGGGCATGCGGGCACGCTCGCGCGCCTCTCGGCCCGGGGCGCTGGCGAGAGGCCGACGGATGACCGGTTTCGAAATCGATGAACCGACCGAGCACGCCGGCGCGCGGGCGAGGCTCGCCGCCTGGGCCGGGCGTCGACGCGGCTTGCTGATCGGCGGCTTCACCCTCGTCATGCTGGTCCTCGCCGTCGTCGCGCTGACGCGCCTCGCGACGGAGGCGAGCTATCCGGAGGTGGTGGCGGCGCTTCTCTCCGCGCCGCCCTGGCGGATCGGCCTTGGCGTTCTGCTGACCGCGCTCAGCTTTCTCGCGCTTACCTTCTACGACGCCACCGCCTTCGCCGCGCTCGGCCTGCCGCAGCCGTGGCGGCGGATCGCCCCGGGCGCGGCGGCGGCCTACGCCGTCGCCCAGACGGCGGGCTTCGGGCCGCTCAGCGGCGGCGCCGTCCGCCTGCGCTTCTACACGCCGCTCGGCATCGGACCGGGCGACATCGCCCGCGTCGTCGTCTTCGTCACCGTCGCCTTCGGCCTCGGCCTCGCGGCGACCAGCGCGCTCGCCGCGCTCGTCAGCGCCCGCGCCGTCGCCGGGTTGACCGGCGTCCCACCCGGCGCGGTCGTTGCCATCGCCATCGCCGCTCTCGCCGCCGCTTCCGCGCCGCTGGTTTTCGCCGGCCGCGCAATGCGCCTGCCGGGCGGGCGCATGTTCGAACCGCCGCCGCGCGGGCTGATGCTGCGCCAGCTTGGCATAACGGCGGTGGATGTCGCCTGCGCCGCCGGCGTGCTCTGGGCGTTCCTGCCGGCCGGCGCGATCGGTTATGTCACGCTGCTTCCGCTGTTCGCCGTGGCGCTGGCGCTCGGCATCCTCAGCCATGTGCCGGCCGGACTGGGGGTCTTCGAGGCGGTGCTTCTCTCCGCGCTCGCCGGCACCGCGCCCACCGCCGAGATCCTGGCCGCCTTCGCGCTCTACCGCCTCGTCTATCAGGCACTGCCGCTTGCCATCGCCGCCGTCGGCCTCGCCTTCGCCGAGGCGCGGCGGCTGGCGAGCCCGGCGATGCCGGTGATGCGCGCCACCGGCGGCCTCGCGCCGCAGGCGATCGCCGCCCTCGCCCTGATGCTCGGCGCCATGCTCGTCTTCTCCGCCGTCACCCCGGCGCGCAGCATCGACCTCGAATGGCTGGGCCAGTTCCTGCCGCTGCCGCTGATCGAGGGCGCGCATTTCCTCGCCAGCGTGCTCGGCGCGGTGCTGATGATCTCGGCGCGCGGTCTCGCCTTCCGGCTCGATGGCGCCTGGTGGATGGCGCTCCTCGCCGCCGCCGCCGCGCTGATCCTGTCGCTGGTCAAGGCGGTGGCGATCTTCGAGGCGGCGGCGCTGCTGATCCTGATCGTCGCCCTCCTGCTCGGGCGGCGGGCCTTCGACCGGCGGGCGGCGCTGCTCGAAATCCAGCTGACGCCGCCCTGGATCGCGGCGGTGGCCGTGGTGCTGCTCTGCGCGCTGGCGCTGCTCCTCTTCGTCTTCGAGCACGCGGAGTTCGGCGCCGAGAGCTGGTTGCGCTTCGAGATCTCGGCGGAGGCCCCGCGCGGTCTGCGGGCGCTGTTCGGCGCCAGCCTCCTCGCCGGCCTCGCCGCCGCCTGGTCGCTGCTGCGTCCGGCGCCGGATCGCGGCGCGCCGCCGGACGCCGAGGCGCTCGCCCGCGCGGTCGAGGTGATCCGCGCGCAACCGGCCGCCGGCGCCAATCTCGCGCGGATGGGCGACAAGCGGCTGATGTTCTCCGACGACGGCCGCGCCTTCGTCATGTACGGCCGTCAGGGCAACTCCTGGATCGCGCTGTTCGATCCCGTCGGCCCGCTCGAACTCTGGCCCGAGCTGATCTGGCGCTTCGTCGAGACCGCGCGCGCCGCCGGCGGCCGCGCCGCCTTCTACGAGACCAGCCCCGAGCAACTGCCGCTCTATGCCGACGCGGGCCTGCGGTTCTACAAGCTCGGCGAGGAGGCGCGGGTCGATCTCGCGGCCTTCGATCTCAAGGGCGGGTCGCGCTCAGGCCACCGCAACGTGCTGAGCCGGGGCGCCCGCGAGGGGCTCGCCGTCGAGATCCTTTCTCCCGAGGCGGTGCCCGCCGCGCTCGACCGGTTGCGCGCCATCTCCGATGCCTGGCTCGCCGCGCGGGGCGCCGGCGAGAAGCGTTTCTCGCTCGGCGCCTTCGAGCCCGGCTACGTCGCGGCGCAGCGGGTCGCCGTTCTGCGCGCCGGCGCGGAAATCGTCGCCTTCGCCACGCTGCTCGGCACCGACCGCGGCGAGGAGGTGGCGATCGACCTGATGCGCCATGTCGAGGGCATTCCGAACATCGGCATGGAATTCCTGTTCCTGCGCCTGTGCGAACTGCTGAAGGCCGAAGGCGTCGCCTGGTTCAGCCTCGGCATGGCACCGCTCGCCGGCCTCTCGGCCAGCATGGCGGCGCCGACCTGGCAACGGCTCGGCAACGCCTTGTTCGAGCAGGGCGTGCCCTCCTACAATTTCAAGGGCCTGCGCGGCTTCAAGGAAAAGCTGAAGCCGGCCTGGCGTCCGCGCTATCTCGCCGTCGTCGGCTCCGCGACCCCCGCCCTCATTCTGCTCGACGCCGCCCGGCTGATCGGACGCGGCCTCAAGGAGGACCGCTGATGCGCCGTTCCCTCGCGATTCTCGCCGCCACGGCCGCCACGGCCAGCGCCGCCTTCGCCGACGCGCCGCCGGTGCCGGATTTCGACCCCGGCCTCATCCCCGATCCGGTGGTGCTGATGCCCGAGGGGCCGGCGACCGGCACGGTGTTCCTGCTGTCGGACGGCGACGGCTGGGGCGATGCCGAGGCGACGCTGGCCGCGCGCCTGCGCCATGCCAACGCGGTGGTGGTCGGCATCGACCTGCCGCGCTATTTCCCCGCGATCGACGCCGGCGTCGCGGCGCAGGGCAAGAGCTGCGCCTATCTCGTCGCGGATTTCGAGCGGATCGGTCACGCCCTGCAGCGCGCGACCGGCGCCGACACCTTTCACGCGCCGATCCTCGCCGGCTTCGGCGAGGGCGGCGCGATCGCCATCGACGTGCTGAGCCAGACGCCGGCCGACACGCTCGGCGCCGTGATCGCCGCGAACCCCACCGCCGGCGAGGCGCTCGGCACCCGGCTCTGCACCAAGTTCGATCGGGTCGACGCCAGCGACGGCGGCGCCTCCTACGCCCTGCCCGCCGGCGCGCAACCGGCGCCGCTGACGCTCGTGCTCGGCTCGGACGCCGACGCGGATGCCACCGCCCGCGCCGACGCGCTCGGCACCGCCGGCGTCACGCTCACCCGCAAGCAGTCCCCGGCGGCGGGCGAGGCGGCGCTCGGCGACGCGATCGCCTCGACCATCGCCGAGGCCGCGATCGCCGGGGACGCGCCCGCGATCGTCGAACTGTCGACCGAGCCGAAACATGATGCCATGGCGATCATGCTTTCCGGCGACGGCGGCTGGCGCGACCTCGACAAGACCGTGGCCGGACTGCTCCAGACGGACGGCGTGCCGACCATCGGCGTCGACTCGCTGCGCTGGTTCTGGTCCCGGCGCACGCCCGAGGAGACGGGGCGCGAGCTCGCCCGGCTGATCGACGTCTATACCGAGCGCTGGAACGTCGAGAAGGTGATCCTCGCCGGCTATTCCTTCGGTGCCAGCGTGCTGCCCGCCGCCTTTCGCACCATGCCCCCCGAAACGCAGGCCAGGGTGACCGAGATCTCGCTCCTCGCCCCCGGCGCGACGGCGGATTGGGAGATCACCGTGGCGGGCTGGCTCGGCAGCGCTTCTTCCGACGCGACCCCGACCGGCCCCGAAATCGCCGCGCTGCCGACCGGCCTCGTCCAATGCATCCATGGCGATCAGGAAACCGACAGCGCCTGCCCCGGCGTCGACCCGAACAAGGTCGAGGTGATCTCGACCAAGGGCGGCCACCATTTCGACGGCGACTATGCCGGGATCGCCACGCATATCCTCGACGGGCTCGAAAGCCGCGTCGCCGCCGGCCGTTAATACTGGATCCGTTTGCTTGGTTTGGATCGAGATTTTTCCCGCGGACCGACCTTAGGGGGCGCCAGTGGCGCGCCCGCG